>JBKJRO010000119.1:0-6037 GCA_046594555.1 Solirubrobacteraceae bacterium
GTTCACGCGGTCATGCACATCGGCTGGGTCCCGGACGAGTCCGGCGGCTACCGCGGCCAGCTGGCCGTGTACGCGAAGCCCAACGGCCGGCTCGGGGCCGCGTACATGGCCGCGATCAGGCCGTTCCGGCACCTGATCGTGTACCCGCCGATGCTGCGACAGATGGAGCGGGACTGGCGGGCGGGGGTGGCCTCGCCGTGAGCGGGCCAGCTCGCGCTCCCATCCCGCGGGCGCGCAAGGTCGCTGAGGCGCGCTACTCGCCGCCGTGGATCAGCACGCCGGGCGTGCAACGCTTGAACACCAGCCAGGACCGGTTGCCGGCGACCTGGGCGAACCCCGGCGGCGCCGGCGCGGTGACCTGCCGGCGGTCACGCGGGTCGAGGATGTAGTCCTGGGCGACGGCCGGAGTGGCCGGCTGCAGGTAGGTGCCGCGGCGCTGACGGCCGCCGTCCTGGGCGCTGACGATCGCCTGCGGCTCGAGGTTCAGCCACAGCGCCAGCAGCGGGACCGGCCGGTGGTTCGGCACGCCGATCGGGGTGCAGCGCCGCGACACGATGCCCGGGGGGCGGCGGATCAGGCGCTCGAGGTCGCCCTGGATCAGGTCCTGCCGGGCGAGCGCGTGGCGCAGCGCCGTGATCCGGTGGACCTGCGACGGCGTGAAGAGGAGCAGCAGCGCGATCGTCACGGCGCCGAACACCTGCCAGGGCCGCCGGTGCGGGTCATCCTGCGCCAGCCGGCGCCAGCCGAACACGCCGGCGCCGCACAGCAGCGCTCCGATCATCGACGGCAGCAGCAGGTAGCGGCCGAGGATCGGCAGGCCCGCGGTGGCGAGCACCGTGAACGCGAGCAGGGCGACGATGCCGGCCGCGAGCGCCAGGCGGACCCGGTCGCGCAGCCACAGCCAGCAGAACACGAGGCCGCCGAGTGCTCCGAACAGGATCGGCTCGCGCAGGATCTCGCCGATCCGCCGCGGGGCCGTCGTGGGGACGTGGCCGATGCCGGTGACGCGCCCGAGCTCACGGGTGTTGTCCCGCGTCCCGGTGAGCGAGTGCAGCGCGTCGCCGGCGATGATCCAGTCGGACGCCAGCCAGATCAGCGGGGCCGCGGCCGCCGCGGCGAGGTACGTCGTGACGCGCCACGGGTCGCGCTCGCCGGCCCAGAGCAGGTACAGCAGGTAGGCGCCCGCGAACAGCCAGGCCTCAGGCCGGATCAGGCCCGCGACCCCGAGCAGGCCGAGCACCGGCAGCCCGGCGCGCGGCCGGCGGGTCTCGACGAGCAGCGCCCCGAGGACGAGGACGACATAGGGGATGTCGATGTACGCGCGCGCGCCGAAGTCCAGCACCGGCCGCCGCGTCAGCACGATCGCCGCCGCGAGCAGGCCGGCCCAGCGGTCGAACCAGGCCGCGCCGAGGTGGTACACGAGGATGCCGAGCGCGGCGAGCGCGACGAAGGCGAGCACGATCACCACGGTGGTCGTGCTGTCGCCGTGGACGCCGTGGTCGGCGGCGGACGACAGCGGCGACAGCAGCACGCCGAGCGCGGTGCCGAGCGGGTGCGGCGTCGGCGCCAGGATGACGTCGACGCCGGGCTTGCGTCCGTGCGCGAGGTCGCGGCCCCAGACGAGCGCGTAGAGCGTGTCGTAGTTGACCAGGCCGCGACCCACCACGGCCCAGATGGCGGCGGCGAGGGCCGCCGCAACGGCACTCAGGCGTGCCAGGCGCATCCGGTCACCCGCGCGGGAGGTCGGCGAGAGCGGTGAGCAGCTCGCGGGCCGTCCGGGCGCAGAGGTCGATGCTCTCCAGCCGGAACGACTCGTCCGGCGCGTGGATGTCGTCCTCGGCCAGCGCGAAGCCGCTGACGATCACCGGCATGCCGAGCGCGGCGAGGTCGGCCACCGCGGGGATCGATCCGCCGCTGCGGATGAACACCGGCGCCATCCCGGTCGCCCGCTCGATCGCGGCCGCCGCGAGCTGCATCGCCGGCAGTTCGGGCTCGAACAGCGCGGGCGAGGCGGTCGCCCAGGTGATGTCCATGCTCGCGCCATCCGGCAGGTCCCGCCGCAGCAGTCCGTCGAGCGTCGCCCGCAGCAGCTCCGGGTCCTGCCGCGGGGCCAGCCGCATCGTCACGTAGGCGCGTGCCCGGGCGGGCACGATCGTGCGCGGGCCTCCGGCCTCGATCCAGTTGACCTCGACCGACGGCTCACAGCCGTTGCGGACGCGGTACTCCGCTCCGGCCTGCGGGTAGAGGGGCCGCGCGCCGACCTCGCCGAGGATCTCGTCGCCCGGGCGCAGGCGCGCCCACGACTCCAGCTCGGCCGGGCTCGGCGCCTGCACGCCGGCCCGCAGCTCGTCGCCCACCGCGCCGCGCGCGTCCGGCAGGATGTTCGCCAGCGCGCCGTGCAGCACGTGCAGCGCGTTCAGCACGCTGCCGCCGTACAGCCCGGAGTGCAGGTCGCGCGGCTGGCACTCGAGCTCGATCGTGGCGGTGACGAAGCCGCGCAGGCCGACGCAGATCGCCGGCGTTCGCGCGTCCTCCATGCCGCTGTCGAACACGATCGCGCAGTCGGCGCCGCGCGCGTCCGCTCGCGCCCAGGCGCTGACCGAGGCGCCGTTGGTCTCCTCCTCGCCTTCGACCAGCACGCGCACGTGGACCGGCAGCGCGCCCGCGCGAGCCAGTGCGCAGGCCTCGTGCAGCAGCGGCAGGAAGTTGCCCTTGTCGTCGGAGGCGCCGCGGCCGTAGAGGCGGCCGTCGCGGACCTCGGGCTCAAACGGGGGCGAGGTCCAGGCCTCCGCGGGACCGACCGACTGGACGTCGTAGTGGCCGTAGATGAGCACGGTGGGCGCGCCCGGGTCCGCGGCGCGCAGTTCGCCGACGGCCAGCGGGCTGCCGCCGTCGATGGTCACCAGCTCGCCCGTCCCGCCGGCGGCCACCACGCGGTCGACGACGAACTGCGCGGCCCGCTCGAGGTCCTCCGCGGTCCCGCCGCCTGTGGAGATCGAGGGAATGCGCAGCCACGTCAGCAGGTCCTCGAGCAGTGCGGGGTCGGGCATCGCCGCTCACCCTACCCCGCAACCCGTTGCCCGGATCCGCCGCGAATCCTCGCTCCGGGTCGTGCATCTAGACTCGGCTGCGTGTCCGCCGGCCCCTCGCTCTACCGCCGTCACCGTCCGCGCAGCTTCGCGGATGTCGTCGGGCAGGAGCACGTCGTGCGCACGCTGCGCAACGCGCTCGAGCAGGGCAAAGTCCATCACGCGTACCTGTTCGTCGGCTCGCGCGGCACCGGCAAGACGTCGATGGCCAAGATCCTGGCCGCCTGCCTGAACTGCGAGCAGGGCCCGACGACCGAGCCGTGCGGTGTGTGCGCGTCGTGCGTGGCGATCCAGAACGCCACCTCGCTCGACGTGATCGAGATGGACGCCGCGTCGAACAACTCGGTCGACGACATCCGCGGGCTGCGCGAGAGCGTCGCCTTCGCCCCGGTCAGCGGCCGCTCCAAGGTCTACATCCTCGACGAGGCGCACATGCTGTCCCCACAGGCCTGGAACGCCTTCCTCAAGACCCTCGAGGAGCCGCCGCCGGACACGATCTTCGTGCTCGCGACGACCGAGGCGCAGAAGGTGCTGCCGACCGTCGTCGATCGCTGCCATCGCTTCGACTTCACGCGGCCGACGGCCGAGCAGCTCTCGTCCGTGCTGCGCCGCGTGTCGGCGCAGGAGGGCATCGAGATCGCCCCCGACGCGCTGGCGCTGCTGGCCCGCCACGCCACCGGGTCGTTCCGCGACGCGCTCGGGACGCTGGAGCAGCTCGTCACCTACACCGGCACCTCGATCACCGCGCCCGACGTGCTGGCGGTCCTGGGCGTCGCGGACGAGGACGTCGTCTTCGGGGCGTTCGACGCCGTCGCCGCGGGCGACGCGCGCGGGGCGCTGGAGGCTGTGGCGCGCCTGGCGGCGACGGGTCGCGACCTCGGCATCGCCGCCCGCGACCTGGAGACGCACGCCCGCGAGCTGCTGGTCGTCCGCACGCTCGGCCGCCTGCCGGCGTCGATGCGCTTGACGGACGAGCGCGACGCGCGCCTGGTCGAGCAGGCCGAGCGCGTGACCGAGGCCGACGTCGTCCGGCTGCTCGACCTGCTCGCCGTCGCGATGCGGGCGATGAAGGACGGCGCCGACCCGCGAACGCAGCTCGAACTGGCGCTGGTCAAGGCCGCCACGCCCGAGGTGGACCCCTCGACCAAGGCGCTGCTGGCGCGCATCGGCCGGCTGGAGGCGGCGCTCGCCGGCGGATCGCCGCCGCCCGCCGTCGCGGTCGCGGTCGTGCCGGAGCAGGCGGCGCCGCCCGAGCCGCAGCCCGCAGAGCCCGCGCGGCCCGATCCCGCGCGGCAGCAGGCTGTCGTCGCACCGGCCGTCGCAGCGGCACCGGCGCCGGCCCCCGACCCGGCACCGGCCGTCGCAGCGGTACGGGCGCCGGCCCCCGACCCGGCGCCCGCCGTCGTGACGCTCGACCTCGCCGAGCTGTCCGGTCTGTGGCCGGCGGCGCTGGAGTCCGTCGCCGCCGACTTCCCGCTGCTCGCCGCCGCGCTGCGCAAGGCGCGGCCGGTCGCGATCACCGGCCATCTCGTCGTCGTCGCGTTCCCGCACGACGACTCGTTCAACCGCCGCATGGCCGCGGAGAACGGCGAGCACCGCCGCGCGGTCGCCGAGGCGCTGCACGCCCTGACCGGCGTCGCGCTGCGCGTGGACTACGAGCTGCACGAGTTCGCGGAGGAGGAGGCCCTCGCGGAGGAGCTCTCCGGTGACGAGCTGGTCGCCCGGATCGTGCAAGAGTTCGACGCCGAGGAGATCGTCGCGGTCCCGGAGTCCGCGCCCGACCAGGAAGCAGGAACCTGATGCCCCAGCCCCCGAACATGCAGCAGATGATGCGCCAGGTGCAGAAGCTGCAGCAGGACATGGTGGAGGCCCAGGAGCAGCTGAAGCACGAGGAGACCGGGGCGTCGGCCGGCGGCGGGATGGTCACCGTGAAGATCAGCGGCGACCTGGTGATCAAGTCGGTCACGATCGACCCCGAGGCGATCGATCCCGAGGACCCCGAGCTGCTGCAGGACATGGTCGTCGCGGCGACGAACGAGGCGATCCGCGCGGCCCAGAGCCTGGCCGAGTCGCGGCTGGGCGGCCTGGCCGGCGGGCTCGGCGGCCTCGGCATCCCCGGGATGTAGCGGCCGGTGCCCCGCTAGTGCACGCCGCGCCCGTCCAGCGCCTGATCACCGAGCTCGGCAAGCTGCCGGGCATCGGGCCGCGCACCGCGCAGCGCCTGGCGTTCCACATCCTGCGCGTCGAGCCGCAGGACGCCCTGGCCCTGGCCGACGCGATCCGCGAGGTCAAGGAGCGGATCGGCTTCTGCGAGGTCTGCTTCAACCTCGCCGAGGGGCCGCGCTGCACGATCTGCCTCGACGAGCGCCGCGACGCGGCGCTGATCTGCGTCGTCGAGGAGCCCGGCGACATCATCCCGATGGAGCGCACGCACGAGTTCCGCGGGCGCTACCACGTGCTCGGCGGCGCGCTGTCGCCGATCGACGGGGTGGACCCGGAGGACCTGAAGCTCGAGCAGCTGATCGTCCGCGTCGAGCGCGCCGACCCGCCCGTGCGCGAGGTCGTCCTGGCGACGAACCCCACGACCATCGGCGAGGCCACGGCGCTGCATATCGCCCGCGAGCTGCACGAGCGTGCGCCCGGAGTCTCGGTGACGCGCCTGGCCTCCGGCCTGCCGATGGGCAGCGACCTGGAGTACGCGGACGAGCTGACGCTCGGCCGGGCGCTGACGGGCCGCCGCGAGCTGTAGCCGCGGCCCCTTCGTATCCTTGCTGTCCGCATGAGCCAGGGCACCATCGTCATGAAGTTCGGCGGCACCTCCGTCGCCGACCCGGAAAAGATCCAGCGCGCCGCCGAGCGCGCGATCGCGGAGCGCCGCAAGGGCTTTTCCGTCGTCGTCGTGGTGTCCGCTCCGGGCGACATGACCGACGAGCTCATCGCTTTAGCCG
>JBKJRO010000133.1:0-25766 GCA_046594555.1 Solirubrobacteraceae bacterium
GCGAACAGCGGGATGCCCATCGCCGTCTTCGCGACGCCGAGCGCGAAGACCGCGCCCGCCAGATACAGCGGCAGCTGGACCGCAAGGCGCGTCAGGAAGATCCCGGCCCACAGCCAGCTGGCACGCGTGAACGCACGCAGACGGTCCGGCTCATCGCGCCAGTCCTGGCCCTCGCCGTCGAGCGCGCCGACGACGATGCCGACGAGCGGGCGGCGCGCCGCGATCGAGATGACGAACGCCGACGCGTAGGCCGCGTTGGCAAGCAGGCCGGGCAGGAAGAAGTCCTCCGCGCGCCCGCTGCGCGCCGCGACGAATGCGGCGAATGCGAGGCCGACGAGTCCGGACAGGGCGTGCCGCGGCGACTCGCGGCGCACAAGGCGGGCCGCGGTCAGGAGGAGTGCGAGTCCGACCGCGACGATCGCCGAGAGGTTCGTGTTCGAACCGGAGAGGCTGTAGACGGCGACGAAGACGACCGCCGGCAGGGCCGACTCAAGCATGCCAAGCGTGCCGCCGACGGCGCCCGCGAGTGAGGGCGGCGCGTCGGGATCGCCGGCCGGGGGGCTCATCTTCATCATCACGCGCCCGTCATCATCATGGGTCCATTCGGGCTCGGTCAGGATCCCAGGTTCCATGGGCTTGCGCCGCGCTCCCGCCTCGGACGAGAAGCAGGAGCGGCGGTACGCGATCCGTGGTCAGGTGTAGCTCACGCAGAGTCGGGTTGACCGGGCGGGGTGCGGTCGTGTAGGAGTGGTCATCTCCGAGGGAGGTTGTTGTGTGGCGGACGGGAACGCGCTGGATGCCGTCGCAGGCGTGACGGGGACGCTGGTGGGCGACACGACGGATGGAGCAGGGCGCCCGTCATGCCGGACAAGGGGAGCTGGGAGGGAAGCTGAACATGGGCGTGTACAACGAACAGATTTTGCCGCGGGTCATCGATGTCGCGTGCAACATGAAGGAGGCCGGGCCGCAGCGGCGGCGGGCCTGCGACGGACTCGTGGGCGACGTCGTGGAGATCGGCTTTGGCTCCGGTCTCAACGTCCCCTTCTATCCGGCGGCGGTCACCGCGGTAGCCGCGGTGGAACCGGCGGACCTCGGCTGGAAGCTTGCCGGCAAACGCATCATCCAGTCGAGTGTCCCCGTCGAGCGTGCTGGTCTGGACGGGGCGTCGCTGCCGTTTGCCGATGACCGTTTCGACGCTGCACTGTCGACGTGGACGATGTGCACGATCCCCGACATCACGGCCGCGCTACGCGAGCTGCGGCGCGTCTTGAAGCCCGGCGGCACACTGCATTTCGTCGAGCACGGATTGGCGCCCGACGCGGGCGTGCGTCGGTGGCAGCACCGCCTGGAGCCGGTGCAGAAGCGGCTCTTCGGTGGGTGCCACCTGACCCGGCCGATCGCCGACCTGCTGACCGGGGCCGGGTTCACGATCACCGAGCTCGACGTCTACTACGAGAAGGGGGCGCCGAAGGTCTTTGGCGCCAACTCACTCGGCGTCGCACAGTCGCCGTAGCCTCGCGCGGCCCGCCGCTGGGTGCATGCCTGAACGCTGGGGGCAGGTCGACACGCGCGCTACGGCGTTGACTGCCGCTTGACGTGGTCCAGGACCGCGTGCAACTCGGCAGCGGGCGAAAAGTCCACGTACTCGACGTCGTCGACTGCCTCGGGCGCGTGGCCGGGGGCCCAGTAGAACGCCTGCCCGGCGAGATACTCCTGCGCGCCGTTCGCGGTATGCATGCGCAAGGTCCCCTTGAGCATGTACCCCCAATGGGGACACTGGCAGAGGTTGCCCTCGAGGCCGTTGAGCGCCGGACGGAGGTCCGTTCCGGCCGGGAGTCGGAACATGCCGACCGACATCCCACCGGCATCTTCAACGCGAACATCAAGGCCGTCACCCTGAAGCGCCACTTCCATCGACTCCCGCTCAAACTTCTGCATCTCGACCTCCTCGACGATCGCTGTTGATGGGTCGGCGACGTCGCCGACCAGCATGTGCGACCGACCGTACCGCACGGGAGTGCCTCACGACACAAAGCGTCGGACGCAGTACTCGCAGGGCCGCTCCGAGCGGCTCGCGCAGCTGGATCCGGTTGACGACGGCGTGCCTCAGCCGAACCGGACCTTGCCGTTCGAGCGGGCGCGGGTCAGCGCCCGCTCGACGAACTCCAACCGCTTGACCGCGGCGCGGATCAGGCGCGTCACCAGGCGCATGCGCGCCGCCTCGGACCGCAGGTCCAGCAGCTGCTGCTTGGCCTCGGAGCCGAAGTCCACGGTCGCGGCCATCGCGTACGCGTCCATCGCAGCCAGGCGCTCCGGCTCGGGCTCCTTGTCGGTCGCCTCCTCGACGAGCTCGGCGTACACCTCGCGCGCGGTCTCCAGCGCGTCGTCGTCCACCGGCTCGTCGGCGTCCTGCAGAAACTCGACGGTCGCCGTCGGGTAGGGCAGCTCGGCGCCGAGCTCGATGATCCGGAAGGGCCGCGTCCCCGCGGTGAGGATGTTCAGACGGCCGTCCTCGAGGCGCTCGAGCACGCTCGTGATCTCCATCGCGCAGCCGACGTTCCGCAGGCCGTCGGGCGCCGTCCAGACGATCCCGAACTCGCTGTCGTCATCGAGCACCTCGGCCATCATCGCCCGGTAGCGATCCTCGAAGATGTGCAGCGGCACGACCTCGCTCGGCAGGGCGACGAGGTCGAGGGCGAAGATCGGGAAGTCCTGGACGACGCGGTCGGGCATCTCGTCGAGTCTACGTCCGGCGCCGCCCTGTCGGATCGCGGACAACTAGGGTCAGCCGCGTGGCCGGCACGGCGATCATCTGGTTTCGCCGCGACCTGCGGGTGCACGATCACCCGGCGCTCGCGGCCGCCGTCGCCGAGCACGACCACGTCGTCCCGGTGTTCGTCCTCGACGACCGTCTGCTGCACGGGCGCTTCGCGAGCGGGCCGCGGACGGCGTTCATGCTCGACTGCCTGCGCGCGCTGGACGCCGAGCTGACCGCGCGCGGCGGCCGGCTCGCCGTCCGCCACGGCCGGGCGGAGGCCGAGCTGGTCGCGCTGGCGAAGGAGGCCGGGGCGCGGACGGTCCTGTGGACGAGCGACGTCTCCGCCTTCGCTCGCGAGCGCGACGCCGCGGTGACGGCGGCGCTCACCGGGGCCGGCATCGCAGCCCGCCCGCAGCCGGGCAACTATTGCGCCGACGTCTCGCTCCCGCGGACCAAGGCCGGCAAGCCGATGACGGTGTTCACGCCGTTCTGGAAGCAGTGGGAGCTGCTCGAGCGCCGCCGCCTGGTGAAGGCCCCGTCGCGGATCGCGCTCCCGGACGGCCTGGACCCCGGCGAGCTGCCGACGGCGCCGGCGCTCGCCGACGAGCTGCCGCAGCCGTTCTGCGTTCCCGGCGAGGCGCCGGGGAGGGCGGCGATGGCCGCGTGGATCGACGGGCCGATCGACGCCTACGGCGAGCGGCACGACACGCTGTCGGGCGGGACGAGCGGCCTGTCGGCCTACCTGCGCTGGGGCTGCGTCAGCCCGCGCGAGCTGGAGAGCCGCGCGATGGCCCGCGGCGGCGACGGCGCCGCGGCGTTCGTGCGCCAGCTCGCCTGGCGCGACTTCTATGCGCACGTCCTGCTGCACTTCCCGGGCAACGCGCGGCTGGAGTACCAGGAGCGCTACCGCGACCTGGAATGGGACCTCGACGCGGAGCTGCTGGACGCCTGGCAGCAGGGCCGCACCGGGTACCCGCTGGTCGACGCCGGCATGCGCCAGCTCGCGGCGACGGGCTGGATGCACAACCGCGCGCGCATGGTCGTCGGCTCGTTCCTGACGAAGGACCTGCACCTGGACTGGCGCGCGGGCGAGGCCTGGTTCGAGCGTCTCCTGCTCGACGGCGAGCCCGCGCAGAACAACGGCAACTGGCAGTGGATCGCCTCGACGGGCGTCGATCCGGCGCCGTACTTCCGCCGCATCTTCAACCCGATCCTGCAGCAGCAGAAGTTCGACCCGGACGGGACGTACGTGCGGCGCTGGGTGCCCGAGCTCGCCGGCGTCCGCGACGACCAGCTCGCCGAGCCGTGGACCATGAGCGCCGAGGAACAGGCGGCCGCGGGCTGCATCATCGGCACCGACTACCCGGCGCCGATCGTCGACCACGCGCAGGAGCGCCGGATCACGATCGAGCGCTACCGCGCCGCGGGGGCGGGCGACGCGTAGGCCTCACGGCCCTCCCGCCGCACCGCCGCGTACGCTCGCGGCGTGCAGGACGTCGAGGCCTACGAGCGCCGCTTCCGCCGCGCCGGGCTGCCGCTGTTCATCGCCGGCTACAGCGCGCGTGAGGACGTCTGGACGCGCGCGTCGCCGCTGCTCGCCCTGGTGCTGCTCGGCGAGGTCCTGGGCGCGATCGACCTGCAGTGGTCGCTGGCGGCAAATCTCGGTGCGCTGGCCGGCGGTCTGGCGATCCTCGCCGCAGCCGTCGCCGTGTCGAACCGGCTGCGGGGCCGCGCCGCCTTCGCCCGGCCCGACGACATCGGCACGCCCGAGCTCGCGGGGTTCGTCCTCGTCCCGGCGCTGCTGCCGCTGATCTTCGGCGGGCAGTACACGAGCGCGCTGGTCACGGCCGGCTCCAACCTGCTGCTGCTGGCCCTGCTCTACGGCGTGATCGGGTACGGCCTGCTGTACATCGTCCGCTGGGCCGTGCGGCGCCTCTCCGAGCAGCTCACGACCGCCGCCCACCTGCTGGCGCGCGCGGTCCCGCTGCTCATGCTGTTCGCCGTCGTCCTGTTCCTGACGACCGAGGTCTGGCAGGTCTTCGCCGACATGGACGCCCTGCGGCTGACCGCTGCGGCAGGGCTGCTCGCGGCGGTCGGGGTCGTGTTCCTCGCCGTGCGCATCCCGGGCGAGGTCCGCACGCTGGAGGCCGCGATCAAGGTCGACCCGCCCGCCCCGCCGCTGGACCGCCGCCAGCGACTCAACGTCGGCCTGGTCCTGTTCGTCTCGCAGATGCTGCAGGTGGTCGTCGTGAGCGCGGCGGTCGCCGGGTTCTTCGTCGCCTTCGGGCTGCTCGCGCTCAGTCCCGAGGTGATCGCCACCTGGATCGGGCATCGGCCGACGAGCGTCCTCGACGTGTTCGGCGTCGAGATCTCACACGAGCTGCTCCGCGTGTCCGGGGCGATCGCGGCGTTCAGCGGCCTCTACTACGCGATCGCGGTGCTCACGGACACGGCATACCGCGCGGAGTTCGTCGGCGAGCTGACCGAGGAGCTGCGCGCGTCGTTCGCCGACCGCGCCGACTACTTGCGGGCGCTGAGCAGCAGGTTGTAGAAGACGGCCGCCGGCAGCCGGCCCTCGAGCAGGCCGCGGTCCACCTTCTGCAGCGCGAGATACCCGCGGAACGCGTACTGCTTCCACGCCATCGGCACTTCGTCGGCGACGGCCGTCGCCTCGAGCGCGCGGTTCGTCCAGCCGAACCAGTTCGCCAGCAGTTCCTCGCCGCGCACGTCGACGCGATCGAACCCCGCGCGCCGCGCGAACCCGGCCAGATCGCCCGGGAGGAACGCGTGGACGTCCACATGGCGTTCCAGCTCGTGGTTCTCCTCGCCGCCGTCGGCGTGTCCCGCGGGCGCGCGCGAGGCGCCCATCGCCAGGCGCCAGGCCGGCGCGACCGCGGTCGCGGCACGCTTGGGCACGGTGGCGATGCGGTCGCCGTAGCGCGACGGCTCGCCCGCGAAGACGACGACGCCGCCCGGCCGCAGCACGCGGTGGAACTCGCGGAAGGCCTGGTCGAGGTCGGGCAGGTGATGCAGGACCGCATGGCCCAGGACGAGGTCGAACGACGCGTCCGCAAACGGCAGCCCCTCGGCGTCGGCGATCCGCGCGTCGACGGTCAGGCCCAGCCGCGCGGCGTTCCCGCGCAGCACGTCGATCATGCCGGGGGAGATGTCCGTGCACGTCGCCTCGCCGACGATGCCGGCCATCAGCAGGTGCAGCGAGAAGTAGCCCGTCCCGGCCCCGACCTCCAGCGCGCGGGCGAACCGCGCGTCGCGCCCGCCGAGCGCCTTCTCGACCTTGCCGAGGACCTGCGCGCGGCCGACCTCGCCCCAGTCGATGCCCCACTTGGCGTCGTAGTCGGAGGCGGCGCCGTCGTGGTAGCGCGTGTTGACGTCGCGGATCGCCTCGGGAGTCGCGGGGGCGGCCATGAGGGTCAGGAGGGTAGCCACGCGTGCTCACCCCGGCTGCCCGAAGCGTGATCGATGTCACCCATCGGCACGCGCGGACCCGCGTAACGTCGGCAGATGTCCCGCTCCACGTTCCCGGGCCCGCGCGCGCCCCAGCCCGTTCAGCTCGCCCGGATCCTGCGGGGCGAGGGCGAGTACATCACGGCGCAGCAGGTCAAGTACGGCGACACGTTCCAGATCCGCCTCGAACGGCGCCCGTGGCACGTGTTCGCCGACCCGGAGGACATCAAGGCGGTCTTCACGGCGCCGCCGACCGTCGCCCACGCCGGGGACGCCAACGAGATCCTGCGCACGACGCTGGGGCCGCACGCGATTCTGCTCGTGGACGAGGACGAGCACCTGCGCCAGCGGCGCCTGCTGCTGCCGCAGTTCCACGGCGACCGGCTCGCGGGCTGGCAGGCGGCGATGGAGCGCGCTGCCGAGTCGCGCGTCGCGCGGATGCCGCGCGGCGGTGCGTTCAGCCTGCGCCCGCACATGACCGCGATCGCGCTCGAAGTGATCCTCGAGGTCGTCCTCGGCGTGCGCGAGCGGGAGGAGCGCGATCGCCTGGCGACGCCGATCGACCGCCTGCTCGAGTGGATCGGCCGACCGCGCAACCTGATGCTCCCGACGATGCTGGGGCCCGACCACCCGCTCGTGCGGCGCCTTCACCGGCCCGTCCTCGGCCCGGTCGACGAGGCGATGTACCGGCTGATCGCGGAGCGCCGCGCGGTCGCCGACCTGGAGCAGCGCGACGACATCCTCTCGCTGCTGATGCTCGCCCGCGACGAGCAGGGCGTCGCGCTGACCGACGCCGAGATCCGCGACGAGATCGTCACGCTGATCGTCGCCGGGCACGAGACGACGGCGACCGCCCTGTCGTGGGCGTTCGAGCGCCTGACTCGCGACCCCGAGCGCCTGGAACTGCTCGAGCTGGAGGCGAGTACGGGCACGTCCAGCGTCTACGCCGAGGCCGTGTTCCGCGAGGCGCTGCGTCTGCGGCCGGTGCTGAACAACGTGCTGCGCACGCTCCAGGAGCCCTACGAGATCGCGGGCGTCACCTACCCGAAGGGCGCGGTCCTGGCGCCCAGCATCTTCCTCGTGCATCGCAACGCCGACGTGTACCCCGACCCGCTCGAGTTCCGGCCCGAGCGCTGGCTGGACACCAAGCCCGGCACGTACACGTGGATCCCCTTCGGCGGCGGGATGCGGCGCTGCATCGGCGCGCAGTTCGCGCAGATGGAGATGCAGGTCGTCCTCCACGCGATCACGCGCAACCTGCACCTGGAGCCGGTCGGCGAGCCCGAGCGGGGCGTCCCGCGGTTCATCACGACGTCGCCGTCGCGTGGCGGTGAGGTGCGCGTCGCCGCACGGCCGCCGGCGCGCGCGGCGGCGGCCGAATCGCTCGCCGCCGCCTAGCCGCGCGTCAGCCGATGCAGAGCGGGGTGAACGACCGGGTGTTGTTCGTCTCGTCGGTCTCCACGACCTGTGCGAGCGAGTCTGCCCGCGCCTCGCGGGTGCCGGTGACGCACGTGAACGTGTAGCCCTGGGTGATCGACGCCCCGGCCGCGAGCCCGGCGAAGGCGAACGCCTTGAAGCCCGGAACATCGACGGTGAATGGCCCGGCGGCTCCGGCGCCCTGGTTCTTGACCGTGAAGAAGTAGCCGTTGATCGCGTCGTAGTCCATCGCCGAGATCACGAGGTCCGGCTTCGCAGCCGGCGGCGGCGGGTCGACGACGACGGGCGGCGTCACGACGACTGGCGGCGTCACGACCGGCGGGGTGACGAGGGGTGGCGGCGTCGCGGTCGGCGTCAGCGTGTCGAGGCGGTAGACGACCTTCGCCTTGTCGCTGTCGCCCAGACGGCCGCCGAGCGTGCTGCCGCCAATCGTCTGGCGCTCGACGAGCGGCCCGGGGACGTAGCCCAGCGCCAGCGTCCGGCGGCGGTCGAACGGCTCGAGGTCGCCGTGGTCGTCGCTGCCGTAGATCAGCGGGTCGTCGTCGTAGAGGTCCAGCGTGACGGGGACGGCCGCGCCCGTCGGAGCGGACCGCACGAAGTCCGGCGCCTGCCAGGCGCGGTGGTCGTCCTCGAGCCAGCGCTCGATGCCGTCGCGCGCGTAGGCCACGCGGCCATTGGCGATCACCTTCACCCCGCGCAGCTTCCAGCCGCCGGCGACGCCGTCGCGGGACTTCTCGATCTGCACGCGCTGCAGGTCGCCGACCGTCAGGCCGGCGCGGACCGCGTCGTCGATCGGGACGCTGTAGGTGTCGCGATCGCCGCGCTCGAAGTCGTCGTACAGGCGTTTGTCCAGCGGGAACCGCAGGCCGGGGCCGACGGTCAGGAACACGTCGTCGTCGGTGCCGGCGTAGCGCGCAGAACTGGTGCGGACCTCGACCTGCAGTGATGTCAGCGGCGCGCCGAACGTGCCGGCGGTCGGCAGCGCCTTGAGGAACGCGAACGGCGCGTTGGGCCGTGGGAACGCGTAGCTGTCGCGGTTGTTGATCTCGCCCGAGAGGAATCGCTGCCCGCCGATGGTCGCGCGGGCGTAGATGTCGGCGCGGTCAGGACCGATGTCGCCGAGGTCGATGCCGCGCATCTTCAGCACCTGCAGCCGCACGAACCGCGTCGAGCGCTGCAGGCCCTGGCTGGAGCTGAGCGGGAACACGTCACCCGTCGGCTGACGGGCGGCGAGCGGCACGATCCAGCGCTCGAAGAGCTTGCGGAAGTGCGTCCTGCCGCGGTCCTCGAAGTAGCTCTCGTTCGCCGAGCGCAGGGCGAACAGGTCTCCGCCGGGCCCGTTGCGATCGCCGCACGGGCTGGTCGAGAACTCGGGGTTGCAGGGTTCGCCCTGGCCCTGCCAGTGCCCGGAGAACATTCCGATCCAGGTCGCGCCCGACAGGTCGTGGTCCAGCTCGCCGCCGTACCGCTGGCTGAAGCGCTGGGCGGCGGCCCAGAAAGCGTCGTCCGCCACCCAGGCGCGGAGGCCGCGCACCCACTGCCGAGCGGCGAAGTACGAGGCGATGTGGGCGTTGGCGTATCCGGGGCGTCCCGGCCAGTCCTTGGCGATGCCGGTCTTCAGCGAGCGGTTGCGGTCCCAGTTCCACCCGCCGTGCTTGCGGGTGCGCCCCGTCGTGCCCCCGACGTACACGTTCAGGCCGCCGCGGGACTCCGGCGCCAGGTCGTACCAGGTGGGGGTGCCGCCGAACGGGAGCCGGGCCCAGTCGGGGCCGTCGACCCCGGTCACGCCCTGCGGCTCGATCCAGTTCGAGTGTGAGTAGAAATCCTCGAGCTGGTGCAGGCTCATCCCGATCACCGTCAGCAGCCCGAGCGGGTTGCGCTGGTCCCGCGCGCGGCGGGCGAGCCGTCCGGTCGCGCGGTTCAGGCGGTTCCATTCGCGCTGCGCCCCCTGGACGCTCGCGAGGTACGGCAGCTCGGAGTCGAAGTGCGAGAAGACCGCGGCATCGACGACGTCCTGGGACCAGTGCTCGCGTGACCCGAATGCCTCGCCGAGCAGTTCCTTGAAGAAGCTGCTGTGGCCGGAGTGGGGGACGGACTTCGCGTTCGAATAGAGATCGACGAACCAGTTGTTGACGTTGGCGACGTCGGCGGCCGTCCTCCCGAAGCCTTCGGCGTTCAGCGCGTCACGGCTGATGTCCGAGTGCGGCCCGGTGTCGAAGGCCGGCGCCGGTGCGGCGCTGAGCCCGAGGGCCAGGGCCACGGTCAGCACGATCGCGGCTCGGCGCATGCCGTGACCACACCAGCCCGCGCGGGCGAAGTCAAGCGCGCAGGCGTACCTGGGTGCTCGCCGGGGCGCGCAGCGCGCCGCCGGTCAGGCGCAGGGTCAGTGTGGCGCGCAGGCTCGCGGATCGACGCAGGCGCGCACCGCCCGCTGCGGTCATGCGCACCGCGACCGTCCCCGCCCCGGTGGGCCGCAGCCGGAACCGCGCACGGCCGAGGACCGTGGCGCCGGCGCGCAGGTCGGCGGTCCCGGTGCAGGCCGAGTCGCCGTAGCAGGCAGCCGGCGCGCTGATCGCGCCGCGGCGAGGACGCATGACGCCGGCAGGGCGCAGGACCCGTGCCTGCTCCAGGCTGCAGCTGCGCTCGCGGCACGGGCTGGCGCAGCTGAACGCGCCGCTCCCGCCGGCGAGGGCCACGCCGGCGAAGTTGCGGCAACGCTTGACGAGCGTCACGGAGCCGGTCCAGCGCAGGTCCTGGTCACAGGCCCCGGCGACGTGGCAGACGCCGATCGTGCGTCCCTCGGCGCCCGCGACCGTGGTCACGTCGGCCGGTCGCTGCAGCGCGTTTTCGCTCAGCAGTTCCTGCGTCGATGTCGTCAGGAGCCCCGCCGTCCACGTGCGCAGGTCGCCGGTCCACGACGTGCGCCCGTCCGCCTGGGACGGGGTGCAGCTGCTGGTCACGGGGGCGATCCCCGGGAGTGCCGGGAGCGCGACCTGCACCCGGGCGCCGGTCGCGTCGACGGCGGGCGCGTCGGCGGCGGTCGCGAGCGCGGGGGTCTGCAGGACGCCGAGGCAGCTGACGAGCGTCAGCGGGTTCGGGCCCAGCCCCGGCAGCGAACCTCCGATGCGCCAGGTGCTGCCCTGGACGGACGAGCGCCCGGCGTCCGGCGCCGGCACCAGGTGCAGGGCGCTGACGGACGCCTCGGGCAGGATCACCCGCGGGTAGACGGCCGTCCACGCCGGGTCGCTCTTGACCGTGAACGAGCCGCCGCCGGTGAGCGTCGCGCGCAGCTCGTAGTGGCCGGAGCCGGCGACTGTCGCCTCGAACGCCCCCGCGAGCACGGGCGCCGCCGACGGCGCGCCCGCAGCAGCGGCCGAACCCGCGCCCGTCAGCACGGCGAGGGTCAGGAGGAGCGCCCCGATCCCGAGGCTCGCGGGACGCATCGGGCGCTGCACGGCTCCGATCGTAGCCGCGGGGCTGGGCGTCGCACGCCGGTTCGCGGTCGCTACCGTCCCCGGCTCGATGGCCGATCCCGCCGCCCCCGAGCGCACCGATCCCGACGCCCCGCGCGTCTTCCAGCGCGACCAGCCCGACGGCGTGCCGCCGCTGGAGCTGACCGGTGAGCGAACGCTCCCGGACGTGCCCGAGGAGAACTACTGGTTCCAGCGCCACCTCGTGGTCTACGAGTGGATCGCGTCCCGGGTGGGCGGCCTGCGCGTCGTCGACATGGCCTGCGGCGAGGGCTACGGCACCGACATCCTCGGCCGCGCGGCGGCGAGCGTCGTCGGCGTCGACGCCAACCCCGACGCTCACGCGCACGCCGCCGCCCGGTACACGCGTCCCGGCGTGCGGTTTGAGCGCACGCTGATCGACGCGTTCGACGAGCCGTGTGACGCGGTCGTCTTCCTGCAGACGATCGAGCATGTGACCAACCCGGGCGACGTGCTGGAGCATTTCCGCCAGATCGCAGGCACGGACGGCGTGGCGTTCGTCTCGACGCCGAACGTCCTGACACTCGCGCCGGACGGCGCCGATCGCTCGGGCAATCCGTGGCACGTCCACGAGTACCGCGCGGGCGAGTTCCGCGAACTGTGCGCCGCCCACCACGGCGACGTCGAGCTGTTCGGCCTGTTCCACGCGCGCAAGCTGGGCGTGCACGAATTCGCGATCCGGCACCTGGGCTGGGACCGGATTCACGCGGGCCTGCGGATCACCAGGCCGTTCTACGACCGCTTCACGCCGGCGATCAGCGCGTCCGACTTCAAGCTCATGCGTGAGGACGCGTGCGACCTGGACCGCGCGCTGGACTTCGTCGCGGTCTGCCGCGGGTGAGCCGATGACCCGTCCCGGCAAGGTCGCCCTCGTCCTCCACACCCACATGCCCTACGTCGAGGGCTTCGGCACCTGGCCGTTCGGCGAGGAGTGGCTCTGGGAGGCCGTCGCAACCTCGTACCTGCCGCTCGTCGGCCTGCTCGACGCCGGTGCGCCGCTGACGCTGTCGCTGACGCCGGTCCTGTGCGACCAGCTCGAGGCGCCGGGGGCGCTCGAGCGCTGTCGCACCTTCGTCCGCGACGTGCGACCCGCCTCGCACGAGCTCGACATCGAGGCGTTCCGTGCTGCCGGCCACGAGGCCGAGGCCGACGAGCTGGAGCGCGCCGCCGGCGAGTACGCGACGGCGCTCGCCGGGCTGGAGGCGATCGGCGACGGCCTGCTGGAGCGCCTGGCGCCGCACGCCGCCTGGACGAGCAGCGCGACGCACGCGATCCTGCCGCTGCTGGCCACCGACTCGGGCGTCCGGCTTCAGGTGCAGACCGGCATCGAGAGCCACCGGCGCCGGTTCGGCGACGGCTGGCGCGGCGGGTTCTGGCTGCCCGAGTGCGCGCACGGCCCGTGGCTCGACCCGCTGCTGGAGGCCGCCGGCGTGCACGCCGCCTGCGTCGAGCTGACCGACGTCTTCGGCCTGGGCGACCCGCGGCACCTGACGCCGCTGCGCAGCGACGCCGGGCCGCTGCTCGTGCCGATCGACCGCGCGCTGATCGACCTCGTCTGGGGCGCAGAGGGGTACCCGGGGCGCGCCGCGTATCGCGACCACCATCACCGCACGAGCCGCGACCACCATCCGTGGGCCAACGACGGCGCCGTCTACGACCCGGCCCGAGCGCTGGAGCAGGTGCGCTCCGACGCCGCCGAGTTCGTCGCCGCCTGCGTGGAGCGCGTCGCCGCCGGCGGGCTCGCCGTGCTCGCGTTCGACACCGAGCTGTTCGGCCACTGGTGGCACGAGGGGCCGGCCTTCCTGGCCGCGTTCGTCGCACGGGCCGCCGAGGCCGGCCTCGACCTGGTCCACCTCGACGAGGCGCTGACCGAGGCCGAGACGGTGCCCTGGCCGCAGGGCGAGCAGCGCGTGACCACCTGGGGCGACCCGCACACGCTGCACACCTGGTCCGGCCCGCGCGTGGCGGACATGGCCTGGCGCCAGCGCGAGGCCGAACTGCGCGTGCTCGCCGCGGGCGCGAGCGTCAGCCCCCGCGCGGCGCGCGAGCTGCTCGCGCTGCAGGCCAGCGACTGGGCGTTCCTGGAGAGCCGCGAGCTCGCCGGGCCCTACGCCCGCGAGCGGTTCGACGGGCACGAGGCGGCGCTGGCCGAGGCGCTGGAACGGGTACCCTCTCCCGACCCGGCGGTACGGCACCTGGCCCCGCATCTCTCGCTCGCGCCGGCGCTCGAACCGTGAGCCGCATCCTCCTCCTGTCCTGGGAATACCCGCCGATCGTCGAGGGCGGCCTGGCCCGTCACGTCCGCAAGCTGTCCGAGGCGCTCGTCGCGCTCGGCACCGACGTGCACGTGCTGACACGCGGCGACGAGACGCTGCCGGCCGAGGAGGTCATGAACGGCGTCACGGTGCACCGCGTGCGCGAGCCCGGGCGCCCGCGCGACCTCGGCGAGTTCGTCACCTGGATCGAGCACATGAACGCGGACATGCTCGCCGCGGGCGTCGAGCTCGGCGACCGCTGGGACTTCGACCTGGTCCACGGCCACGACTGGCTCGTCGCCGTCGCCGGCGACCACCTGGCCAACCGCTTCCGTTGCCCGTTCGTCACGACGATCCACGCGACGGAGTACGGGCGCCACCAGGGCTGGGTCGAGCAGCACCCGCAGAGCCACATCCACGGCGTCGAGAACTGGATGGCCAACCGCGCCGACCGCGTGATCACCTGCTCGTACTACATGCGCGGGCACGTCGCCGACATCTACGGGCTCGACGAGGACCGCGTCAGCGTCATCCCGAACGGGATCGACCCGCTCGACCTGATCCCGGTGGACGATCTCGACGCGCTGCGCGCGCGGTTCGCGGCGCCGGACGAGCAGCTCGTCATCCTCGTCGGTCGCCTGGTCTACGAGAAGGGCTTCCAGCTTGCGCTCGAGGCCCTGCCGGCGATCATCGAGCACGTCGGCAAGGTGCGGTTCCTGGTCGCGGGATCGGGCACGCACGAGGAGGAACTCAAGCGCCAGGCCGCCGAGCTGGGCCTGCTGGAACACGGCCTGTTCCTGGGCTGGATCGGCGACGACGTGCTGCACTCGCTCTACCGGATCGCCGACCTGTGCGTCGTGCCGAGTCTCTACGAGCCGTTCGGCCTCGTCGCACTCGAGGCGATGGCGAGCGGCTGCCCCTGCATCGTCGCCGACACCGGCGGCCTGCGCGAGGTCGTCCCGGCCGGCGATCGCGTCGGCCTGCGCTTCAACGGCGGCGACGCCGAGCACCTCGGCGTGATGATCGAGCGCATGCTGACGGACGCCGAGCTGCGCGAGCGCCTCGTCGCCGAGGCGAGCGAGCACGTCCTCAGCTTCGACTGGGCCGACGTCGCCCGCCAGACGCAGGACCTGTACGACGAGCTGCTCGGCGCGCGGCAGCCGGCGACCGCGTAGGCCGCGGCCGCGCGCCTCGTCAGCCGGCCTCGACGTTGCGCCGCAGGTTCTCGTGGTAGCCGTGCATCCGCCGCGCGAGCATGCGGCGCGCCAGGGGCTCGAGCGCGCGCATCAACCCACGCGTTTCGCCCGCGGCGAGGAATCGAACCCGCGTTCCTTCACCGTCGGGTTCGAACGTCCAGGTTGCGTCGACCGGGAAGGGGCCCTCGACGATGTGAACGTGCACCCGGCGGGGGCGGTCGAACTCGGTGAACTCGACGAGCTGCTCGAACTCGCGGCCACCCGGCCCCTTGGTGCGCTCCCGCACCCGCGTTCCGAGTCCCGGCGGACCATCGGTGAGCTGCTCGACAGCGGTCTTCGACGTTTGCCACGCGGCGAGGTTGGCGGGGTCGGTGAGGTAGTCGAAGACGACCGCCGGCGGCCTCGCGATGTGCAACGTCTCCTTGACGCGCATGCCGCGATCGTCCTCCCGCGCGGCGCCCCGGTCAAGCCTCAGACGCTACTCGCGAGCCGATCCCGCGCCCGCGACGCCGACCCCAGCCCACGGTGCTCCCCTGCGACCGCCAGCCCGAAGCGCGGCATGTTGCCGTAGATGCACTCGTACTCGCCGGCCCGGACCCGGTAGGTCTCGTGCCAGATGCCGATGTCGCCGTCGAGCTTGACGAGCTCGAAGAACCGCTGCCACATCGCCTTGTGGGACTGGGCGGCGGAGTATGCCTCGAGGTCCTCGAAGCTGCGCCAGATCTGCATCACCACGGGGGCGATCGGGGAGTGCAGCACCTGCCGCGAGCTGAGGCAGCCGAGCGACGGATCGGCGTCAAGTTCCTTCAGGAGCTTGGGCATCGTGCCCAGCATGAAGGCGACCTTCTTCAGCTTCCACGGCTTGTTGACGCGCATCCCGATCAGGAACACGACGAAGTCGCCCTCGACGTCAGCGCTGTAGCGCCCGGGGAAGATCTCGGCCATGGCGGGACGCTACTCCCAGCGCAACGTCGACGGCGTGTCGCGCATGCGGAGCACGCGGGCGGGAGCGCCGCCGACGATCGCGTCGGCTGGGACGTCCCGCGTGACGACCGCGGACGTGCCGATGACCGCGTTGTCGCCGACGGTCACGCCGCGCAGGAAGCAGGCGCCGTAGCCGACCCACACGTTGTGGCCCACGCGCACGTCCCGCTTGTAGATGCCCTGCTCGCGGATCGGGCGCTCGACGTCCACGATCCCGTGGTCGAAGTCGATCAGCATCACGCGGTCGGCGACGATGCACTCGCGGCCGATCGAGACGTGGCGGAAGGCGCTGATCGTGCACTCCTGCCCGAGCACGGACTTGGCCCCGATGCTGACCTCGCCCTCGTGCGCGCGGATCTTGCAGCCGTGGCCGAGCCACGACCAGCGGCCCAGGTGGACGTGCGCGTCGGGGCCGATCTCGAACGTCACGCCGGGGCAGACGAAGGCCAGGCCGTCCGTCGTCAGGCGCCCGCGCCAGCGCAGCCGCAGCCACGCCCAGCGCAGGATCAGGCGCGCGTAGCTCGCGTTGAGCATCCGGTGGGAGCGGGCGAAGCGCAGCAAGGCGAGCGGGCCGTCGGCCGGTGGCGCCGGCGGACGGCGCACGTTCGCGTCGGGTGCGTGCGGGGCTGTTGGCGGGGCGAGCGTCGGCTCCACCCGGGGGATTATGCGGGCAGCGCCGCCGCAAAGGCGCTCAGGGCCGCGGGGTCGCGCCACGGCGGCCCATGCCCGAAGCAGACGACGGCCGGCTCCAGGGCGGCCAGGCGCCGGATCGCGTCGCGGTTGCGAACCGGATCGGGGGTGAAGATCGCCGGCGGCTCGTGCAGGCTCGGGCGGCTCGTGACCGGGTGGCGCCCGAACAGGACGTCGCCGGCGACGAGCGTGCGGTCCGCTTCGCGCCAGAAGGACAGGTGGCCGGGGCTGTGGCCGGGCGTCTCAAGAACGGTGAACCCGCCGACCTGGTCGCCTTCGCGCAGGCGCCGCGCGACCGGATGCGCGGGCCCGGCCCAGTGGCGCAGCTGCCAGCGCGTGACGACGTTCAGCGGGATGCCGGGCCGCAGGTCGCCGGACGCCATGGCGCCGGCGTCCGCCGCGCCCGCCCAGAGGTCGATGCCGAGCTCGTCGCACACGGCGTGGCTGGCGCCCTGGTGGTCGGCGTGGGCGTGGGTCAGCACGTGCACGGCCGGGCGGTTGCCGGCGAGCGCCCGGAGGATCCGGCCGCGTGCGTGGCGCGTGCCGGCATCGACGAGCGCGTCGCCCATCAGGTAGACGTTGAACCCGTGGCGCGGGCGCCCGGGCAGGAGGTGGAGGTCCGGCGCGATGAGTTCCATACAGGGGTGTACGGTACAGCATCCCCGTACAGGGGTGTACGGTGATGCCCGATGACTGCCGACCAGCTCGATCGCGACGCGTGGATCCGGGCCGGCCTGGAGGCGCTGGAACGCGGGGGCGTGGCAGCCGTCGCGGTCGTGCCGATCGCGCGCCGGCTCGGCGTCACGCGCGGCAGCTTCTACTGGCACTTCACCTCCCGCGACGAGCTGCTCGCCGCTGTGCTGGAGCGCTGGGAGCGCGACCACAGCGACGCGGTCCTGGACGAGCTGGAGGGCATCGCCGACCCGCGCGAGCGCCTGCGCGCGCTCGTCTCCCGCTCGGGATCCAAGGCCCCGTCGTACTTCGTCCGCCTGCTCGACGCGGCGGGCACGGAGCCGCTCGTGCGCGCGAGCCTCGACCGCAGCGCCGCGCGGCGCCTGGAGGTCATCGCCCGCGCCTGCCGCCAGGCGGGCATGCCGCCGGCCGCCGCCCGGCATCACGCGAGGCTCTGCTACGCCGCGTACGTCGGCCTCGCGCAGCTCGGGCGCGACGCTCCGCAGGCCTCGCCGCGGGAGCGCGCCGCGTTCACGCGGCACCTCGCGGCGACGCTCATCCCGCCGGAATGAGTCGCTACGCTGCGCGGCCCGTGCCCGTCGCCCCCTCCGAGCAGACCCTCGCAGCCCGCCTGCTGGCGGGCGACCGCCGGGCCCTGGCACGCGCGATCACGCTCGTCGAGTCCGACGACCCCGCCGGCTGGGATCTCGTGCGCGAGGTCTACCCGCACACCGGCAACGCCGCGATCGTCGGGCTGACGGGCGCTCCGGGCGCCGGCAAGTCGACGCTGATCGGTGCGCTGTGCAAGGCCCGCCGCGCCGCCGGCCGGACGATCGGCGTGCTGTCGATCGACCCGTCGTCGCCCTTCACCCAGGGGGCGCTGCTCGGCGACCGGATCCGGCTCACCGCCCACTTCCTGGACCCGGGCGTGTTCATCCGCTCGATGGCCAACCGCGGTGCACTCGGCGGGCTCAGCGAGGCGGCGCTCCAGACGGCGCTGCTGATGGACGCCGCCGGGCGCCAGGACATCTTCCTGGAGACCGTCGGCGTCGGCCAGGCCGAGGTCGACATCATCGACCACGCGGACACGATCGTCCTCGTCCTGATGCCCGGATCCGGCGACTCGATCCAGGCGCTGAAGGCCGGGGTCATGGAGATTCCGGACATCATCGTCGTCAACAAGGCCGACCACCCGCTGACCGAGACCATGGTCCGTGAGATCCGCGGCGTGCTGTCGCTTGCGCCGTCGCACGGCTGGCGCGTGCCGATCGTCAAGACCCAGGCGGCGCACGGCATCGGCATCGGCGACCTCGTCGAGCAGCTCGACGCCCACCGCGCGTTCATCGAGGCCGAGGGCACGCTGTCCGAGCGCCGCCGCCGCAACCTGCGCAGCGAGGTCCTGTCGCTCTGCACGTTCCGCCTGCGCCGCGAACTCGAGGCCCGGATCGCGCAGGACGAGGTGTTCCAGGGGCTGCTCGACCAGGTCGTCGACCGCCGGCTAGATCCCTCCAGCGCCGCGGCCGAGATCCTCAGCCACTTCTCGCGCTCCGGCAGCTGACCGGCGCCGCCGGGCCGGCATCCGGTCCCGTGCCGGCCGGAACGGCGGCAATCGAGGGTGACATGCCCGTCGGCTGCCTGGGCGTTCTCTGCATGACATGCATGCACAAAGCGCCCAGGCCGACCTCCCGCGCCGAAAGACACCGCCGCTCGATCGCCGCCGTTCGTCCCGGGATGGCCCTCAGCGCACGCGCGGCGGCGCATCGCCGCCGACCGCGCTCCACGGCACGGCGCCGTGCACAGGGGAGACGCCGGCGCGGTCGTCCACGCGCACGGCGATCAGCAGCCACAGCGTCAGCACCACGCCTGCGATCGCCAGCGAACGTCCGAGCCGCGGCAATCGCCGCAGCGACCCGCCGACCAGCGCGGCGAGGAACGGCAGCACGGCGACGAGCGGCTCGCCCGGTGCGCGCCCGGCCCATGACGGGGCGAGCACGACGGCGGTCAGGATGCCGGCGCCCGCCACGAGCGCCAGGAGCAGCGTGACCGACTCGACGTCGCGCTCCTGCGGGAACGCCCGGGTCACGCGCTCGCGGCGCAGTCGCACCGCGTGCCACAGCGTCGCCCCCGCCAGCACCAGTGCGGGGGCATAGAGCAGGACCCCGATCTGCGGGTCGATCCAGAGCCCGAACACGCGGGGCCAGCGGTCCGCGAACCCGCCCGCGCCGTGCGCGCCCGTGGGTGCGTGGGGGAGGGTCGATGCCGCGTACGGCGTGAGGCCGCCGAACAGGCGGCGGTTGATCGTGATGTAGACGATGGCCGACAGCAGCACGATCTCCATCGCCGCAAACGCTGTCCAGCCGCGATGGACCCGGCGCATCCAGCGGTACAGGGCGCCGGAGACGACGAGCGCCGGGAGGAGGGCGACCGGTCCGATCCAGGGAACGAGGGCCAGCAGCACCGCCGACCCGCCGGCCGCGCGGCCCGGCGCTCCGTCGCGCACGCGCAGCGCCAGCACGGCCGCGCCCGCGACCAGCGTCGCCGCGGTCGCCGCCGGCGCGATCGTCGTCGCGGCGATCACGGCCGGGGGCGAGAGGCCGATCGCCAGCGCTCCGCGTGTCGCCCAGGGGTCCGGCACGACCCGCCGGGCGAGCGCCGCGGCGAGGACGAAGCCGAGCGCGGCGATCGCGGCCAGGAACAGCTCGACCGCCAGGCGTCCGCCGACCGCGTAGGCGGGCGCGACGAGCGTCGGGAACGCGAAGCCCTGGGGCTCGATCAGGCGGCCGTCGACGGTCAGCGCCGACGCGCGCAGCGTCCCGCGGCGGAACGGCCGCCATGACGCTGCGCGGTAGTCGTCCAGCAGGTCGAAGTCGCCGTCGTGGACCAGCGACTGGGTCGTCAGCAGGACGTGCGCCTCGCTCGGGCGCAGGTCCGAGCCCGCCCGCGCGTGCATCCCGGCACCCGCCGCGTAGACGGCGAACAGCACGAGCCACAGCAGCAGCGGCCGCGAGCCGCGCCCGCGCACCCGGTCGAGCAGCGCGGCGTCCAGCGGGCGGCGCTCGGCCTGCTCCGCCGCGGCGCTCATGGCCTCAGGCGCCGAGCGCCCGGGCGATGACCATCTGCTGCACCTCGTCCGTGCCCTCGCCGATCGTCAGGATCTTCGCGTCGCGGTAGAACCGGCAGACCGGGTACTCCTCGATGTAGCCGTAGCCGCCATGGATCTGCACGGCCTCCTCGGCGCAGCGGACCGCCAGCCGGCCCGTCTTCAGCTTGGCCTGGGCCGCCGTCAGCGAGAAGTTCTGCCCCTGGTCCTTCAGCCACGCGGACTTGTAGACGAGCAGCCGCGCCGCCTCGATCTCGGTCGCCATGTCCGCGAGCTTGGCCTGGATCGCCTGGAACTTGCTGATCGGCTGGCCGAACGCGCGGCGCTCCTTGGCGTACGCGAGGGCCTCGTCGAGCGCGCCCTGTGCCAGGCCGACGCCCATCGCGGCGACGCCGATCCGGCCGATGTCGAGGATGTGCAGGAACTGCTTGAACCCGGCGCCGCGCGGGCCCAGGAGGTTCTCCTGCGGCACGCGGCAGTCGGTGAACGTGAGCGGCCGGGTGTCCGACGCGTTCCAGCCCATCTTGCGGTAGGGCGTGCCCTGCTCGTACCCGGCGGTCCCGTTCTCGACGATGAGGTTGGAGATCTCGCCCTCGCCGGTCAGCGCCGTGATCGCCACGTGGCCGCTGATCGGCGTGCCGGCGTTGGTGATGAACTGCTTCGCGCCGTTGATCGTCCAGCCGCCGTCGCCGAGCGACGCCCGCGTCTTGACGTTGCCGGCGTCCGACCCCGCCTCGGGCTCGGTCAGCCCGAACGCGCCGAGCTTGCGTCCCGCGCACAGGTCCGGCAGCAGCTCGGCCTTCTGGCGCTCGTCGCCGAACAGGTAGATCGGCTGCGTCCCCAGCGAGGTGTGCGCGCAGAGCGTGATCGCCACCGACGAGTCAACCCGGGTCAGCTCCTCGACGGCCAGCGCGTAGGCCATCGTGTCGCCGCCGGCGCCGCCGACCGACTCGGGGAACGGGATGCCCATCCAGCCCAGCTCGCCCATCTTCGCGACGAGCTCCAGCGGGAAGCGCTTCTCCCGATCCAGGTCCTCGGCGACCGGGGCGACCTCCTGCTGGGCGAAGTCGCGCACCGTGCGGCGCAGCAGCTCGTGGTCGTCGGACAGGGCGAAGTGCATGGCTGAAGGTCTACCGGTCTGCGGCGAGCGCCGTCGCCAGCTCCACCAGCAGCCGCACGCCGAACCCGGTGCCGCCGCCGCTGACGTAGCCCGGGCCCGCGTCGCTGGCCACGCCGGCGATGTCGATGTGCGCCCACGGCGTGTCGCCCGCGAAGTGGTGCAGGAACTCGCCGCCCATGATCGGGTGGGCGTTGCGGTCGCGCCCGGTGTTCGTCAGGTCGGCATAGACGCCCTTGACGCCGTCGGCGTAGCGCTCGTGCAGCGGCAGGCGCCAGACGAGCTCACCGCTGCGGTCACCCGCGTCGCGGACGGCGCGGGCCAGCTCGTCGTCGTTGCTCATCAGGCCGGCGTAGACCGACCCCAGGGCGGTGACGACGCCGCCTGTCAGCGTCGCGACGTCCACGAGCCGCCCGGCGCCGAGCTCGCGCGCGTACAGCAGGCAGTCCGCCAGGACCAGGCGCCCTTCGGCGTCGGTGTTGTTGACCTCGATCGTCGTGCCGTCGGCGGCCCGCACGATGTCGCCGGGCTTGACCGCATCGCCCGAGATGACGTTGTCCGTCGCACCGATGACGGCCAGCACGGCGATCGGCAGCTCCAGGCGCGCGATCGCCGCGATCGCCTGGAGCACCGCGGCGCCGCCGGACATGTCGAACTTCATCCCGACCATCCCGGCGCCCGGCTTGATCGACAGCCCGCCGGTGTCGAACGTCACGGCCTTGCCGATCAGTCCGAGCGGGGCGCTGTCCTCGGTGCCCGGCGGCGTGTAGCGCACGACGATCAGCGCCGGCTCCTCGGTCGACGCCTGGAAGACGGCCGCGAAGGACCCCATGCCGTGTTCGCGGATCGCGTCGCCGCCGAGGACGTCGACGTCCAGCCCGGGGGTCGTCGCGGCGACCTCGCGTGCCGCGACGGCCAGCGCCGTCGGCGTCAGGTCGTTCGCGGGGCGGTTCTGCAGGTCGCGCGCGGCGTTCTGTGCGGCGGCGATCACCGCGGCCCGCTCCGCGACGGCCGCGAGGTCGTGGTGGTCGGACAGCATCAGCTCGTCGATGCCAGCGGGCTCGTCGGCGTCCGGGTCATCCGCCTTCGAGCGCTTGAAGCGGTCGAAGCGGTAGTCCGCCAGGAGCGTGCCCTCGACAAGCCCGGCCGCGACGGCGGCGTCGACGTGGTGTGGGACCTCCCAGCAGAGCACGGTCGTCCCCAGCTCCTTCGCCCGCCCGAGCACCGCCGCGGCGACCTGGCGGGCGCGCTCGGCGTCGAATGCCTCGCGGGCTCCGAGTCCCGCGACGATCCAGCGCGTATCGCCGGCGTGGGTGACGGCGAGGTGCTTGAAGGAGCGCTTGGCCTCGCCGCGCTCGAGCAGCGCGCCGAGTGCGCCGTCGCTCGTGTCGTGCGCCACGTCCTCGCCGGTGAAGACCCCGACCACCAGCGTGTCGGCGGCGGTGGTCGCGGGGGCCTGGGTCGTGGCGGAGACGCGCATGGCGCGCGAGCATACGAGCACGACCCCATACCATTCGCGCCGTCCGCCCCCGACTTCCCCTCGCACACCGGAGATCCAGATGCCCAAGACCGTCATCCTCGGCACCGCCCGCACCCCGATCGGCAAGATGGGCGGCGCCCTCTCGTCGCTCGACGCGACCGACCTCGGCGGCACCGCGATCCAGGCGGCGCTCGAGCGCGCCGATGTGGCACCTGAGCAGGTCCAGCACGTCGTGATGGGCCAGGTGCTCCAGGCCGGGCAGGGCCAGATCCCCTCGCGGCAGGCGCAGATCAAGGCGGGCATCCCGAAGGAGGTCTCCTCGGAGACCGTCAACAAGGTCTGCGCTTCGAGCGTGCGGGCGACGGTCATCCTCGACCAGGCGATCCGCGCGGGCGACGTCGAGGTCGGCGTCGGCGGCGGCATGGAGTCGATGTCCGGCGCGCCGTATCTGCTCCCGAACGCGCGCTTCGGCTACCGCATGGGCGATGCAAAGGCCCTCGACGCGATGGTCCATGACGGCCTGACCAACCCGTTCAGCGGCAAGCAGATGTTCGTCGAGGCGACCGAGACCGGCGACGAGCTGGAGATCACCCGCCCCGACCTGGACCGCTGGGCGCTGCGCTCGCACGAGCTCGCGATCCAGGCGATCGACGAGGGCCGCATGTCGGAGGAGATCGTCGCGGTGACGATCAAGAGCCGGAAGGGCGACACGGTCGTCGACGTCGACGAGGCCCCGCGCCGCGGCTCGACGCTCGAGGCTCTCGCCAAGCTCCCGGGACTGACCGGCAAGGACGGGTCGCACACGGCCGGCAACTCGCCGGGCGTCAACGATGGCGCCGGCGCGCTCGTGCTGGCGTCCGACGAGTGGGCCGCCGCCAACGGCAAGGAGGTCCTCGCCGAGATCGTCGCCCACGCGCAGTCGGCCAACGACTTTCCGCTGCTCGCCACGACGCCCGCCAGCGCCGCGAAGAAGGCGCTCGAGAAGGCCGGCCTGCAGGCGGGCGACATCGACGTGTGGGAGATCAACGAGGCGTTCGCGTCGGTCACGCTGCACTCGATGCGCTTGCTCGGCATCGACGAGGACCGCGTCAACGTCAACGGCGGCGCCGTAGCGCTCGGGCACCCGATCGGGGCCTCCGGGGCACGGATCATCGGTTCGCTGGTCCACGAGCTGCGCCGCCGCGGCGGCGGCCTGGGCTGCGCCGCGATCTGCTCGGGCGGCGGACAGGGCGACGCGATCATCATCCGCGTGCCGGCGAGCTGACGCTCATCGAGAGCCGCATGACGGCCGCCGCGTTCATCGACCTGGATCGCACGCTCGTCGCGGGCGCGTCGGGGTTCTACTGGGCGCGCGCGGCGGTTGACTCCGGGCTGATCTCGCGCCGGCAGATGGCCGGGATCGTCCGCCAGAACCTGGTCTTCCGCCTGCGCGGTTCGACCGACGACACGACGGACGAGGTCCGCGCGCAGATCAGCCGCATCGTCGCCGGCCAACGTGTCGTCGACCTACGGCGGATGATGCCCGAGGTGCTGGCGGGCGTCCTGCCGCGCATCTACCCGCAGATGCTCGACGTCGCCTACGCGCACCAGGACGCGGGGCGCCGCGTGTACATCGCGACCGCGTCCTCGCAGCAGATGGCCGACATGCTGAGCGTCGTGCTGGGATTCGACGGTGGCATCGGCGCCCGGTCGGAGGTCGTCGACGGTCGCTTCACCGGGCGCGACGAAGGGGAGTTCACCTATCGCGAGGGCAAGGCGATCCGGATCCGCGAGCTCGCGGAGCGCGAGGGCATTGATCTGCGCGCGTCCTACGCCTACTCGGATTCCGAGTCCGACCTGCCGATGCTGCGGCTCGTCGGCCACCCGGTTGCGGTCAATCCGGATCGGGACCTCGAGCGCGTCGCGCGCGACGAGGGCTGGGAGGTCATGCACTTCGAGCGTCTCGGACGCCGGCTGAAGGGCGCCGCGGCACTGGTCGCCATGGGGCTCGTCGGCCACGCCGGCCGCACCGCGGTCAGCCGCCGGGCCGGTGTTCCGCCGGCGGCACCGCGCGTCCGCCGCGGCAGCTGACCCGAGCCAGCGGCTGGTTCCTTCACGGTTTTCGGCCGATTCGGCTGCAATTCCCGCAGTTCCATACGTGATTCCGGCGGCCCTCCTAGCGTCGCCCGCAGTCATCATGCCGCGACAAGACTGTGGGTGCCGAGGAAGGACTCTGCTCAAGCACGCGGAATGTGGTGCCGATAGCCCCATGACTTGTTCCCGTCCCAAGGATTTCCTGTGCGCTTGATCGGTCGTTCCCTCCTGCTGCTCGTCATCGCGTCGCTGACGCTGGCACCGGCCGCCCTCGCGGGCAAGCGGGTGCCGTTCGCCGACAAGAAGACGCGCCAGCTCAACGCCTGCGTGGTCTCCAAGACCGGCGTCGCGCGCTTCGTGCGTAGCGGCCAGCTCTGCACCAAGGCGGAAGTCCGCGTGGTCTGGAACATCAAGGGGAAGAAGGGCGCGAAGGGCTCGAAGGGCGCCGCGGGCGCGGCGGGCGCCGCGGGCGCTGCAGGCGCTATCGGCGCTACCGGCGCCAAGGGCGGCACAGGCTCCAAGGGCGACACCGGAACGGCCGGCGCTCAGGGCCCCGTCGGTCCGGCAGGCCCGGTCGGTCCCGCAGGTCCGACCGGCGCTGCAGGCGCTACGGGTGCGAACGGCACGAATGGCACCAACGGTGCTGCCGGCGCGACTGGCCCGGCAGGCACGAGTGGCACGAATGGTGTCGATGGTGCGACGGGTCCGCAGGGCGCGACCGGTCTGGCAGGCGCTGACGGCACGAACGGCACGAACGGTGCTGATGGCGCGACCGGCGCGACCGGCGCGGATGGTGCGCAGGGTCCGGTTGGTCCGGCTGGTCCCGTTGGCCCGGCCGGTCCCCAGGGCGTGACCGGTGCCGCCGGTGCTGATGGTGCGACGGGTCCGGCAGGCGCTGATGGCACGAACGGCACGAACGGTTTCGATGGCGCGACCGGCCCGCAGGGCCCGACGGGTCCGGCAGGTGCTGATGGCGCTAATGGTGCTGATGGTGCGACGGGTCCGGCAGGCGCTGATGGCACGAACGGCACGAACGGTTTCGATGGCG
>JBKJRO010000125.1:0-7317 GCA_046594555.1 Solirubrobacteraceae bacterium
CTGCCGAGAGCATCGGCAGCCAGTCGCCGCGAGGGGCGGGTCGCAGCGTCAGCGGCGGACGGTGCAGTCCGACCCGCCACGCACCGCTGTCGCGCGTCCGGAGAAGCAGGTCGCCCCAGTCCTTCGCGACGAGGTAGGTGCCGAGCACCGCCGCCGCCGTGACCGCGTGCAGGGGGAGGCGGACGCTGAACGCGGCTGCCAGCGCGGCGCCGGCGATCAGCGCCGCCCCGGCGTGCCACTCGTGGACCCGTCGCCCAAGGACGTGTACCCGTGGGCCAAGTGTGTGTCGTTCGATGCGGATCAGCCGTTCGGCCAGGCTCGTGATGGCGGACATGCGTGGACCTTGCCGCGGCGCCGATTGGCCGATGTCAGTGGCGTGTTGGCGTCGCGTTAGGGCGCTGTCCGGACGGCGCTAACGCGATCCCCATACCGCGCCAACCAGCTCCAACCGGCACCCGACGAGGCTGCCGGCATGACCTCCACCAGCTCCACCTCAACCCGTGTCGCCGCCGACGCTCAGGTCGGCCAGCAGGCACCGCCATTCTCGCCCACAACCGACCGTCCGGCGCTCATTCCGGGCTGGAACCGATCGCCATACGCTCTCGCCGGCCTCACGATCGTGCTGCCCTGCTTCAATGAGGAGGCGAACGTCGCGGATGCGATCCGCATGGCCGTCAGCGCCGCCGAACTCTGCGCGACGGACTACGAGATCGTCGTCGTCGACGACGGCAGCACCGATGCGACGGCGGCGATCGCGGCCGGATTCGCCGACGCTGACCGCCACATCCGGCTCATCGTGCACGCGCACAATCGCGGCTACGGCGATGCCGTGCGCTCCGGCATCGACACCGCGACCATGCCGTGGCTGCTGCTGACCGACGCCGACCTGCAGTTCGACCTGCGCGAACTCGTGGACTTCCTCCCTCGCGCCAGGACGGCGGACATCGTCATGGGCTACCGGATCAATCGCCAGGATCCGTTCCATCGGCGTGTGAACGCCGCAGCCTGGAACTGGCTCGTCGGCCGGATGTTCGACATCCCCGTCCGCGACATCGACTGCGCGTTCAAGCTCGTGCGTACCGATTTTGCCCAGCAGGCAGGGCTGACGTCGACGGGTGCCATGATCAGCACGGAGCTCCTGGTGACATGCCTGGCCGCAAACGCCCGTCTCGAAGAGCAGGGCGTCATGCATCGCCCGCGTGTGGCCGGCGCGTCGAGCGGCGCCAACCTGCGCGTCATCGTCCGTGCCTTCCGCGAACTCGCCCGTCTGCGTCGCAGCCTGCGGATCCGCGCGGCGGCCCAGCCGGCGTGACGATGCAGGCGCAACGCGCTGCCGCGCGCCCCCCGGTCGCCGTCCGCGCGCTTGATCGCGAGCGGACGGCGACGCTTGTGGCGCTCGTGGTGATCACCACCGTCGCCGCAGCGCTGCGCTTCGCTCTGTTCACGAAGGTGCAGGCCAACCCGTTCTACGACGCTGCCGTGCGCAGCATGGGCCAGTCGTGGCACAACTTCTTCTTCGGCGCCTTTGAGCCCGGGGCCCAGGTGTCGATCGACAAAGCGCCGGTCGACCTCTGGCTTCAGGTCGTGAGCACGAAGCTGCTGGGCTTCTCCTCGACTGCGCTGCGCCTGCCCGAAGCCATCGCCGGGACGCTCGCCGTCCCGCTGTTGTTCGACACCGTCCGCCGAATGTTCGGCCGATTGGCAGGCCTCGCCTCGGCTGCCGTCATGGCGGTGCTTCCGGTCGCGGTGATCACCGCTCGCAGCGACACGATGGACTCGCTGATGATGCTGCTGCTGGTCGGCGCGGCGTGGCTCATCGTGCGCGCATCGCAGACCCGGCGGGCCGCGCCGCTGATCGGTGCGGGCGCGGTCATTGGCTTGGCGTTCAACGTCAAGCTGTTCGAAGCGCTGATCGCACTACCGGCACTCGTCGTGCTGGCCGTCCTCGCCAGCACGCTGCCCTGGCGGCGACTCGTGGCACAGCTCGCGGCTGCTGGCGCTGCGTTCATCGGCACCGCGTTGTCGTGGGTGACCGCCGCGTCGCTGCTGCCGGGCTCCCACCCATGGCCGATCGGCTCGACGAACGGCGGTGTGTGGAACGTCCTCTTCGTCTTCAATGGTCTGGACCGCCTGCGGGTTGGGCCAACGCAGGCGCTCGCGGCCCTGGATCCTGCGGGCCCTTGGCGCCTGTTCGCGGTGAACGGCGCGCAGCACGGCCTGCTCGTCGGGAGCGCGCTCGTCGCCGCGCTGCTCGTCGGCGCGGCCGCACTCGTGTATGCCGGTCCCCGGCTCTGGCGCGAGCGCTCAACCCAGGGCCGCATGCGCTTCGCAGGCGCGTCCTCGATCACGCTCTGGCTTGTGCTCGGTGTTGCGCTGTTCAGTCATATGGGTCGCCTGCACTCGCGCTACCTCGAGGCGATGTCGCCGGCGATCGCCGCAGCCACCGGCGTCGGCCTGGCAACCCTCGCCAGGGCGGCGGGCCGGGACCTGCGCGCTGGCGTGCTACTCGCGTTGGCCAGCACGCTCAGCGCCGTCGCGGCGATCGTCGTCGGATCACCGCCGCCAGCCGCCGCCGCGGCGGCGCTGGGCGGCGCGCTGGCGGCACTCCTCGCTCTCGTGATGCTGCTGCCGCCAAACCCGGTGCCACGAGGTCGCGCGGTGTCGCTCCTCGCCGCCGGGGCGCTCACGGCCGTCCTGGCGGTGCCTTTCGCGGCATCGGTCCACGTCGTCGCGCGCGGGTCGTCGGACTCCGGTCGACCGGGCGCGATGCCCAACGGCCAGGTCTCGGCGCTGAGCAGCTACCTACGACTGCATCAGGGGAGCGCCCGTTACCAGCTCGCCAGCTCGAGTGTCGCAAAAGCCGGCCCGCTGATCGCCCGTGACGGCCGGCCGGTGCTGATGCTGACGAGCCTCTACGACCGGCCGCTGCTGACGCCGGCACAGCTCGAGACCGCGGTGACGGTCGGACAGGTCCGATACGTCCTGCTCGGGCGGGGCACCTGCTCGGCGCGGTCAGGGCACGTGTGCAGCCCGGTGGTTCGATGGGCGCGAGCGCACGCTTCGGACGTCAGCGTGGCAGCCGGCCTTCCCACTCCCGGGCTGCTCTACCACTTCGCGGGGGCGCGCTCATGACCAGCGGCGGGATCCTGGTCGCCGCCGCGGCGTCGGTCGCGCTGAACACCAGCTATGTGCTCCAGCACGACGGCCTGACGAACGCCCCCGCGCTCCGCTTGCGCCGGCCGATCGCGTCGCTGCGAACGCTGCTGCGCCAGCGAAGCTGGCTGGCCGGGGCGCTGCTGGGGTGGCTCGGCCTCGGGCTCGAACTGCTGGCGATGACGCTCGCGCCCCTCTGGCTGGTGCAGTGCGTGCTGGCGGTCGGACTCGTCGCGGTACTTGTGCTCTGGCGTCGCGCGCGCGCCGGCTCGCCCGCGCGCTCGCTGCTCCCGGCCGCGCTCCTGCTGGGCGCCGGGCTGGTCGTCCTCGCGCTCGCGAGCGCAGGGGGGAGCGCCGGGCTTGTCGCCGGGCCAGCGTCGCTGGCTGCCGTCGGGGGCGTCGCGGGTGTCCTCGCGCTCGCGGTGCTCGCGTCGCGGTCGATCGGCGCTGCGGCGCGGCAAGGAGTCGCGGCGGGCGTGCTCTACGGCGCCACCACCCTCGGGCTCGCCGCGGTCGTGACTGCGGGGAGCGCGGGCGCGCTGCTGTCCACCACGGCCGTGACCGGCGCAGCGCTGGCGGCCGTCACCGCCGTCGGCGGCTTCTGCTGCTTTCAGCGCGGTCTCCAGCACGGCGAGCCCATCGCCGTCGTGACCACGATGACCGCCGGCATGAACGCGTTCGCGATCGCCGGCGCGCTCGTACTCAGCGGCCCGCTCGGGCTCGCGGGCGCCGCGCTGGCGGCCCAGGCGGCCGGGCTGCTCGCCGTCTGCGGCGCGGGGGCACTGGCCGCGCGCAGCCTCAGCCTGAGGCCGGCGTAAGGCGCCTGGTCGTCAGGAACCGCCAGGTCTCGTCGCTCGCCGAGATTGTGCTCGGCGGGCCCGCATCCGCGGGCGTGGCCCCGGGCCACTGATGCTTCCCGCCGGAAATCCGCAGATGTACCACGACGGTTCCCGCCTGGCATGGAACCCATACGAACCGCCTGACGCGGGCCGCGGTCTGCGCCTGGTGGGGCCGAGCCGGGCAGCCGTCACGCGCGCGCCAGCCAGCCAGCCAACCGGGGACCGAGCCGGCGCCATGCCGGCCACCGTATGGGACGACGGGATCGTCGGTGCCGTGGATCTCCATCACCGAGAGGGAGCGAGCGGGCGAACAGGCCGGCAGCGTTGAGAATCCGCCGGCCACGACGGCGATTCCGGCGAGCCGGTCACTCAGGACGCAGCCGAGCCGCGCGACGAAGCCGCCGCCGTTGGAGACGCCGACCGCCGAGACGCGCCGCGCATCGGTGCAGACCCGGCTCTCGACCAGATCGATCAACTGGCGCGTGAACGCAAGGTCGTTGGGGGACGCCTCGTCCTCCCGCCCACCGACCTCCCACACGTGCCGGGGACCGGCCGCGCTCGGGTAGACGACGGCGAATCCGGCTCGGTCCGCGAGGCGCGAAAATCCGGAGTACGAGGCCATCGCCGGACCTGATGCGCCGGCGCCATGGAATGCGAGCAGCAACGGAACGGCGGTCCCCGCCGCTACAACCGGAACATGGACGAGTGCCTGGCGATCGAGATCCCCGACCTCGAGATGCACGACGTGGTCGCCGGCGGCGAGAGCGCCGGGTGCGCAGCCCTCGCTGGCCTGAGCACGCACGCGCACCGTCAGACCGGGAGGGCGACCGGCGGCGCCCGCGGCGAGGGCCAGGACGAGCACGAGCAGGCCGGATGCGGCGGCGAGCCGGCGCAGACGGTGGGGATGCGGGCGCAGCACGAGCGACACGACACGGTAGTCAGCGCGGCGGCGAAAACCGCCGGTTCGGACCGCCCGTTGCATGCCACGTCTACGTGGCCGCGGTAGCGTTGCGGCGATGAGCGCCGAGACGTTGAGCATTCTGGTGTGCGACGACGAGTCCGAGCTGCGCGAAGCGCTGCGTCAGTCGTTTGAGCGCGATGGCCACCGGGTGCTCGCGGTCGCCGACGGGCGCGCGGCGATCGACCACGCGAGCACCGAGCCCTACGACATCCTGCTTCTCGACGTCGGCCTCGGCCCGAGCAGCCCTGACGGCTACGAGGTGTGTCGCGAGCTGCGCCGGCGCCGGAACGTGGTCGCGATCATCATGCTCACCGCGCGTGACAGCGAGGCGGACGCGGTGCTTGGGCTCGAGGCCGGCGCCGACGACTACGTGGTCAAGCCGTTTCGGCCCGCCGAGTTGCGCAGCCGTATCCGCGCAGTGCTGCGCCGTGCCGGCTCGCGGGCCCTCGGCGCCGAGGTGCTCAGTGTCGGAACGGTCGTCCTGGACCTTGGCCAGCGCCAGGTGCGCCGCGACGGCACGCCCATCGACCTGACGTTCTCCGAGTTCGAACTGCTCACCGCCATGCTGCAGGAACCCGGAAAGCTGTTCAACCGCCAGGAGCTGCTGCGTGCGATCTGGGGTGATAGCGCCTATCGCGACCCTCGCGCGATTGATGTCCACATCCGTCACCTTCGTGAAAAGCTCGAACAGGTGCCCGAGAACCCCCAGCTGATCCTCACCGTTCGTGGCGCCGGATACCGGGTCCATGCGCCCTGAGTCATGCTGAGCGGGCTGCGCGGTCGCTTCGTTCTCGCCATGCTGATGGTGAGCGCGCTGACGCTCGCCGTCGCGGCTGCGGGGTTGTTCTCTCCGCTGCAGAGCCAGCTTCGAACCGATGAACTGAACGCGATGGAACGTGCGGTTCGCGCGCAGCGCGCTGGGTTTGATCAGCTGACGGCAGCCGACGCGCTCACGGCGTCCTCGGCGCGCCTGCGAACGATCGCACGCACGCTGCGCCGTTCCACCGGGGCCGAGGTCTCCGTGTTCGGACCTGCGGGCCGGCTGTTGTTCGCGACCGACGTTGATCAGGGCACGACGTTCCCGGAGGCACAACGTGCGCTGCGCTCCGGGACAGCGCAGCGCAGTGCGTCCGATGGAGCGGGCGAGGCCCGGGTTGCCGTCCCGCTGCGCGTCGAGGACACGCGAATCGCCGTTGAGTTGCGCAAGCCGCTGAACAACCTTCATGGCGCCGTGCGCGTTGTTCGCGACGCGTTCCTCGTCGCCGCGGCGATCAGTCTGCTCGCGGCGTTGGTCGCCGGGCTGCTGCTCTCGGAGCGTCTCGTGCACCGGCTGCGGGCGCTCCGCGACACGGCGCTGCGTGTTGCCGACATGGGGCTGGTCGCCGAGGTGCAGGCGGACGCCTCACGCGACGAGGTCGGCGACCTGACGCGGGCGTTTGCCGCGATGCAACAGCGGCTGCGCGAGCAGGAGCAGGCCCGCCGCACGTTCGTGGCGACCGCTTCGCACGAGCTCCGAACACCGCTCACATCGCTCCGGGTGATGCTCGACGTGTTGCGCGAGGACCTCGAGTCAGACCCGCCCGATCTGGTTCAGGCCCGGGATCAGGCGCGCCGCGCCGACGGCCAGGCCGAACGGCTGTCGCGGCTTGCCGGCGAGTTGCTCGACCTGAGCCGCATCGATGCCGGGTTGCCACTCCGCGCCGAACTCGTCGAACTCGGCGAGGTCGTCCGCTCGGTCGTCGCAGAGTTCGAGGTCCGGCTGGCGGAGAGTGGACGGGCTGTCACGATGCACGTGACGGGTCCTCAGTGGGGCATCGCCGACCCCGGAAGCGTTGCTCAGATCGTGCGAGTTCTGATCGATAACGCCCTGCGGCACGCGGCGGCACCGACGCCCGTCCGCGTCGAGTTGGTCACGGAAGCCGGGCGCGCACAGGTCCGCGTGAGCGACGACGGTCCCGGTGTCGCCACGGGTGACGCCGAGCGTATTTTTGGGCGCTTCGAGCGCGGGGCGGCGGCGGCAACGCCCGGCTTCGGTCTGGGCCTTGCGATTGCCCGCGAGCTCGCCAGGCGCATGGGCGGTGACCTGGCCGTGCGCGGTCCGGACACTGCCGGAGCGTGCTTCGAGCTGACGCTGACGGCGGCGCCGGAGCCGCCGGACGCCTAGATCGCGCTCCGCGCACGCGGTGGTGACGGGGACGACGGCGCCGCTGGGTCGCTCGGTATCGCGACCGAGACGATCGCGGCCGCGAGCCAGGTGACCAGCATGATGACGCCACCGGCGATCACGTAGAAGACGATCGCGGAAGCAGTAGCCGCGGGGATCAGCGCGAGGAGCCGGTGAGCGCCCGCGGCGCCGACCGCGAT
>JBKJRO010000139.1:0-8972 GCA_046594555.1 Solirubrobacteraceae bacterium
GTCGGCTGACGCGCCCGACCCGTCCGCCGCGGCTGCTCGGATTCCGGTGTGCCGCGCCCGAGCCACCACCGGGACTTCTTCGCCGTCACCCTCGTGCTGGTGCTGCTCAGCGCCACGTTCATCACCGCCAGCCCCGGCGGCGACGCCACGCGCCTGATCACCGTCGGCCTGCTCGGCCTGACGCTCGTCGCCGCGTTCCTGGCGTCGGGGCTGGGCCGCGGGCGCGTGTCCGCCGCCGCCGGCCTCAGCGGGGCCGCGTTCCTCGCCGCGGTGGCCAACGTCGTCGGCAGTCAGCCCGAGAAGGCGCTCCCGCTCGTCCTCGCGGCGGTCCTCGTCACGATCGCCCCGGTCGCGCTCGTGCGCGGCATGCTGAAGGAGCTGCGGGCCAACGGCGTCACGCTCGAGATCGTGATGGGCGCCATCGCCGTCTACCTGCTGTTCGGCATGTTCTTCGCGTTCGCGGTCGGCGCCGTCGCCTCGATCGACGCCGCGCCCTACTTCGGCGCCCAGGGTGACGGGAGCGGCTCCGAGAACCTCTACTTCAGCTACGTCACCCTCGCGACGCTCGGCTACGGCGACTTCACGCCCGCGACCTCCGTCGGCCGGGCACTGGCGATGCTGGAGGGCGTGCTCGGGCAGCTGTACCTCGTGACGATCGTGTCGCTCCTGATCACGAACGTCCGGCGCCGGGTCGATGCGCCGCCCCGGGACTAGTACGGGTGGCCGCAAGTTCCGTGCGGGAATCGGCGAGCGGATCGTCGTGGCCGACGACACGCATGGAACTTCCGGCCGCGCGTACTAGGCGGCCGGGGACCCGCCGAACTCCTCGGCGGTCTGGCGGCGCAGCATCCGCATCCCGAAGGAGGCCAGGAACGCGAAGAACAGCATCCACCCGACCCGCCGCGTCGCGGGGATCGGCCCCCACCACAGGAGCAGCAGCAGCGCGAGGGTGACGGCGCCATAGGCGAGCTCGGGGCTCCTGGCGAGGTACGGGGCCAGGCGGCGCCGGATCTCGGTGGCGACCCGCGACGGCCCCGCCAGCAGCGCGGCCAGGATCACCGGAACGCCGACGAAGATGACGGCGCCCGCGACCTCGGACAGCACGGACGTGCCGATCGACCACGCGGCTTCGGCGGCGGGGCGGACTCCCGCGTCCTTCGCGAGGGCGTCGACGACCTGCCCGCCCGCGATGGAGCGCACGACGAGCACCAGCAGCCCGGACCCGACCAGCACGAGACCAGCGGACTGCAGGGCTTCGCGGCGCCGGCCGCGGGCGAACCAGACGGCCAGCATCAGCAGCAGCACGGCGAGCACCGGCAGCACCACGGCGAGGCCCTTCAGCGCCTTGGCGATCTTCTGCAGCGAGCTCAGCTGCTCGGCCTTGAGGATCCGGACGCGGGCGATGTCCGCCGGGAGCGCGGCGGCGGCGGTCGGCGGCAGCCCGGCGCGCTCGGCGGCCGCGCCGACCAGCGGCCGCAGGTCGAGGATCACCGCGCCCCCGCCGGGAAGGCGGATCGCCTTGCCCCGGTCCTCGACCAGGTTGACGAGCTGCTTGTGCGTGACGATGTTCGCCTCGCGCCAGATGGTCTGCACCCGCGGCCGCGTGAGCGCCTTGTTCGTGCCCTTCTCGACGAGGTCGCGCAGCGCGGCGGAGGCGGGCGCCGCGAGCGGCTTGAGCGCCGGCGGCAGGCCGCTCTGCAGGTCACCGCTGACGTCGTACTTCGAGAACAGCTCATCGGTGACGAAGCCGGCGACCTGGCCGCGGATCGCGTCGTTCTGCAGGAGCTTCGTGTTCGTCTCGGCCCAGTAGGACGTGTTCAGCAGCTGGCGGTTCGCCCAGATGGCGAAGATGCCGACGATGCTGATCAGCGTCACCGCGGCGAAGATGCCGCGGACGAGCCACGTGTGGCTGTTCGGCGTTGACGGCGCGCTCGACCCGGTCATGGGCGCGAGCCTACCCAAGCCGGCCGGCGGCAGCCGCGGAGGTCCCCGCCGATCCGGTACGGTCGCACCCGCAAACGGTCCAACGCCCTCTGGAGGCATCTGTGGTACTTGCTGAGTTCACGATCGGGAACGCCCTCGTCGTCACCCTCTCGATCTTCTTCATGATCATCTGGATCTGGATCCTGATCGCGATCATCTCCGACCTGTTCCGCGATCACGAGCTGTCCGGCGGGCTGAAGGCGCTGTGGCTGTTCGCCCTGCTCTTCATCCCCGTGCTGACGGCGCTCATCTACCTCGTCTCCCGCGGCGACGGCATGCGCAAGCGCGCGATCGACGAGCAGGTCGAGGCCAAGCAGCAGTTCGACCGCTACGTCCGCGAAGCGGCCGGCGCGAGCGCCGGCGGGTCCGCCGTCGACGAGCTGCACCGGCTCAACGAGCTGAAGGCCGGGGGCGCGATCTCCGAGGAGGAGTTCGCGCAGCTGAAGGCCAAGATCGTCGCCGGCTGAATCACCGGCGGGACCGCCCCGGGCCGGCACGGCCCGGGGCGGCTCCATCCCCTCCCATGCAGCCCCGGCTGATCACCATCCCCATCAGCCACTTCTGCGAGAAGGCGCGGTGGGCGCTCGATCGCGGCGGCATCCCGTTCACCGAGGAGCCGCACCTGCAGTTCTTCCACATCTGGCACGCGCGGCGGGCCGGCGGCGGCCGCACCGTACCGGTGCTGATCACCGACGACGGCGTCCTGGACGACTCGACCGCGATCCTCGAATGGGCCGACGCGCGGCTTCCCGCCGGCGCATGCCTGTATCCCGCGGACGTCGCCTCCGAGGCGCGCCGCATCGAGACCTGGCTCGACGAGGGCCTCGGACCGGACGGGCGGCTGTGGATGTACCACGCGACGCTGCCGATCGTCCGCGAGATGCGCCGCTGGGCGGTGATCGGCGTCCCCGCCTGGGAGCGGCGCGCGTTCACCGTCGGCGGCGGGCTGCTCGAGCCGGGGATCCGCCGCTACCTCGGCGTCGATGCCGACAGTGCCGCGGCCGCGCTCGTGGCCGTGGACGGCGTGTTCGACGCGGTGGCCGCGATGCTCGCCGACGGCCGGCCGTTCCTGACGGGCGAGCGCTTCACGGCCGCCGACCTGACGTTCGGCGCGCTGAGCGCCGCGCTGCTCGTTCCCGAGGGCTACGGCTCGCCGCTCCCGCAGCCGGATGACCTCCCCGCCGCGATGGCGACACAGGTCCGGCGCCTGCGCGAGCACCCGGCCGGCGCGTTCGCCGCGCGCCTGTACCGCGAGGAGCGCCGGCCCTGAACGCAAAGGTGCCGGAAACGCACCATTTCCAGCATGATCCCGACCGATGGCGGGCGTAGCGTCCGCCGGGTCAGTTCCCGCTGAACTCCCGAAAGGACGATGGCATATGAGGAAGTCTGACCTGGTCGCGGACATCGCGCAGCGCACCGGCCTGACCCAGGCCGACAGCGGACGTGCCCTGGATGCGACCCTGGCCGCGATCGAGCAGTCGCTCGCCGCGGGCGGCCAGATCACGCTCACGGGATTCGGGAAGTTCTCCGTCTCCAACCGCTCGGCACGCCGCGGGGTCAATCCCGCGACCGGCCAGCCGCTGTTCATCCCCGCGACGACCGTGCCGAACTTCAAGGCCGGCGCGCGCCTCAAGGAGGCCGTCAAGTAGGCCGCCCGCGCAGTCACGCACGTGGGGCGGCAGGGATGCCGCCCGCCGCGCCGGCCGGCGGCTACCGTGGAGCCCCGTGTCACGCGACATCGAGCAATGGTTCGCCGAGCAGCAGGGGCGCGAGCAGCGCCGCACCGACGCGTGCCGGCTCAAGCAGTGGTTCGCGACCGAGTCCGAGGCCCGGGCGCACGCGCTGATGCAGCGCACGCAGTACGGCGAGCAGCGTCAGGCGTACCGGTGCCCGGTGTGCGACGGCTGGCACCTCGCCAGCGCGCGCGCCGGCGCCTGAGCCCTACCCCGCGCGCTGCGTCTCGGCCTCGACCTCGGCACGGTGGGCCGCGATCGTCTGGTGCAGCGTCTGCGGCGCGTCGTGCTCGGGCACCCACCCGAGCTGCTCGCGGGCGCGGTCGGTCGCCATCAGGACCGGGCGCCGGAGCGCCTCGATCCAGCTGGCCTCGTCGGGCAGGAACGGGATCCGCGCGACGACCTCCGCCGTCGCGTCGACCGCGAGCTCCGGGACGGGGATCGAGTACCAGCCGAACTCGTCGGCGATGTCCGCGAGCGTGACCTGGCCTTCGCCCGCGAGGTTGTAGATGCCGGGCTCGCCCGTCCCCAGCACCGCCGCGACCAGCGCCGCGGCGACGTCGTCGTGATGGACGAGCTGGAACGGCACGCCGGTGTCCGGCAGGACCGGCTTCAGCACCGGCACCTGGTCGAACAGCGCGCGGACCGCGCGCGGAAGGCGGTCGCCGAGGTAGACGAACGGGATCGCGTGGACGAGCAGCGGCGCCTCGGGCCCGGCCACGATGCAGGGCCGGAAGACGTACGCGGCGGTCGCCGAGCCGTCGAGCGCCTCGCGCAGGACCTGCTCGACCTCGGCCTTCTGCGCCGAGTAGGGGTGGCGGTGGTCGCCACGTGCCGGGATGTCCTCGGTCAGCAGGCCGTCGCGCTCCTCGTCGAACCCGTATGCCGCGACGGACGATGTGTAGACCAGGCGCCTCGCACCGGTCGCGGCGGCGGCCTCGAAGACGTTGCGCGAGCCGGCCAGGTTGATCTCGCGCGTGCCGTCCCCGGCGACGATGATGAAGGCCAGGTGGACGACGACGTCGGCGTCGGCGACGAGCGCGTCGACGGCCTCGCGGTCGAGGATGTCGCCCTGGCGGTACTCCGTCTTCGCCCAGCCGTGCGCGGCCGGGTCGAACGGGCTGCGCGCCATCCCGACGACCCGCGCGACGCGTGGCTGCCGCTCCAGCGCGCTGACGAACGCGCGACCGATCTCGCCGGTGGGTCCCGTGACTGCGACGGTCAGCTTCGCGCGCTCGTTGGCCATGGGCCCGACGCTACTCCTGCCGCGAGGCCGGAGCAAGGCCGTGACGAACCCCGCCCGATCGGCGTCAGGATCCGGCGACGCGCGCCGTCTCGGCGAGCGACGTGACGCCCTGGCGGACCTTGTCGAAGCCGTCCATGCGGAGCGTCCGCATGCCCTGGCTCAGCGCGACGTCGCGCAGCGCCTCGCCGGACGACCCGCGAACGATGAGCGAGCGGATCTCGTCGGTGACGGTGAGGACCTCGTACAGGCCGGTGCGCCCGCGGTAGCCCGTGTCGCCGCAGCGCCCGCAGCCCACGGCCTCGAAGGCCTCCAGGTCGCCGTCACCGTCCAGCCCGGCGTTGCGCAGGGCCTCCGCCGGGATGACCACCGGCTTCTTGCACTCCACGCAGAGCTTGCGCGCCAGCCGCTGGGCGATGACGCAGTCGACGGCGCTGGCGACGAGGAACGGCTCGATGCCCATGTCGACGAGGCGCGGAGCGGCAGTGGCCGCGTCGCGCGTGTGCATCGTCGAGAGCACGAGGTGGCCGGTCAGCGCCGCCTCGACCGCGATCTGGGCGGTCTCGCGGTCGCGGATCTCGCCGACCATCATCACGTCGGGGTCGGCACGGACCATCGAGCGCAGGCCCGTCGCGAACCCGAGGCCGATGCGGCTGTGGACCTGGATCTGCTTGATCCCGGACATCTTGTACTCGACGGGATCCTCGATCGTGATGATCGAGCGGTCGCCGGTGTTCAGCACCTCGAGGCTGCCGTAGAGCGTGGTCGTCTTGCCCGAGCCGGTCGGCCCGGTGACCAGGACGAGGCCGTACGGCTGCGCCAGGGCATGGCGCAGGCGCCCGCTGTCCTCGCTGTGGATCCCGAGCGACTCGAGGTCGATGATGCCGCCGCCGTGGTCCAGGATGCGCATGACGACCGACTCGCCGGTGACGAGCGGCAGCGACGCGACGCGGACGTCCACCATGCGGCCCTGCAGCCCGAGCGCGAGCCGGCCGTCCTGCGGCAGGCGCTTCTCGGCGATGTCGAGGTTCGCCATGATCTTGATGCGCGAGATCACACCGCGGGCGAGGTTCCGCGGGATCGTCGTGGACGAGGTCAGGACGCCGTCGATCCGGTAGTAGACGCGGAGCTCCGTGCCCTCGGGCTCGAGGTGGATGTCGCTGGCGCCGATCTCGATCGCCTCGGCGATGACGGAGTGGACGAGCTTGACGACCGGCGCGTCCTCGGCGTCGTCGCGGATGTCGGCGACGCTGATCTCGAAGTCGTCGTCCTCCTCCTCGGCGGCGGAGACGTCGTCGAAGCGGGCGACCTTGGCGATGAGCGCGGCGAGATCCGTCCGCGAGGCGACCAGCGGATGGATCTCGTACTCGGTCATCATCGCGATGTCGTCGATGGCGACGACGTTCGCGCCGTCGGCCGTCGCGAGCAGCAGCGTGCGCTCGTCGAGGAAGCCGATCGGGACGGCGTTGTAGTGGCGCGCCGCCTCGCTGGAGATCAGGGTCGTCGCCGTCGTGTCGACGGCGAACTTGGTCAGGTCGACGTAGTCGACGCCGAAGCGCTCGGCGAGGACGCGCGCCAGTTGGTCGGGCGTGATCGTGCCCGTGTCCACGAGGACCTCGCCGGTCGTCTTGCCGTGGTTGCGCGCCGTCTCCACCGCGCGGTCGACGACGTCGCGATCGGCGAACCCGAGATCGACGACGACATCGCCGATCAGCCGTGAGCGGCGCGCCGAGCTGGAGAGCTGGAGGATGCCCGCCGGCAGGTCGCGCGCGGCGCCGCGCGGATGGTGGGCGCTCGCACTGGGCGCAGAGTCGGAAGGAGGCTGGAGCATGGCTGGCGGGGTGGGGTCGGTGGTCCGGGACTTCATCGGCAGATCCCCGGCCGGACCAAAGTCCCCTCGTGTTGCAATCGATCGTGCGACGCGGATAGGTTCGTGGCGAACCGGCACGCGAGTCAGGAACGTGGCCGGCGAGTCCATCCCAGGAGGAGAACCAGCTCATGTCACGCACTCCCCGGCGCCTGCTCGGCGCCGTGCTCATGCTCGCCGCGTTCGCGGTGCCCGCGGCCGCCGCCTCGGCCGACAACTACGTCGCCCTCGGCGACAGCTACTCGTCCGGCGTCGGCACCAACTCCTACACGCTCAGCTCGTCCTGCCTGCGCAGCGTCTACGCCTACCCGTACCTGCTGTCCCAGCAGCGCCCGAACACGTCACTGAACTTCGTCGCCTGCTCCGGGGCGACGACGACCGACGTCATGAACAACCAGATCTCGGCCGTGAACAGCACGACGAACATCGTCACGATCTCGGTCGGCGGCAACGACCTGGGCTTTGCCGGCATCATCGTCAACTGCACGCTGCTCGACTGCAACTCGCAGCTGAACAGCACCCGCGCGTCCGCGGACGCGACGCTGTCGCCGAAGCTCAACACGGTGTACTCGGCGATCCAGAGCCGGGTGGCTGCGGGCGGCAAGGTCGTGGTGCTCGGCTACCCGCGGCTGTTCTCGACGTCCAGCTGCCTGGGCACGAGCGGGATCAGCTCCTCGGAGCGCTCCAACGCGAACCTCCTGTCGGACGAGATCGACCGGATCACCGCGCTGCGCGCGGCGGCGTACGGGTTCACCTACAAGAGCGCGACGGCGTCGTGGACCGGGCACGCGGTGTGCTCGAGCACGGCATGGCTCAACGGGCTGAACATCTTCAACTCGACCGAGAGCTACCACCCGAACCGCAGCGGCCACAGCTCCGGCTACCTGCCGCTGGTGCGCCAGGTCGTCGGGTAGACGAGACCGCTCCGGTCCGGCACGCACGACGGGGCGCCGCGCGCGCGGCGCCCCGTCAGGTGCGGGACATCGGGGAGGATCGCGCCATGGACCTGAGCGGGAAGGTCGCGGTCGTCACCGGCGGGGCGTCGGGCATCGGTCGCGCACTGGCACTGCGCCTGGCGGACGCCGGGATCGCCGGCATCGCGGTCGCCGACCTCGACGGCGCCGGCGCGGCGGCCGTCGCGGACCAGATCGGCGCCCGCGCGATCGGCCTCGCCTGCGACGTCGGCGACGACGAGCAGAACGGCGCGCTCATCGACGCGACGCAGGCGGCGTTCGGCCCGGTCGACGTGTTCTGCGCCAACGCGGGCATCATCGGCGGCGGCGACATCTTCGAGGTCAGCGACGAGGACTGGGCGCGGGCGTACGCGGTGAACGTCGATGCGCACGTGTACGCCGCGCGCCGCCTGGTCCCCGGCTGGCTGGAACGCGGGTCGGGCTGCTTCGTGGCGACGGCGTCGGCGGCCGGGCTGCTCGGCCAGATCGGATCGGCGCCCTACACGGTCACCAAGCACGCGGCCGTCGCCTTCGCCGAGTACCTGTCGATCGCCTACGGCGCCCGGGGGATCCAGGTCAGCTGCCTGTGCCCGATGGGCGTCGACACGCCGATGCTCCACGGCGACGGGTCGCCGGCGGCCGAGCGCGCCTCGGCGGTCGTCCGCGCCGCGGGCGCCGTCGTCCAGCCCGAGGAGGTCGCCGACCACGTCGTCGACGCGATCGCCGCGGAGCGGTTCTTCGTCTACCCGCACCCCGAGGTGGCCGACTTCGCGCTGCGGCGTGCGCAGGACCATGAGCGCTGGCTGGCGGGCATGCGTCGGTTGCAGGGGATGGTGGACGCGGGAGGCTGATGCTTCGCGGCCGTGGTCGTGGACGCGTTCGAGCGTCGTGGGCGGGGGCGAAATTCCGCTTCGCGCAATTCCGGATTTCCCCTCCCACGCCGCCGACGCGCCCTCGTCCGGCGCCCGGGATCACCCTCCCCCGGTGCCCTGTGCCGCCGCATGGCCGCTCGGTCAGAGCGTGTCTCACCCGCACTTGCAGCGACCGACGACGAGTGAGCATCGACCGCCGACCCGAGCGAGAGATCGTGGATGCATGGGGCGGCGGGTGTGCCGGGGATAGTGCTCTGCACAGACCCGGCCTCACACGGCGCCTCAGGCGCCGCGAGATCCGCGACAAGGAATCAGAGCTTC
>JBKJRO010000010.1:0-7026 GCA_046594555.1 Solirubrobacteraceae bacterium
CTCGATCACGCCGTCCTTGGAGCGCGCGAGGGCGGCATCCAGGTGCGTGTGGCACGCCAGGCCGGGCTGGCCGTTGATGCGCACGCCGCATGAGCCGCAGATCGCGGCGCGGCACGAGCAGCGGATGCCGATCGAGCCGTCGGTCTTCGCCTTCGCCTGGAGGATGCCCTCCAGCACCGAACGGTGCGGCTCGAGGTCCACGGTGTGCTCGTCCCAGTACGGCGCCTCGCCCGAGGACGGGTCGTAACGGCGGATTCTCAGCTTGAACTCGGCCATGTCGATTGGGTGGGGTAGGGGACGGGATCCTCGGTTTAGTACTTGCGCTCTTCCGGCTGCCACTGCGTGATGGTGACCGGGGAGTAGGAGACGTGCGGCGCGTCGTCGCCGTTGCGCGAGATGTCGATGTGCTTCAGCCATTCGGCGTCGTTGCGCTCGGGGAAGTCGGTGCGGAACTGCGCCCCGCGCGACTCCTTGCGCTCCATCGCGGCGACGACGATGCACTCCGCGCAGTCGAGCATGTAGTCCAGCTCGATCGCGCCGAGGACGTCCTGGTTGAAGACGGTGCCCTTGTCGTCGACGTAGGCGGTGGCGGCCTGCTCCTTGAGCCGGCGCACCGTCTCGTGGGCGGTCACCAGGCCGGCCTCGTCGCGGAACACGGCGACGTGGCGGTTCATCGTGGTGCCGAGCTCCTCCTTGATCTCCGACACGCGGCGACCGCTGGTCGGGCGGGCGAGAATCTCGGCGACGCGCGCCTCGTCGACCGCCTGGTGCTCCTGCGAGGCCGTCGGCATCGGCATGCCGAGCGCGCGCTCGGCGGCGTGCTCACCGGCGCGGCGGCCGAAGATCAGCGTGTCGAGCAGCGAGTTGGCGCCCAGGCGGTTGCCGCCGTGGACCGAGACGCAGGCGACCTCGCCGGCCGCGTACAGCCCGGGGATCGGGGTGGCGCCGTCGCTGTCGGTCTTGACGCCGCCCATGATGTAGTGCATCCCGGGCTGGATCATGATCGGCTCGCGGGTGATGTCCACGCCGGCGAAGTCCTTGCCGATGTTGACGATCTCGCGCAGCGCCTCGAGCGTGCGCTTGCGCGGGACGACCGTGATGTCGAGGTAGATGCCGGTGCCCTCGGGACCGACGCCGCGCCCCTCCAGGATCTCGGTCTGCTCGGCGCGCGAGACGACGTCGCGCGAGGCGAGCTCCATCTTGTTCGGCGCGTACTTCTCCATGAAGCGCTCGCCCGCCGCGTTCAGCAGGTGCGCACCCTCGCCGCGGGCGCCCTCGGTGATCAGGAAGCCGTTCTCCGCCAGCGTCGTCGGGTGGTACTGGATCATCTCCATGTCCATCAGCGGCGCGCCGGCCGTGTAGGCCTGGGCGATGCCGTCGCCGGTGCAGATGAGCGCGTTGGTCGTCGGCTTGAAGCACTGGCCCGCGCCGCCGGAGGCGAGGATCACGTTCTTGGCCGAGAAGGTCTCCGACCGGCCGCTGCGGATCTCGCGCGCGACCGCGCCGACGCAGGTGCCCGCCTCGTCGCGGATCAGCGAGGTGACGAACCACTCCTCGAAGCGGTCGATGACCTCGTGGTACTTCAGGATCTGCTCGTAGAGCACGTGCAGCAGCGCCTGGCCGGTGATGTCGGCGACGTAGGCGGTGCGCTTCATCGACGCGCCGCCGAAGGCGCGCAGGTCGATCTCGCCGCTCTCGTTGCGGTGGAACGTGACGCCGATGTGCTCGAGGTGCATGACCTCGGCCGGCGCCTCGCGGCACATGATCTCGATCGCGTCCTGGTCGCCCAGGAAGTCCGAGCCCTTGACGGTGTCGTACGCGTGCGAGCGCCAGTCGTCCGACGGGTTGACCGCCGCGTTGATGCCGCCGGCGGCCGCGACCGAGTGCGAGCGCACGGGGTGCACCTTGCTCATGAGCGCGACGGTGGCGCCCTTCTGGGCGGCTGCGAGGGCGGCGCGCTGGCCCGCGAGACCGGCGCCGATGATCAGGACGTCATGTGCTGGCATGGCTCTTCCGAAGGTGTTGACGGCTCGGAGCGGAGCACTCCGGGGCTCGCAACTCTATACGTGCATCGTCGCCGGGAGGTTGCCGCCCCGGGCCCGGCAATTCGGGCCTTCGCGGTCGGAATCAGCGCTGCGGGACGGCCGCCGCGGCGATCGCGCGGTTGAGCTGGTCGGCCGTGACGACGCCGCAGAGCCGGTCCTCGCCGTCCACGACCATCACCGCGCCGAGGTGCCGCACCGAATCCAGGCCGATCAGCGACTCGACCGGCGTGTCGTAGGAGACCCAGGCTGCGGCATCGCCCCCCGGCGGCAGGATCTCGGCGACCGGCAGCGCCGGGCGGCCCGCGGCGAGCTCCTGGTCCACGAGCTGCTCCCGGAGGATCCCGAGGTAGCGCCCGGCGTCGTCGACGACCGCGAACCAGGGTGCGCGATAGCGCAGGAAGTACTCGTCGTGCGCCTGGGCGACGGTCGTCCCGGAGGGGATGGTCACCGGCTGGCCGTCCATCACGTCGGCGGCCGTCACGCCCTCGAGCCGGTCGGTGAAGCGGCTGCTGACGACCGCGCCGCGCGCCGCCGTGCCCAGGAACCACCCGAGGACCATGAGCCAGATGCCGCTGGAGACGTCGCCGCGCGCGGCGAGCAGGACGCCGAGCCCGATCAGGACCCACGAGAATCCCTGGCCCAGCCCGGCCGAGAAGCGCGTCGCGCGTCCGCGGTCGCCGGTGACGCGCCAGGCGATCGACCGCGCGATGCGCCCGCCGTCGAGCGGGAACGCCGGGATCAGGTTGAACGCCAGCAGGAAGACGTTGACGGTCGCCAGCCAGTTCACCAGCGCGATGCCGGGGGTGATGCTCGCGTTGGTGAAGAACCCGTGGTCGATCAGCGAGGTCTGGCTCGAGGCCACGCGCCCGATGACGACGAACAGCAGCGAGAGCGCCGCCGTCACCGCCGGGCCGGCGGCCGCGACGCGGAACTCCTCGCCCGGCGTCTCGGAGTCGCGCGACAGCTTGGCGACCCCGCCGAACAGCCAGAGGTCGATCCCCTCGGTCTCGATGCCCTCGCGCCGCGCCACCAGCGCGTGGCCCAGCTCGTGCGCCAGCAGCGACACGAAGAACAGCAGCGTCGCGGCGACCGCGACCGCGTAGGCGACGTTGCTCGAGCTGTCCACGAGGACCGTCGTGAAGTACCGCGACAGCGTGTACAGGAACAGGAACAGGACGAGGAACCAGCTCGGGCTGGCGCCCACGCGGATCCCGAAGACCCGGAACAGCTTGATCGATCCCTCGCCGAACATCGGCCCAGTCTCGCAGGGTCCCGGGCGCGCCGAGCCTGCCGAACCGCGCGCGGGCCGCAGGTCAGGCCGGCGTGTGCCGCGCGAGGATCGCCTCGACGTCGGCGGATGGCGGGAGCGTGCCGTAGTTGAGGCCCGCATCGCCGGCCAGGCGGGCGGCGCAGAACGCGTCGGCGACGGCCGCCGGGGCGTGGCGGACGAGCAGCGAGCCCTGCAGCGCGAGCGCCATCCGCTCGACGACGCGGCGGGCGCGCGTCTCGATCGCCGCGGTGTCGGCGAACTCGTCGCGCAGGGCGAGCGTGAACGCGTCGAGCCGGGCGTCGGCGCCGGCGGCCAGTTCGACCTCGCCGAGGAAGGCGTCGAGCGCCTCGGGGGTGCGCGACAGCGCGCGCAGGACGTCCAGGGCCATGACGTTGCCCGAGCCCTCCCAGATCGAGCACAGCGGCGCCTCGCGGTACAGGCGCGGCATCCCGGACTCCTCGACGTAGCCGACGCCGCCGAAGACCTCGAGCGCCTCGAACGCGTGCTGCGGCACGCGCTTGCAGACGAAGTACTTGCCGACGGCGGTGCCCAGGCGCTTCAGGTGCGCCTCGGCCTCGTCATCGCCGGCGCCGTCGTAGGCGCGGGCCATGCGCATCGCCAGCGCCGTGGCGGCCTCGGACTCGATGGCCAGGTCGGCGAGCACGTTGCGCATCAGCGGCTGGTCGGCGAGGCGGGCGCCGAACGCGCTGCGGTGGGCGGCGTGCCACGTCGCCTGGGCGACGGCGGCGCGCATGCCGGCCGCGGCGCCGAGGATGCAGTCCAGGCGCGTGTGGCCGACCATCTCGATGATCGTCGGCACGCCGCGTCCGGGCTCGCCGACCATGCGCGACCAGGCGCCGTGGAACTCGACCTCGCTCGAGGCGTTGGAGCGGTTGCCGAGCTTGTCCTTCAGCCGCTGGATGTGGAACTCGTTGCGCGTGCCGTCGGGCAGGATCCGCGGCATCGCGAAGCACGACAGGCCCTCGTCGGTCTGGGCGAGGACGAGGAACAGATCGCACTGCGGGGCCGAGCAGAAGAACTTGTGCCCGACGAGCTCGTACTCCGCGCCCGAGCCGCCGCCGTTCAGCGGGGTCGCCGTGGTGGTGTTGGCTCGCACGTCCGATCCGCCCTGCTTCTCGGTCATCGCCATGCCGCACAGCGCCGAGCCCTTCTCGGCCGCGGGCCGGGACGAGGGGTCGTACGTGGTCGCCGTCAGCAGCGGCTCCCATTCGGCGGCGATCTCGGGCTGCATCCGCAGCGCCGGGATCGCGGCGAACGTCATCGTCGTCGGGCAGGCGAAGCCCGCCTCGGCCTGCATCGCGGTGATGTACAGCGCGGCGCGGGCAGCGTGGGCGCCGGGTTCGTCCGTGCGCCAGGGGAGCGCGTGGAGCTCGTCACGCACGCCGGCCGCCATCAGCTGGTGCCAGGACGGGTCGAAGTCGACCTCGTCGATGCGGTTGCCGTAACGGTCGTGGGTGCGCAGGACCGGCAGGTGCGTGTTGGCGCGCTCGCCCCAGGCCAGCGGCTCGCCGCCCCAGAAGGCGCCGGCCTGCGTCGCGCGGGCGGTGATCCAGTCCGCGCCCTCGCGGGTGACGGCCTCGACCAGCGGGACGTTGTCCGCATAGAGGTTGCGCCCCGTGAGCGGTGGCGGCTGGTTGGCCACCTCGTGCGTGCGGAACGGAGCCGACGGCCTGCGGGCGATCATCCGGCGAACGCTACTCCGGTCGGGCACGCGCCGCGACCCGGAGGGCGCGGGCGCGGCGCTTCCCCATACCCTTGCGGCGACCGACCCCGAAGGGACCCCGAATGGCGAAGATCAAGGTGCAGAACCCCGTCGTCGAGCTCGACGGCGACGAGATGACCCGGATCATCTGGGCCTTCATCAAGGACCAGCTGATCCTGCCGTACCTGGACATCGACCTGCGCTACTTCGACCTGGGGATCGAGGCGCGCGACGCCTCGGGCGATCAGATCACCATCGACGCCGCCAACGCGATCAAGGAGCACGGGGTCGGCGTCAAGTGCGCGACGATCACGCCCGACGAGGCGCGCGTCGAGGAGTTCGGCCTGCAGCAGATGTGGCGCTCGCCGAACGGGACGATCCGCAACATCCTCGGCGGCGTGATCTTCCGCGAGCCGATCGTCATCAGCAACGTGCCGCGCCTGGTGCCCGGCTGGACCAAGCCGATCGTCATCGGCCGCCACGCCTTCGGCGACCAGTACCGCGCGACCGACCTCGTCGTCCCGGGCGAGGGGACGCTGACGATGACGTTCACGCCCAAGGACGGCAGCGAGCCGGTCGAGCTCGAGGTCTACGAGTTCCCCGGCGGCGGCGTCGCGATGGCGATGTACAACCTGGACGACTCGATCCGCGACTTCGCCCGCGCCTCGCTGCGCTACGGGCTGGACCGCGGCTTCCCGGTCTACCTCTCGACGAAGAACACGATCCTCAAGCGCTACGACGGGCGCTTCAAGGACCTCTTCCAGGAGATCTACGAGGCCGAGTTCCTGGCCGACTTCCAGGCCGCCGGCATCACCTACGAGCACCGCCTGATCGACGACATGGTCGCCGCCGCGATGAAGTGGGAGGGCGGCTACGTCTGGGCCTGCAAGAACTACGACGGCGACGTCCAGTCGGACACCGTCGCCCAGGGGTTCGGCTCGCTCGGCCTGATGACGAGCGTCCTGATGACGCCCGACGGCAGGACCGTGGAGGCCGAGGCCGCGCACGGCACCGTCACCCGCCACTTCCGCCAGCACCAGCAGGGCAAGCCGACGTCGACGAACCCGATCGCCTCGATCTTCGCCTGGACGCGCGGCCTGGCCGCCCGCGGGCGCATGGACGGCACGCCCGAGGTGACCGCGTTCGCGCAGACGCTCGAGCGGGTATGCATCGAGACCGTGGAGAGCGGGAAGATGACGAAGGACCTCGCCCTGCTGATCGGCCCCGACCAGCCCCACCAGACCACGCAGGAGTTCCTCGCCTCGATCGACGAGAACCTGCAGCGCGCGATGGCGTGAGCACCCCGACCCTTCCGACGACCCAAGGAGCATGAACCCGTGAGCACTCCCGTCAAGCTGACCGTCACCGGCGCAGCCGGCCAGATCGGCTACGCGATCCTCTTCCGCATCGCGTCCGGCCAGCTGCTCGGCCCGGACACGCCCGTCCACCTGAACCTGCTCGAGATCCCGCAGGCCGTCAAGGCCGCCGAGGGCACCGCGATGGAGCTCGACGACTGCGCGTTCGCGCCGCTCGCCGGGATCGACATCTTCGACGACCCGGTCAAGGCGTTCGACGGCGTGAACATCGCGCTGCTCGTCGGCGCCCGCCCGCGCGGCCCCGGCATGGAGCGCGCCGACCTGCTGGAGGCCAACGGCGGCATCTTCAAGCCGCAGGGCGCGGCGATCAACGCCGGTGCCGCGAGCGACGTGAAGGTCCTCGTCGTCGGCAACCCGGCCAACACGAACTCGCTGATCGCGCAGAGCAACGCGCCCGACGTGCCGCGCGAGCGCTTCACCGCGATGACCCGCCTCGACCACAACCGCGCGATCGCTCAGCTGTCGAAGAAGACCGGGGCGGCCGTGTCGGAGATCACGAACATGACGATCTGGGGCAACCACTCGCCGACGATGTTCCCCGACCTCTTCAACGCGCGCGTCGGGGGCAAGAAGGCCGTCGACGCCGTCGACGACATGGCCTGGTATGAGAAC
>JBKJRO010000072.1:0-3355 GCA_046594555.1 Solirubrobacteraceae bacterium
CTCAGACCGGCTGCGCGACTACGCCATGCTCGCCGTGCAGGGTCCCGATGCGCGCGGCATCGTCGCCCGGCTGGCCGACGGCGAGCTGCCCGCGCGCATGCGCACCGCGGATCTCACGATCGCCGGCGCGCGCGTGCTCGCGTGCGGAACGGGATACACCGGCGAGGACGGCGTCGAGCTGCTCGTCGGCCCCGACGACGCCGGCGGGGTGTGGGATGCACTCGTGGCCGAGGGTGTCGAGCCGGTCGGCCTGGGCGCCCGCGACACGCTGCGCCTCGAGGTCTGCTTCCACCTCTACGGCAACGACCTCATGGAGTCGCGCGGGCCGATCGAGGCCGGCCTTGGGTGGTGCTGCAAGGAGGACACGGGGTTCATCGGCTCCGACGCCGTTCGCGCCGCGCGTGCCGCCGGCCCGGCCGAGATGCTCGCGCCCTTCCGCTTCACCGGTCCCGGCATCCCGCGGCAGGGCAACGCGGTCGTCGGCGGCGGCGAGGTCACCTCCGGCACGCTGTCGCCGTGCCTCGGCATCGGCGTCGGCATGGCGTACCTCCCGGCCGAGCGCGCCGTCGATGGCACCGAGATCCAGATCGACGTCCGCGGCAAGCTGCGCTCGGCCGTCGTCGCCGCGAAGCCCCTCTACCGCAAGCCGGACGCGTAGGATCGCGGCGTCCGAGCAGCCCACCTTCCAGGAGACCCCGATGGCCGACGCGAGCTACCCCGACGACCTGCTCTACCACCCCGAGCACGACTGGGCGCGCATCGAAGGGGATGTCGCCACGTTCGGCATCACCTGGTTCGCCCAGGACGCCCTCGGCGAGGTCGTGTTCTTCGATCCGCCCGCCGTGGGCACGCAGGTCGTCGCGGGCGACAGCTACACCGAGGTCGAGTCGGTCAAGGCCGTCAGCGACGTCGTCGCGCCGCTGTCCGGCGAGGTCCTCGAGGTCAACGACGCCCTGGGCGACGGTCCGGAGGCGATCAACGACGACCCGTACGGCGACGGCTGGATGGTCAAGGTCCGCCTGTCGGACCCGGCCGAGACCGACGGCCTGCTCGACGCCGCCGCCTACCAGGCCCTGCTCTCCTGAACCGCCCCGCCCGCGCCTGCGTATCACCCGGCAGGACGCACACGACACCCGACCGAAGGACCCCGTGAGCCGCTACACCGCCGTCACCGCACAGGACCTTCGGGACATGCTCGCCACGATCGGCGTGGCGTCGATCGACGACCTGTTCGACCAGATCCCCGACGGCGTGCGCCTGCGCCGCGAACTGGACCTGCCGGCGGGCATGCCCGAGCAGGACGTCTACGGCCATCTGCTCGACCTCGCGCGGCGCAACACCTCGGCCGAGGACGAGATCACGTTCCTCGGGGCCGGGATGTACGACCACTACGTGCCCGCGGTCATCGACATGCTGCTCGGCCGCTCGGAGTTCCTGACGCCGTACACGCCCTACCAGCCCGAGATCAGCCAGGGCGGGCTGCAGGTGATGTTCGAGTACCAGACCGCGATCAGCGAGCTGACGGCGCTGCCCGTCTCCAACGCCTCGGTCTACGAGGGTCCCAGCGCGGTCGGCGCGGCCGGCTACCTCGCCAAGCTCGCCAACGGCCGCACCCGCTTCGTCGTCTCCTCCGGCCTGCACCCGCACAGCCGCGAGACGCTGCGCACGCTGTCGGTCGGCTACGGCACCGAGGTGATCGAGGTGCCGCTGAAGGACGGCGTCACGGATCCCGATGCCTGGGCCGCGGCGATCGACGACGACACCGCGGCCGCGATCTTCCAGCAGCCCAACGTCCTGGGGGCCGTCGAGGACGCCGCGGCGCTGTCCGCCGCGGCGAAGTCTGCGGGCGGCGACGCCACGGTCGTCGTCGGCTCCTACGACCCGATCCCGCTCGGCATCGTCGCCCCGCCCGGCGAGTGCGGCGTCGACGTCGCGGTCGGCGAGGGGCAGACGCTCGGCAACCGGCTGGACTTCGGCGGCCCGTCGTTCGGCTTCTTCGCCGCGACCGACGCCTACCTGCGCCGCATGCCGGGTCGCATCGCGGGCGAGACCCGCGACGTCGACGGGCGCCGCGGCTTCGTGCTGACGCTGCAGACGCGCGAGCAGCACATCCGCCGCGAGAAGGCGACCTCCAACATCTGCACCTCGCAGGCGCTGAACGCGCTCGCGGGCGTCGTCTACCTCAGCTGGCTGGGCCGCGAGGGTCTGGTCGAGCTGGGCGAGCTGCTGCTCCAGCGCACCGCCTACGCGCGCGACACGCTCGTGGCGCTGGAGGGCATCAGCGCGCTGCACGACCAGCCGGTCGTCCGCGAGTTCGCGCTGCGGCTGGAGGGGCTGGATCTGGACGGCGTGCAGCGCGTCGTCGAGCGCTGCCAGGACGCCGGGATCCACCCGGGCTACCCGCTCGGCCTGGTCGACGAGGGCCTGGGTGACGGGCTGCTGGTGGCGATCACCGAGCAGCGTACGCGCGCGCACATCGACCGCCTGGCCGAGGTCCTCGGCGCCGCGGTGGCGGCCGAGCGAGCCGGCACGACGCAGGAGGTGCACGCATGACTGCGAGGACGAGCGATCTCAGCACGACCGATCCGACCGACGAGCGGCGGCGCGCAGTCGCCGTGCTCAGCGCCGGCGCCACCCCGATGCAGCAGGACGAGGCGACCACGATCTTCGAGAAGGGCGCCCCGGGCCGCCGCGCGTTCACATGCCCGGCGCCGGGCGTCCCCGAGCGCGACGCGCACGAGCTGCTCCCGGCCGCGCTGCGCCGCCGCGAGCCCGCGCGCCTGCCGGAGGTCTCCGAGCCCGAGCTGGTGCGTCACTACGTGCGCCTCAGCCGCCGCAACTTCGACCTGGACTCCGGCTTCTACCCGCTCGGGTCGTGCACGATGAAGCACAACCCGCGCCTGCACGAGCGCGTCACCGCGCTCCCCGGCCACGCGCGCCTGCACCCGCTGCAGTCGCCGGCCCGCGCCCAGGGCGCGCTGGAGCTGATGTGGAACCTCGAGTGCGCGCTCGGCGAGGTCGCCGGCCTGCCGCACGTCTCGCTGCAGCCGTCGGCGGGGTCGCACGGCGAGCTGGCGGGCGTGCTGCTGACGCGCGCCTACCACGAGTCGCGCGGCGAGCATCGCCACAAGGTGCTGACGCCCGACACCGCCCACGGCACGAACCCCGCGACGGTGACGATGGCCGGGTACGAGGTCGTGAAGGTCGGCACGAACGCCGACGGCGGCGTCGACATCGACGATCTGCGGGCCAAGGCGGACGGCGATGTCGCATGCCTGATGCTGACCAACCCGAACACGCTCGGCATCTTCGACCCCAACATCGAGGAGATCGCCGCGATCGTCCACGAGGTCGG
>JBKJRO010000012.1:0-28600 GCA_046594555.1 Solirubrobacteraceae bacterium
ACGCTCGCCGACGACGAGCGCATCGCCGAGGAGCTTCTCGCCGACGAGAAGGAGCGCGCCGAGCACGTCATGCTCGTCGACCTCGGGCGCAACGACCTGGGCCGCGTCTGCGAGTACGGATCGGTCAGCGTCGGCCGCTTCATGGCGGTCGAGACGTACTCGCACGTCATGCACATCGTCTCCAACGTATCTGGCACGCTGCGCGACGACGTCACGGCGATGGACGCGCTGCGCTCCGTCCTGCCGGCGGGCACGCTGTCGGGCGCCCCGAAGGTCCGCGCGATGCAGATCATCGACGAGCTCGAGCCCGTCAAGCGCGGCGGCTACGGCGGCGCGATCGGGTACCTCAGCCACACCGGCGACCTGGACACCTGCATCCACATCCGCACCGTGGTCCTCAAGGACGGGCGCGCGCACATCCAGGCCGGCGGCGGGACCGTCGCCGACGCCAAGCCCGAGTACGAGTACGAGGAGTCGGTCAACAAGGCCCGCGCGGTCAAGCGCGCGATCGAGCTGGCCGCCGAGCAGGCGGACTGGTGGTGATCCCGTGCGCGTCCTGATGATCGACAACTACGACTCGTTCACCTACAACCTCGTCCAGTACCTGGGCGAGCTGGGGGCGACGCTCGAGGTCGTGCGCAACGACGCGCGCAGCGTCGATGAGCTGCTCGCGCTGGCGCCCGACCGCGTGGTCGTGTCGCCGGGCCCGTGCACGCCGAACGAGGCGGGCATCTCGCTGGAGGTGACGCGCCGCTTCCCCGAGGCCGGGATCCCGACGCTCGGCGTGTGCCTGGGGCACCAGTCGCTGGCGCAGGCGTTCGGCGCCACCGTCATCCGTCACCTGCCGGTCCACGGGAAGACGACGACGATCGAGCACGACGGGCGCACGATCTTCACCGGGCTGCCGTCGCCGCTGACGGTCGGCCGCTACCACTCCCTCGTCGTGGCGGAGGACAGCCTCCCGGGCTGCTTCGAGGTCTCCGCCCGCGGCGGCGACGTGATCATGGCCATCCGTCACCGGGAACTGCCCGCGGAGGGCGTTCAATTCCACCCCGAGTCCGTTCTGACCGACGACGGCCTGCGCCTGCTCGAGAACTTCCTCACCGGCGACCGCGTGTCCGTGAGCGCCGCCTGACGATGCCGCACGCGACGCTGACGCACGCGCTCGACGCGGTCGCCTCCGGGACCGACCTGACGCAGGACGAGGCCGCCGACGTGCTCGCCGTGATCATGGCGGGCGAGGCGAGCGACGTCGAGATCGCCGGGATACTGATCGGGCTGCGGACCAAGGGGGAGACCGAGGACGAGCTCGCCGGCCTGGCCCGGACGATGCGCGCGCTCGCCACGCCCGTGCACCCGCAGCACGGCGATCTGCTCGACACCGCCGGGACCGGCGGCGGCCGGATGACCTTCAACGTCTCGACGACCGCGGCCCTGATCGCCGCCGGCGCCGGGTGCTCCGTGGCCAAGCACGGCAACCGGACCGCGACGGGGCTCAGCGGCGCGGCCGACGTGCTCGAGGCACTGGGCGCCAATCTCGACGTCACGCCCGAGGGTGTCGCGCGCTGCGTGGACGAGACGGGCTTCGGGTTCATGTTCGCCCCGGCCCACCATGCCGCCACGCGGCACGTCGTGGCAGTGCGCCGCGAGCTCGCGGTCCGCACGATCTTCAACCTGCTCGGCCCGCTGACGAACCCCGCCGGCGCGTCCAGGCAGATCGTCGGCGTCGCCGACCCGGGGTCGATCGATCTGGTCGCCGGGGCGCTGGCGCGGCTCGGCACGACCTGTGCGCTGGTCGTCTCCAGCAGCGACGGGCTCGACGAGCTCAGCACGTCGGGGACGACGCGGATCGCAGAGGTCCGCGAGGGCGTCATCACCCACACGACGCTGGAGCCGCAGGACGTCGGCCTGGCCCCGGCCGCTCCGGAGTCCGTGACCGGCGGCCTGCCGCCGGAGAACGCGCAGATCACCCGCGCGATCCTCGCCGGTGAGCCCGGGCCGCGGCGCGACCTCGCGCTGCTCAACGCCGGCGCCGCGATCTATGCGGCCGGCCGGGCCGGGTCGATCGCCGAGGGCGTCGGCCTCGCCGCGGCCGCCGTGGACTCCGGCGCTGCAGCGCGCGTGCTGGAGCACTACGTTTCCCTCAGCATGGAGCTCGCAGCATCGTGAACGTCCTGGACCGCATCGTCGCCGCGACCCGTGAAGACGTCGCGCGCCGCATGCTCGAGCTGTCGCTGTCGGACCTCGAGGGGCAGCTCGGGGCGCGACCGGCCGACCGCCCGTTCTCCGAGGCGCTGGAGCGCCCGGGAGTGTCGGTGATCGCCGAGTTCAAGCGCCGCTCGCCGAGTGCCGGCGAGATCCGGCCCGGTGCGACGGTCGGCGGCATCGTCGGCGCCTATGAGCGGGGGGGCGCCGCGGCGCTGTCCATCCTCACCGAGGAGCGGCACTTCGGCGGCTCGCTCGACGACCTGCGCGCCGCGCGCGCCGCGAGTTCGCTGCCGATCCTGCGCAAGGACTTCATCGTCGCCCCGTACCAGCTCGTCGAGTCGGCCGTCGCCGGCGCCGACGCGATCCTGTTGATCGTCGCGGCCCTCGACGACGGTGAGCTGCACGACCTCTACGCCTTCGCGGGCGAGCTCGACCTGGACGTCGTCGTGGAGGTCCACACGGCCGAGGAGCTCGAGCGGGCGCTGGACACGATCGATCCCGACGTCATCGGCATCAACAACCGCGACCTCACGGACTTCAGCGTCGATGTCGCGCGGACCTTCGAGATCCTCACCGACGTGCCCGCCGGCAAGACCGTCGTCAGCGAGTCGGGTTTCGCCCACCACGATCAGCTGCTCGAGATCGAGCGCGTCGGCGTCGACGCGGTGCTCGTCGGCGAGAGCCTGATGCGCGCACCGGACCCCGAGGCGGCGCTGCGCAACCTCGCGGCCGGCGACGACGCCGCGCCGCCGGCCTGACCGATCTTCTGCGACGCCGTTGAGCGTGGCTTCAGCTTGACGCTCCAGCATCGGCCCCCATGACCGCGTCCCGCATCTCGCTCCTCGCCGTCCTCGCCGCGCTGCTCGGAGGCGGCGTGGCCGTCGGCATCGCCGCCGTCGCCGGACTCGGTGGCGGCAGTTCCACCACCACCGTCATCCAGCAGTCGCCGCTGGCGGGCAGCGCCGAACCGGCGAGCAACCGCGCGCCGATCACGGCCCGCGACATCTACCGCCGGGACTCGCCCGGCGTCGTCTTCATCACGGCGAACGTCTCGCAGACCGGAAGCTCGGCGTTCGGCTTCCCGCAGACCGACCGGGGCGTCGCGACCGGCTCGGGCTTCGTCCTGGACGAGCAGGGCACGATCCTGACGAACGCCCACGTCGTCGACGGCGCGACGAAGGTCACGGTCCGGTTCGGCGACAAGAGCGCCGTCGACGCCAAGATCCTCGGCCGCGATCGCACGACGGACCTCGCGGTGCTGCAGGTGGACCCCAAGAAGAGCGACCTGCGGCCGCTGCCGCTCGGTTCGGCGAAGGACGTCCAGGTCGGCGATCCGGTCGTCGCGATCGGCAACCCCTTCGGGCTGGACCGCACGCTGACCACCGGCGTCGTCTCGGCCAAGCAGCGCCAGATCAGGGGCCTGGCGGACTTCTCGATCGACAACGTCATCCAGACCGACGCCGCGATCAACCCGGGCAACTCGGGTGGGCCGCTGATCGACTCCGCCGGCGAGGTCATCGGCATCAACTCGCAGATCGAGACCGGCAGCGGCAGCAGCGCCAGCGGGAACGTCGGCATCGGCTTCGCGATCCCGATCGACACCGCCATCCGCCTGCTCCCGGGCCTGCGCAAGGGCAGCGTCACGACGGGCTACCTCGGCATCTCGGCGTTCTCCGTCGACGAGTCGCTGTCCGGCCTGAACCTCGCGGTCAAGCAGGGCGCGCTGGTCCAGTCGGTCGTCCGCGGCGGCCCCGCGGCGACGGCCGGACTCAAGGGCGGGACGATCCCGGCCCGCGTCAGCGGCCAGGCGATCACCATCGGCGGCGACATCATCACGAAGCTCGACGGCCGGACGATCAGGTCCGCCGACGAGCTGACGGCCTACATCTCGTCGAAGCGCAAGGGCGACACGGTCAAGGTGGGCGTTGTCCGCAACGGCAAGGCGAAGTCGTTCGACGTCAAGCTCGGCGAGCGCCCGCAGCGGTCCCAGCCGGCCGCATCGCCCCAGACCCCGTAGGGCCCCTCCCGCGAGAGGCCTGCGCAGACGATCTCCTACGATGCGGGGGTGCCCTCGGCCCCCCGCATCAAGTTCTGCGGCCTGACCAGCCTCGACGACGCGCGACTGGCCGTCGCGGCCGGTGCCTGGGCGCTCGGCATGGTGTTCTGGGACGGCTCGCCGCGCCGCTGCGAGCTGCCGGAGGCCGAGCGCATCGCCGCGGCGCTGCGCCGCACGACCGAGGTCGTCGGTGTGTTCCACGATGCGCCGCTCGACGAGGTCGTCGCCGTCACCGAGGGGGTCGGCCTCACGATGGTGCAGCTCCACGGCTCCGAGGGCCCGGCGTTCTGCCGCGAGATCCAGCGCCGCTGCGGCGTCAAGGTCATCAAGGCCGCCCGCGTCCAGTACGCGGTCGATGTGCGCGGCCTGGAGGTGTTCCGCACCGATTACCACCTGCTCGACTCGCACGCCGTCTCCGCCCCCGGAGGCACCGGCGAGACCTGGAACTGGGACCTGATCGCCGCCCGCCGCTCGACCGTGCCGCTGATCCTCGCCGGCGGGCTCGACGCGGACAACGTCGGTGCGGCGATCGCCGCGGTCGGGCCGTTCGCCGTGGACGTCGCCAGCGGGACCGAGGCCGAGCCGGGGAGGAAGGATCCGGCGAAGCTGCTGGCGTTCGCGGCCGCCGTCGCTGCGACGGCGCCGGAACCCGAGCCGGAGCCCGAGCCCGAGCCCGAGCCCGAGCCGGAGCCCGAGCCGGAGCCGGAGCCGGAGCCGGAGATCGAGATCGAGCCCGAGGTGTCCGCATGAGCGACGTCGTCGCCGGCGTCGAGCACCGCTTCGGCCCCTACGGGGGGCAGTACGTCCCCGAGACGCTGATGCCCGCGCTCGGCGAGCTCGAGGCGGCGTGGCTGGCCGCGCAGCGCGACGCCGGCTACCTCGCCGACCTCGCCCGCCTGAAGCGCGACTACGCCGGGCGGCCGACGCCGCTCTACCTGGCCGAGCGCCTGAGCGAGCACGCGGGGCGCAGCATCTACCTCAAGCGCGAGGACCTGATGCACACCGGGTCCCACAAGCTCAACAACGCCCTCGGCCAGGCCCTGCTGGCCAAGCGCATGGGGAAGCGGCGGATCATCGCCGAGACCGGCGCCGGTCAGCACGGCGTCGCGAGCGCGACCGCGTGCGCCCTGCTCGACCTCGAGTGCGTCGTCTACATGGGGGCGGAGGACATCCGCCGCCAGTTGCCCAACGTCCAGCGCATGGAGCTGCTGGGCGCGACGGTCGCGCCCGTGGAAGCGGGCGCGCGGACGCTCAAGGAGGCCGTCTCCGAGGCGATCCGCGACTGGGTGACGAACGTCACGACGACGCACTACATCATCGGCTCGGCCGTCGGACCGGCGCCGTATCCGTCGGTCGTCCGCGAGCTGCAGCGCTGCATCGGCGACGAGGCGCGCGCCCAGCTGCTCGAGCGCGAGGGCCGGCTCCCCGACCGCGTGCTCGCCTGCGTCGGCGGCGGCTCGAACTCGATCGGCATGTTCACGGCCTTCGTCGGCGACGCGAGCGTCGAACTGATCGGCGTCGAGGCCGCGGGGGAGGGGCTGGAGACCGGGCGCCACGGCGCGCCGCTGACCGCCGGCGGTCCCGCCGGGGTCCTGCACGGCTCGCTCAGCGCGATCATGCAGGACGCCGAAGGGCAGATCGCCGAGGCGCACTCGGTGTCCGCGGGCCTGGACTACCCCGGCGCCGGGCCCGAGCACGCGTGGCTGCGGGACACCGGGCGCGCGCGGTACGTCGCCGTGACCGACGCCGACGCGCTGGCGGCCTTCGAGCGCACGACCCGCCTGGAGGGGATCATCCCCGCGCTCGAATCGGCCCACGCACTGGCGTACACCCTGGACGAGCCGAGCCCGTCGGCGCTGGACGTCGTCTGCCTGTCGGGCCGCGGCGACAAGGACCTCGTCGAGGTGCTGACCCTGCTGGGGCGCGGGTGACCGCGCCGGCCGGCGGGGCGGGCGCCGCGCGGATCGCCGCCGCCTTCGCGGACAGCGGCAAGCGCGCCGCGCTGATGCCGTACCTGATGGGCGGGTACCCCGACATGCCGACGTCGCTCGCGATCGGGCAGGCGTACGCCGACGGCGGGGCCGATCTGATCGAACTCGGCGTGCCGTTCTCCGACCCGCTCGCCGACGGTCCGGTGATCCACGAGGCCGGCACGCGTGCGCTCGCAGCGGGCGCGACGGTCGATCGCGTGCTCGAGGTCTGCTCCGCGCTGGCGCCGCGGGTCGCCGTGGTCGTCATGTGCTACGCGAACCTCGTGATCGCCCGCGGCCCCGAGCGGTTCGCGGCCGACCTCGCCGCGGCGGGCGGCAGCGGGCTGATCGTGCCCGACCTGCCGCTCGAGGAGGCGCCGGCCGTGCTCGCGGCCTGTGACGCGGCCGGCGTGGCGCTCGTCCCGCTCGTCGCGCCGACGACGCCGGACGACCGCCTGCGGCTGATCGGCGAGCGCGCCCGGGGCTTCCTCTACACCGTCGCGGTCACCGGCACGACCGGCGAGCGGGCGGCCGGTGGCGACGTCGCGGCCATCATCGGCCGGGCCGCCGCAGCGACGAGCGTGCCGGTCGCCCTGGGCTTCGGCATCGCCACGCCCGAGCAGGCGCGCGACGCCGCCGATGCGGGCGCGGCCGGCGTGATCGTCGGCAGCCGCCTGGTGCGCGCGGCGGGCGAGGCGGACGACCCGGTGAGCGAGATCCGGAGTCTCGTCACGGCGTTCGCGGAAGCCCTCAGATAGGATCGGCGACCTCATGGGTCTGATCATCACCGCCGCCCTCGCCTTCTCCCTGTGGATCACGCTGTGGGCCATCGGCGCCAAGTCGATGGACGGCTTCCTGCTGGCGCTCCTGATCATCCTGATCGGCGCCGGCGTCCGCATCGTGTCGAGCGCGCTGCCCGGCAACCGCAGCCGCGACTGACCGGATTCCGGGTCTGGCCGGATCCGCTCGGGCATCTCGATCGTGCACGGGTCCGCCGGTGTGACTAGGATCGCGCCACGCGATCGTGAACCGGTCGTTTCATTTCCCCCGGCGTCTCTGAGGAGGGACCAAACGTGCGAGCACGATCAGTGGCATTCGCCGCCTGCGTGGCTGCAGCTCTGTCGTTCGGCGTTGCCGCTTGCGGCAGCAAGGACAAGAGTTCGAGCAGCAGCAGCGGCAGCAAGAGCCTGACCATCTACTCGAGCCTCCCGCTGCAGGGCGACTCCCGCCCGCAGTCGCAGTCCGTCGTCAACGGCGAGAAGCTCGCCCTCGAGGCGGCCGGCGGCAAGGCCGGCGACTTCACCATCAAGTACGTCTCGCTCGACGACGCCACCGCGGCCGCCGGCAAGTGGGACGCGGGCGCGGTCTCCAACAACGCCCGCAAGGCATCGCAGGACGCGGGCACGATCGCGTACCTGGGTGAGTTCAACTCCGGCGCCTCGGCGATCTCGATCCCGATCCTCAACCAGGCCGGCATCCTCCAGGTCTCGCCGTCCAACACGGCGTTCGGCCTGACCAAGAGCGGCCCCGGCGCCGACAAGGGCGAGCCGGACAAGTACTACCCGACCGGCAAGCGCACCTACGGCCGCGTCGTCCCGATCGACGACATCCAGGGCGCCGCGCAGGCCACCTACCAGAAGGACAAGGGCTGCACGAGCACCTTCATCCTGAACGACAAGGAGGTCTACGGGAAGGGCGTCGCGTCGACCACGCAGACGGCGCTGCAGGACCAGGGCGCAGTCAAGGTCGCCGGCAACGAGGGCATCGACACGAAGGCGGCGAACTTCCGCACGCTGGCGCAGAAGATCAAGGCGTCCGGCGCGGACTGCATGTTCTTCGGCGGCATCACGCAGAACAAGGCCGTGCAGGTCTGGAACGACGTGCACGCCGTGAACCCGTCGATGAAGCTGTTCGGGCCCGACGGCGTGGCGGAGTCCCCGTTCACGACGAAGCTCAGCGCCGACGAGCAGAAGGTCACGTTCGTCACCAACCCGACGCTCGACCCGAAGCTCTACCCGGCATCCGGCCAGCAGTTCTTCAAGGACTACAAGGCCAAGTACGGGATCGCCCCGGAGCCGTACGCGATCTACGGGTACGAGGCGATGAGCGTCGTCCTCGACGCGATCACGCGCGCCGCGGCCAAGGGCAACGACCGCCAGGCGGTCATCGACTCGTTCTTCGCCACGAAGGACAAGGAGTCGGTGCTGGGCACGTACTCGATCGACAAGTTCGGCGACACGACGCTGACCGATTACGGTGGAAACACCGTCACGGGCGGCGCCCTGGTGTTCGACAAGGTCATCAAGGCCGGCTGATCAGCTGACCACAGGCGCCGGGGCGGGCAACCGCTCCGCCCCGGCGCCGCAGGTCGAACCCCGACTCCCGATGGAAGCCGCATCCGTCCCGAACGATCCGTATGCCAAGCGCGTCACGCCGCTGTCGGTCGCCAGCGACAACATCCTCTGGATCCTCTTCGGGGGCGCACTCGCCTACTACCTGCTGAGTGACACGACGCAGACGCTGGTCGACGTCAAGACCGGTCTGTCGAACGGGACGATCTGGGCGCTCATCGCGCTCGGGTACACGCTCGTCTACGGCATCATCGAGCTGATCAACTTCGCTCACGGCGAGGTCTTCATGATCGGCTCGTTCGTCTCGGTCAGCCTGTGGCAGACGCTCGGCGTCACCGATGCCACGAGCACGCTGCTGATCGTGCTGTCGATCGTCCTGGCGACCGCCGGCGCGATGCTCGCCTGCAGCACGCTGAACGTGATGATCGAACGCGTGGCCTATCGGCCGCTGCGCAACGCGCCCAAGCTGGCGCCGCTGATCACCGCGATCGGCATGAGCTTCATCCTGCAGAACGTCGGCCTGCTCTGGCGGCCCACGCCCGACGCGTCACCGGACCTGATCGGCTCGCAGAAGACCCTCTTCACGCTGCTGGACGTCGACTTCCTGCGCTCGGACCTGTTCGCGGTCGCGGTCACGGTCCCGCTGCTGGTCGGGCTGCTCTGGTTCGTCGGCACCACGCGCTACGGCAAGGCGATGCGCGCCACCGCCCAGGATCCCGACGCCGCGCGGCTGATGGGCATCGACGTCGACCGCACCGTCGGCCTGACCTTCCTCCTCGGCGGTGCGCTGGCCGGCGCAGCGGGGATGATCTACGCGATCTACAACGGCACGATCCAGTTCAACCAGGGCTTCACAGCGGGCCTGATCGCCTTCACCGCCGCCGTCATGGGCGGCATCGGCAACCTCAAGGGCGCCGTCATCGGCGGCCTGATGATCGGCGTCATCCAGGCGATCTCCGACACGCACTTCGGCCAGGTCTGGACCCCGGCGATCGTGTTCGCGATCCTGATCCTGATCATGGTCTTCCGGCCGCAGGGCCTGTTCGGCGAGGAGGTGCGGGAGGGATGACCGCCGCCCGCGCGACGCTCGCCCACCACCGCGGCCGCGTCGCGTCGCTGCTCCCGGCCAAGGTCTGGGGCCTGCTGCTGATCGTCCTCGCGCTGCTCTACCCGTGGATCATCGACCAGCTGTTCGCGACGCCCGAGGACCTGCTCGACGCGTCGATCGTGACCCTCGCCTACATCATGATGGCGCTCGGGTTGAACATCGTCGTCGGCTTCGCGGGCCTGCTCGACCTCGGGTACGTCGCGTTCTTCGCGATCGGCGCCTTCGTCATGGGCTGGCTGGGTTCGCAGCAGTTCCCGGACGTCAACGGCGGCAAGGGCTTCCACTTCCTGACGCCGGACACGTCGCCGCTCGGCGGGGTCATCCCGGGCATCCACATCAACTTCTTCCTGGTGATCCTCGCCGCGGCGGCGTTCACCGCCGTCTGGGGGATCATCCTCGGCGCCCCGACGCTGCGCCTGCGCGGGGATTACCTGGCGATCGTGACGCTCGCGTTCGGGGAGATCGTGCCGCGCGTCTTCGAGAACGCCCAGAGCGGCTTCTTCGGCATCGGCTCGACCGACTTCTCCAACGGGCGCCAGGGCATCACGCCGATCGACAAGGTCAACCTGCCCTGGTCGGACGTCCCGCTCAAGTATCCGCTCGAGCTGAAACCGATCTACTTCGTGGGCCTCGGCATGGTCCTGGCCACGATCTTCCTCAACGTCCGGCTGCGCGACTCGCGCCTCGGCCGCGCCTGGATCGCGGTGCGCGAGGACGAGGTCGCCGCCGCGTCGATGGGCGTCAACCTGGTCCGCACGAAGCTTGCCGCGTACGCGATCGGCGCCTCGCTCGGCGGCTTCGCGGGCGCGTTCTACGGCTCGTACGTGAACACGGTGAACGTCGATCAGTTCGAGTTCGGCATCTCGGTCTTCATCCTCTGCATGGTCGTGCTCGGCGGCCTGGGCAACATCACCGGCGTCATCGTCGGCGCGATCACGCTGACGATGATCAACCGCTTCATGCTGCCCAAGCTCAACAACGTTCCCGACTCGATCGGCCTGGACTTCGACGTCACCTCGATCAATTTCGGGATCTTCGGCTTCCTCCTGCTCGCGATGATGGTGCTGCGTCCCGAGGGTCTGATCCCATCCAGACGGCGGCGCATCGAGCTCCATGCGGGCGACGACGCCACGATGCTCGTGGACGAGCCGCAGCTGTACGAGGTCCGCCACGACGAGAGCCGGGACGCGGGATGAGCGACATCGAGGCGACGACCGCCGCGACGACCCCGGCCGAGCCGGCCGGCCCCGCGCTGCTGCAGGCGACGCACGTGTCGAAGGTCTTCGGCGGCCTGGTGGCGGTCAACGACGTGTCGTTCTCGGTGCCCGAGCGCGCGATCGTCACGATCATCGGCCCCAACGGCGCCGGCAAGACGACGTTCTTCAACTGCATGACCGGCCTCTACACGCCGACCGCCGGCTCGGTGGTCTTCGACGGGCAGGACATCACCGCCAAGCGCCCGGACCTCGTGACGCAGGCCGGCATGGCGCGGACGTTCCAGAACATCAAGCTGTTCCGCACGATGACCGCGATCGAGAACGTCAAGGTCGGGATGCACGGCACGATGCGCTCGCGCATCGCCGGGATGGTCCTGCGCACGCCGTTCGTGCGGCGTGAGGAGCGCGCCGCCGACGTGCGGGCCCGCGAGCTGCTCGACTTCGTCGGGCTGAGGCGCGGTGACGAGCTGGCGATGAACCTGCCCTACGGCGACCAGCGCCGGCTGGAGATCGCGCGCGCCCTCGGGTCGGACCCCAAGCTGATCCTGCTCGACGAGCCGACAGCCGGCATGAACCCGCAGGAGTCCGAGGAGCTGCGTCAGCTCATGGAGCACATGCGCGCCGGGCTCGGGATCTCCGTGCTGCTGATCGAGCACGACATGAAGGTCGTGATGAACGTCTCCGACCACATCACGGTCCTGGACCACGGTGAGAAGATCGCCGCCGGGACGCCCGCCGAGGTGCGCGCCAACCCGCGCGTCATCGAGGCCTACCTCGGGAGCCAGGCGTGAGCGGCGACGACAAGGCACCGGAGCACGCGATGGACGAGCACCGGCGCGCTGCCGGCGTGAGCACGAGCACACCCGAGCCGCTCCTCAAGGTCAACGACATCCAGACCTACTACGGCTCGATCCAGGCGCTGAAGGGGATCACGATCGAGGTCCACGCCGGCGAGATCGTGACGCTGATCGGCTCCAACGGCGCCGGCAAGTCCACGACGCTGCGCTCGATCTCCGGCATCGTCCCGCCGAAGGTCGGCACGATCGTCTTCGACGGCCGCGAGATCCAGGAGCTGGCCGGCCATCAGGTCGCCGCGATCGGCATCGCGCAGTCGCCGGAGGGCCGTCGCATCTTCCCGCGCATGACCGTGCGCGAGAACCTCGAGATGGGCGCCTTCACGCGCAAGGACGACGAGATCGAGCAGGACATCACCCGCGTCTTCGACCTGTTCCCGCGGCTCAAGGAGCGCGAGAAGCAGAAGGGCGGCACGATGTCCGGCGGCGAGCAGCAGATGCTCGCCATGGGCCGCGCGCTGATGGCGCGCCCGAAGCTGCTGCTCCTCGACGAGCCGTCGCTCGGCCTGGCGCCGGTCATCGTCGACAAGATCTACGAGATCGTCCGCGAGATCAACGAGCAGGGCACGACGATCCTGCTCGTCGAGCAGAACGCCAACTACGCGCTCGACGTCTCCACCCGCGGCTACGTCCTGGAGACCGGGACGATCGCGCTGACGGACTCGTCCGAGAAGCTCCGCAACGACCCGCGCGTCCAGGACGCGTACCTGGGGACATGACCATGGTGCTCGCAGCGATCGGTGCCAACGCCTTCTGGCTGCTCTACCTGTGGCTCGGCTCGGCGATCGTCTGCTCGATGCTGTCCGAGCGCAAGGGCTACGGCGAGAAGGCCGGCCTGGGCACCGGACTGCTCCTGTCCGCCATCGGCATCCCGATCTGGCTCGTGATGCCGGCGAAGGAGAACTCCAAGTGGGCGCATCGCCGCGAGCGGCGGCGCGCGTCTCGCGGCGCCTGAAGGGCGCGTGTCTCGCGGCGCCCGGCGCCACCCGTGGGCCGGCGGCAGTACCTGCAGCACAGCACCCCGGCCACGTGCGCCCCTGGGCATCCACGATCCTGCGCGAAGCATGGTGCCGGCGGGGTGTCATCCGAATTCGCCGGTGGCGCGTAGGTTGAGGACATGAACGTTCTGGTGACGGGTGCGACGGGTCTGATCGGGCGGCGGCTGGTGGCTGCGCTCGCCGGGCGGGGCGATGTGGTGACCGTGCTGTCGCGGTCGCCTGCGCGCTCGCCGTTCGATGCTGCTGTTCGCGTTGTCGGCTGGGATCCGCTTTCGGGCCCCCCGGCGGCCGATGCGCTCGCCGGCGTCGATGCCGTCATGCACCTTGCGGGTGAGCCTGTGGCGCAGCGGTGGAGCGCGAAGGTGAAGACGGCGATCCTGCGCAGCCGGGAGGACGGGACCCGGAACCTGGTCGCCGGGATCGCCGCCGCCGATCCGCGGCCGTCGGTGCTCGTGTCGTCCTCCGCCGTCGGCTACTACGGCAAGCACGGCGACGAACTGGTCGACGAGACGGCCGCGGCCGGGGCCGACTTCCTGGCGGGGGTCTGCGTCGCGTGGGAGCGCGAGGCGCTGGCCGCGCGCGACCTGGGGCTGCGCGTGGTCTGCGTGCGGACGGGCGTCGTCCTGGACAGGACGGGCGGCGCGCTGAAGACGATGCTGCCGCCGTTCAGGGCCGGGGTCGGCGGCCCGGTCGCCGGCGGGCGCCAGTACATGCCGTGGATCCACGTCGGCGACGTGGTCGGCATGTACCTCCGGGCGCTGGACGACTCCTCGTGGAGCGGGGCCTTCAACGCGACGGCGCCCGAGCCGGTCACGAACAAGGAGTTCTCCAAGGCGCTCGGCCGGGCGCTGCACCGGCCGGCCGTCGCGCCGGTCCCGGCGCTCGCCCTGCGAGCGCTCTACGGCGACATGGCCGAGATCGTCACCGAGGGCCAGCGCGCCGTCCCGGCGGCCGCGCTCGCTCACGGCTACGCGTTCGCGCACCCGGATCTGGATGCGGCGCTGACCGACGCGCTGGCCTGAGCCGGCGCGGCTTACAGGCCGTGGATGGCCTCCATGTCGCGCGTCGCGTAGCCGATCGCGCCGCCGACGTCGACGACGTCGCCCGACAGGCGGGCCTCGGCCGCGACGGCCGCCGCGACGGCGGGGGACACGTCGCGGTTGAACGCCGACGGGATGATGTAGTCCTCACGCAGGTCCGCCTCGTCGATGATCTGGGCGATCGCGCGGGCCGCCGCCATCTTCATCGCCTCGGTGATCTGCGGCGCGCGGACGTCGAGCGCGCCGCGGAAGACGCCCGGGAAGCAGAGCACGTTGTTGATCTGGTTCGGGTAGTCCGAGCGGCCGGTGGCGATGATCCGCGCGTACTGCGCGGCCTCCTCGGGCGAGACCTCCGGATTCGGGTTGGCCATCGCGAAGACCATCGCGTCGGGCCGCATCTTCGCGAGCGCCTCCGGCGGCATCACGCGGGCGCCGGACAGACCGATGAACAGGTCCATGCCGTCGATCGCGTCGGCCGGGGTCCCCGTGACCGCCTCGGGGTTGGTCGTCTCCGCGTACCAGCGCTTGGTCGCGTTCATCGAGCCGTCGAGGTAGTCCGCGCGCTTCGTGCTGACGATGCCCTGCGAGTCGCAGCCGAGGATCTCGCGGACGCCGGCCTGGATCAGGATCTTGGAGACCGCGATGCCGGCCGCGCCGAGTCCGACGACCAGAACGCGCAGGTCCATCAGGTCGCGACCGGTCAGCTTGCACGCGTTGAGCAGCGCCGCGAGGACGACGACGGCGGTGCCGTGCTGGTCGTCGTGGAACACGGGGATGTCGAGTTCGGCCTTCAGTCGCTCCTCGATCTCGAAGCAGCGCGGGGCGGAGATGTCCTCGAGGTTGATGCCGCCGAAGCCCGGGGCGATGAGCTTGCAGGTGCGGATGATCTCCTCGGGATCCTTGGTGTCGAGGCAGATCGGGAACGCGTCGACGCCGGCGAACTCCTTGAAGAGCATCGCCTTGCCCTCCATCACCGGCATCGCCGCGCGCGGGCCGATGTCGCCGAGGCCCAGGACCGCGGTGCCGTCGCTGACGACGGCGACGGTGTTGCGCTTGATCGTGTACTGGAAGGCCTTGTCGGGGTCGTCGTGGATCGCCGTGCAGACGCGCGCGACGCCGGGGGTGTAGGCCATCGACAGGTCGTCGCGGGTCTTGACCGGGATCTTGTTCTTGATCTCGATCTTGCCGCCGACGTGCATCAGGAACGTGCGGTCGGTCGAGTCGATCACGCGGGCCCCGTCGACCGCTTCGATCGCGGCCAGGATCGCCGCCCAGTGCTTGCGATCGGCACCTTCGACGGTGATGTCGCGGACGAGGCGCTCGCCGACCTCGACGAGGTCGATCGCGCCGATCGTGCCGCCCGCGTCGCCGATCGCCCCGGCGACCTTGCCCAGCATCCCCGGGCGGTCGTCGATCTCGATGCGGATCGTGAGGCTGTACTGGGCTGACGGATGCGGGCTCATGCGAAGCTGCAGTCTACGAATTGGAGCGTCTTCGAGGGCTTCCGGCCCGCCGGAGTGCTGGGTCGGGGCAGCGCGCGGTAGCGTGGCGGACGGTGCCCGACGAGCTCTACCTGATCGACGGCAACAGCCTCGCCTACCGGGCGTTCTTCGCGCTCCCGGAATCGATCGCGACGTCCAAGGGCCAGCCGACGAACGCGATCTTCGGTCTCGCGTCGATGCTCGTGAAGATCCTCACCGAGCACGGGCGCAAGCCGACGATCGTCTGCTGGGACGCGGGCCTTTCGGGTCGCAAGGAGGTCTACCCGGAGTACAAGGCGCAGCGCAGCTCGCGGCCCGACCTGCTGCGCGAGCAGTGGCCGCATTTCGAGCCGCTGGTCGAGGCCTTCGGATACCGCAACGTCAGCGTCGAGGGCTACGAGGCCGACGACGTGATCGCCACGCTCGCCGAGCGCGCGCGGGCGAAGAACATCCCCGTGATCATCGTCACCGGCGACCGCGACACGTTCCAGCTGATCGACCCCGATTCCACGATCCGGGTCATGGCGACGGCGCGCGGCATCACGGACACCAAGCTCTACGACCATGCCGCGGTCCTTGAGCGCTACGGCATCCCGCCCGAGCTGATCCCCGACTTCTACGGCCTGAAGGGCGACACCTCGGACAACATCCCCGGGGTTCCAGGCATCGGCGACAAGACCGCCGCGCAGCTGCTGCAGCAGTTCGGCACGCTCGAGGACGTCCTGGCGAACATCGACCAGGTCTCCGGCGCCAAGCGCAAGGAGAATCTGGCCGGCCACGCCGAGGACGCGCGCGTCAGCAAGCGCCTGGCGACCGTCCAGCGCGACGTGCCGCTGGACCTGGACCCGGCCGACGCGCTGGCACAGGAGCCCGACCGCGCCCGGCTGCGGGCGACGTTCCGCGAGTTCGAGCTGCGCGACCCGCTGCGGCGCCTGGAGGAGGCGCTCGGCGCCGACGAGGCCGGGCCGCCCGAGGCCGGCGGCGCGGCGCGGGCGCCGAAGCTGCGCGTGCGCGACGGGGCCGTTCGCGAGGTCGCGCGCCTGGGCAGAGCGAGCGAGCCGCTGGCGATCGCCGCGATCGAGCCCGACGCGCCGGAGGGCGAGCTGTTCGCCCGCGAGGCGACGTGGCGCTTCGGCGCGGCCTGCGGGCGGGAGGTCCTGACCGGCCCGCTGACCGGGTCCGAGGAGCTCGCCGTCGCGGTCGGCGACCGCGCGGTGTTCGCGCACGACGCGAAGGCGCTCGGCGCGGTTCCGGCCAACCTCGCCCACGACACGCTGCTCGGCGGATGGCTGCTGGACCCGGCGCGCCGCTCGTTCCCGCTACGCGACCTGGCCGAGGAACGCGGCATCAGCGCCGGGGTCGAGGACGAGGCCGCGGGCGACGCGCTGCTCGTCCAGCAGCTCGCCGTGGCGCAGCGCGCCGAGCTGGCCGAGCGCGATCAGGAGTGGCTGCTCGACCAGGTCGAGCTGCCGCTGGTCGGGGCGCTGCGGGCGATGGAGGTCGCCGGCGTGCGGCTGGACACCGCGGGCCTGGAGGCGATCGCGGTCCGCGTTCGTGAGGAGATCGGCGACCTGGAGCGCGAGATCTGGGACCTGTGCGGCGAGGAGTTCGTCATCGCCTCGCCGCAGCAGCTCGGCGCGGTCCTGTTCGAGAAGCTGGGGCTGTCCAGGAAGCGCCGCGGGAAGACGGGGTTCTCGACCGACGCGCGCGTGCTCCAGTCGATCCGCTCCGAGCACGAGGTGATCCCGAAGATCGAGCGCTGGCGCGAGCTCAACCAGCTCGCCAAGACGTACCTCGAGGTGCTGGGGGGGCTCGTGGACGACGAGTCGCGGCTCCACACGACGTTCGTGCAGTGGGGCGCGCTGACGGGGCGGCTCGCCTCGATCAACCCGAACCTGCAGAACGTGCCGGTTCGAACGCCGCTGGGGCGCGAGATCCGCGGCTGCTTCGAGGCCGCTCCGGGCAACGTCCTGCTGTCCGCCGACTACTCGCAGGTCGAGCTGCGGATCCTCGCGCACGCCGCGCAGGAGCCGGTGCTGAAGGAGATCTTCGTGCGCGGCGAGGACGTGCACACCGCCACCGCCCGCGAGGTCTTCCAGGTCGCCGAGGACGACATCGACCCGGGGATGCGCTCGAAGGCCAAGATGATCAACTACGGCATCGTCTACGGCCTGTCGGACTACGGCCTCGCGGATCGGCTGAACATCCCGCGCGAAGAGGCCAAGGAGTTCATCGACGCCTACCTGGCGCGGTTCGCGCGGGTCGCGGCGTTCATGCAGGAGACGATCGAGCAGGCGACGACCGAGGGCTTCGTCACGACGCTGTTCGGGCGCCGGCGCACGATCCCCGAGCTGCGGGCCCGCAACCACCAGGTGCGCACGCTCGGCGAGCGCCTGGCGGTCAACACCGTCATCCAGGGCACGGCGGCCGACGTGATGAAGCTCGCGATCATCGGCGCGCACCGGGCGCTGGCGCAGTCGGAGCTGACGACGCGCCTGATCCTGACGATCCACGACGAGCTGCTGTTCGAGGGCCCGCCGGAGGAGATGGACGCCGTCGGCGAGCTCGCCACGCGCGAGATGGTGGCGCCATGGGGCGACCGCGAGCCGCCGCTGGCCGTCGAGCCGGGAGTCGGGCGCACCTGGGTCGAGGCGAAGTGACGATGGACCGCGCGACGACGGCGGTGCTGGTGGTCGCGGCGGGTGCGGCGGTCGGCGCGCAGGCGCCGGTCAACGCGACGCTCGGGCGGTCGGTCGGGACGATGCAGGCCGCGGCGGTGTCGTTCGCGGTCGGCCTGGCGATCCTGTGCGGCGTCGTGGTCGTCGCCGGCGGGGGCTTCGGCGGCCTGCGGGCGGTCGGCGACGTGCCGTGGTGGGGATTCCTCGGCGGCGCGTTCGGCGCCGCCATCGTCAGCGTGTCGATCATCGGCGTGCGCACGCTGGGCGCGACCGGCGTGACGGCCGCCGTGGTCGCCGGCCAGCTCACCGCGTCGGTCGTGATCGACGCGCTCGGGCTGTTCGGCGTCGAGCGCCATCCGGTGTCCGTGCAGCGATTGTGCGGCGTGGCGCTGCTCGCGCTGGGCGTGCTGCTGATCGTGCGCGACTGATTGCGGGTTGTCCCGCGTCGCCGTGGTGGTCTCCACGGATTCCCCGGCGCGGCGGCGGTCGTACGGTCGGTACGTCGAATTCCCCCGGACCGGAGGCGCACCATGGCCAGCGAGACCCAACCGTCAGTCAAGTTCGAGCACGAGTCCCGGCCGAGCCTGCTCTTCATCCTGCAGGAGACCTTCTGGATCTTCGCGCTCGCGGCGATCACCGGATTCCTGTTCCTGCTGCTGCTCGGCGCCTTCAGCGTCGCGGAGATGTGGAAGCCCGCACTCGTCCTGGCCGTCCTGGCCGTGCTGTGGCTCGCCCACGCGAAGCGCGTGCATCGCCAGCAGCTGGCCAACGAGGACATGGCCCTGCGCCGCATCCGCGAGCGCCGCGGGTTCTAGCCGGGCGGTGAGCGTTCGCCGTGAGGCACACCCGACGTGTGTCAACCAGGCGTTGACACGCGCCGGGCGCCGCTGCCCGCCGGCTCGCCGAGCACCTCCGGCGGGCAGATGCCGAGGTACTTGGTGAACGACCAGCCGAGGAAACGCGGGCGGTCCATCAGCTCCATGACGCTCGTCAGCGCGGGGTAGGGGTTCGTCCCGCCGAGCGCGCGCTGCGTGCGCAGGAGCCAGCGCCACGCCCAGCGGTGGCGCTCGTGGAAGTCGCCGTAGCGCTCCAGGGCCTGGGCGCGGGTCTGGCGCCCGGCGACGGCGAGCGCGAGTTCGCGCCCGAGCACCGTGCCGAAGTACAGCGCCGGGCGGATCCCCTCGGCCGTCGCGGGCAGGCAGTGGCCGGCGCTGTCGCCGGCGAAGAAGATGGGACCGTCGGTCGCGTCGCGCAGCGCGTGGGGAATCCAGTTGCCCTGGTAGCCGTCGGGCTCCAGGCCGAGGCCCTGCGACAGGCGGACCGTCGGAGCCTTGACGTGGTCGCGGGGGTCGAACGACCCGACGCCGACGCGCAGCTCGCCGCCCGCGGGGAAGACCCAGCCGTAGCCGCGGCGCACGACCGCCGGGTCGAGCCACACGACCATGTCGCCCGAGGAGCCGGCGGGGTGGACCTCCAGTCCGCGTGACATCCGGGCGTCCGGCGGCTGGATCCGGCTCCCTGTGCGCCCGAGGACCCGCCGCCAGCCGAGCGCATCGACGACCAGCGGCGCGCGGACATCGCCGCGGTCGGTCTCGACGACGACGTCGCCGTTCTCGCCGTCGCGGCTGCCGCCGATCATCGCGGTCTCGAACGCGGCATCGCCGCACTGCGCCCACAGCAGCTCGCACAGCCGCGCGTAGTCGAACGTCGCGAACCGGAACGGCAGGCGCCAGCGGAACGACCGGAACCGGGTGTGGACGACCAGGTCCCCGAAGTTCTGGACGATCGAATCCTCCAGGCCCAGGCGCTCGAGGACCTCGGTCGGTGCGGCGCACGCAGAGGTCTGCCGCTCGCCGATGTCGTAGCGGTCCAGGACGAGCACCCGGGCGCCCGATCCGGCCAGTTCACGTGCGACGGCGAGCCCGGCGAACGAGGCGCCGCAGATCACCACGTCGTGGGAGCCGTCGAGCGGTGTGCGCTCGGACCCGCGTTTGGTGGCCCGGAGGGGCATCGGGGCGGGATTCTACGAATGCCGGATCCCGCTACCCTTCGCGGTCAATGACAACCACACCGACCATCACGATCCCCGAAGCCAAGGTCGTCCCCGGTAGCGACGGCCTGCTGCTCGACGTTGACGGGCAGATCGTTCCCAACTACGACGCGACGTTCACCTCGATCACCGAAGGTCAGGTCGTCACCGGCCGCGTCGTCCGCATCGACAAGGACGAGGTCCTCGTCGACATCGGCTACAAGAGCGAAGGGGTCATCCCCTCGCACGAGCTTTCGATCCGCAAGTCCGTCGACCCGAAGGACGAGGTCGAGATGGGCGAGGAGGTCGACGCCCTGGTCCTCATCAAGGAGGACCCGGACGGCCGCCTCATCATGTCCAAGAAGCGCGCCCGCTTCGAGAAGGCATGGCGCCGCATCGAGGCCGCGGCCGAGACCGGCGAGATCGTCGAAGGCGCGGTCATCGAGGTCGTCAAGGGCGGCCTGATCATCGACCTCGGGGTGCGCGGCTTCCTGCCCGCCTCGCTCGTCGACATCCGCCGCGTCGCGAACCTCGACGAGTTCCTGCACACGACCATCGAGTGCAAGGTCATCGAGATCAACCGCTCGCGCAACAACGTGGTGCTCTCGCGCCGCGCGGTGCTCGAGGAGGAGCGCAAGGAGCAGCGCCAGGAGATCCTGGACCTGCTGCAGCCCGGCCTCGTCGTCGAGGGTCAGATCTCCAACATCGTCGACTTCGGCGCGTTCGTCGACCTCAACGGCATCGACGGCCTGATCCACATCTCCGAGCTGTCCTGGTCGCACGTCAACCATCCGAGCGAACTCGTCTCGATCGGCGAGACGGTGCAGGTCAAGGTGCTCGACATCGACCGTGACCGCCAGCGCATCTCGCTCGGCCTGAAGCAGACGCAGGCCGATCCGTGGCAGCGCGTGCTCGACACCTACCACGTGGGTGACGAGCTCGAGGGCGCGGTCACGAAGGTCGTCACCTTCGGCGCGTTCGTCGAGATCCTCGACGGTGTCGAGGGCCTCGTCCACATCTCCGAGCTGGCGCCGCACCACGTCGAGAACCCGCGCGAGGTCGTCGCCCCCGGCGACGTGATCCGCGTGAAGGTGCTCGAGATCGACTCCGAGCGCCGCCGCCTGTCGCTGTCCGCCAAGCGCGTCGAGGGCCAGATCCTCTCCGCGCACGTCGGCGACCTCGACGACGTCGCGCCGGTCAACCTCGACGACGTGCCCGAGCTCGCGCTCGGCGACGCGGTGCTCGAGCCGGCGCCCGACCTCGAGCCGGTCGCCACGCCTGAGGATCAGGCCGTGGCCGATGCGGTCGAGGCCGAGGCGGCCGCCGTGGCCGAGGCGGAGGCAGCACCGGAGCCTGAGGCAGCGCCCGAGGCTGACGTGGCGCCCGAGGCTGACGCGGCGCCCGAGGCTGACGCGGCGCCGGAGGCTGACGCGGCGCCGGAGGCTGACGCGGCGCCCGAGGTCGCGGCCGAGGTCGCCGAAGAGGCGCCCGCCGAGCAGGCCGAGGTCGTCGAGGCCCCTGAGGCCGAGGCGCCCGCCGAGGCCGAGGTGGTCGCCGAGGCCGATGCCGAAGCTCCCGCAGACGCTGACGCTCCCGCCGCTGACGAGCCCGAGGCCGCGCCGGCCGCAGAGGCCGACGCCGTCTCCTGAGCATCGGCTGAGACGCTGGCCGCGCCCGGCACCATCCCGTTCGTCGGATTGACCGGCGGGCTCGGCGCGGGCAAGTCCACGGCCCTGAGCGCCTTCGAGGAGCTCGGGGCCGCGACGCTCTCCACCGACGCGGTCGTCCACGAGCTGTACGCGGGCGACGAGGTCCGCGACGCGGTCGTCGCCCGGTGGGGCGACGAGGTCGCCCCGGGCGGCGTCGTCGACCGCGCGGCCGTCGCGCGGCACGCGTTCGCCGATCCCGCCGAGCGCCAGTGGCTCGAGGGCCTGCTGTGGCCGCTCGTCGGCGCGCGGCTGATCTCCTGGCGCGAGGAGGTGCAGGCGCTCGATCCGCCGCCACCGGCGGCGGTCGTCGAGACGCCGCTGCTGTTCGAGGCCGGGCTGGAGGGCGCCTACGACGCGACCGTCGCCGTCGTCGCCGAGGAGGACGTCCGCGCCGCGCGCGCCGCCGCCCGCGGACACGAGGCGGTGGACGAGCGTGCCGCGCGGCAGCTCACGCAGGCCGAGAAGGCGGCGCGGGCGACGTACGCCGTGCGCAACGATGGGACCGTCGAAGAACTGCGGTCCGACCTGGCCGTCATCCTTGAGCGCCTGAGGCGATGAACCACACGACGCACCACACGATGCCCCGTAACCGCGCCAGCCGGCGCGCGCGGCAGCGTCTGGTCCGGCGGCGCCGCTGGGTCGGCGGGCTGCTCGCGCTCGCGGCGGTCGCCGTGCTCGTCCCGCTCGTCTCGCCGTTGTTCAACCATGCCGTCGAGGAGATCGCGCTCCCGCTGCGCCATGAGGACATCATCCGCCAGCAGGCGCGGGACAAGAACCTCGATCCCGCGCTGATCGCCGCGGTGATCTACGCCGAGTCGCGGTTCGTCGAGAACCGCACCTCCGCCGCCGGCGCACTCGGCCTGATGCAGGTGACGCCGGCGACGGCCGCGGACATCGCCCGCAAGTCGGGCGGGGTGGCGTTCACGACCGCGGATCTGGCGACGCCGCAGGTGAACATCGCCTACGGCGCCTACCAGTTGCGGCATCTGCTGAACCGCTTCGGCGGCGACGAGGCCGCGGCGCTGGCCGGCTACAACGCCGGGCCGGGCAAGGCCGCCGAGTGGGGCGGCGCGAGCCTGCGCGTGCGCGACATCCCGTACCTGGAGACGCGAGCCTACGTCGAGCGCGTGTTGTCGGTCCGTGAGCAGTACCGGCGGAAGTACGCCGCCGAGCTGGGGCTCTAGCCCCGCGCTCAGACGCAGCCGTTCGTGGCGTCGCTCTCGGCCGGGATCGTCGATGGGCACTGGCGCCATGCGCCGCGGTAGTAGATCAGCGTCGTCGTGATCGACAGGTCCGCCGAGCGCGCGTCCCACTGGGCGTTGTTCTTGATTGCCACGCTGCTGGCCGAGATGCCGCCGCGGAAGACGCCGCTGTTCTTGAAGTCGATCGCCGTGGTCGGCGCGTAGATCGAGGCGGCGATGTCCTGGCCGTTGGGGAAGTAGAGCGTCGGCCACGCCGCGGGGTTCCCGTAGACGACCAGGAACAGCGCCGACGGGTCGCCGGAGGCGTTGCCCATCAGTGTGTTGTTGCCCGTGGAGAACCCGCCCTGCCCGGCCTTGCAGCCCGAACCGAGCCGGGTCGGCGAGTCGAGGAAGATGGTGACGCGGGCATTGGCGGCGATGTTGATCGCGGCGCTGTTGCCGAGGTTGATCTGGCAGAAGTTGTAGTAGGAGCCCCCGAGGGTGACCGACCCGGAGCTGCCGAGCGTCAGGGTCCGCGGCGAGGCGACCGTGTCGGTGTAGCACCAGGGGTTGGCGTTGCCGGGATTGCAGCTGTCGGCCGGGCTCGCGCCGCTGACGAGCCGCGCGTTGTCGTTGCTGATCGACGAGTCGAGGTGCGTGACGGGGTGGACGGGGTTCGCCGGCGAGAGCACGTACTGGGTCGGGGTTCGCGTGACCGGGCCGCCGTACCCGGTCGGGGCGGGGGCGCTGTCCCAGAGCGTCAGGCTTCCCGTGACGCCGGAGCCGGAGCCGAAGCTGATCTGGCCGTTCGACGCCAGGTCGCCGCTCGCCGTCGCGTTGTTGCCGATGCTGACGCCTGACAGCCCGAGCATGCCGGCTGCGGGGAACGGCTTCGCGCCGGTCGATGCGACGGCGCGGATGACGACGCGACGGGTCTCGGACCCGGCCGATCCGAACGCCACGATGCAGCGCTCGGCGATCCCGGCGCCGAGCGTGTTGCCCGTGCACCCCGTCGAGCGCACGATCGAGACCTGGTAGCGGAACGACTGGTCGTGGCCGAACTGCTCGGTGGCCGTTCGCGCGCACCAGCCGCCGCTCACGGGCGTGGCGAGGTCGGTGTTGATGCACTTGCCCGCGATCGGCTGCTGGAGGTTGAGGCGGTGCACGGCGGTCTGCAGCCCGGCCTCGGCGGCCTGGAGCGCACGCGTGCCGAGCTCGTCACGGTTGACGGCGCTGATCGAAGCGCCGCCGCCGCTGATCAGCGCGCCGGAGAGGATGATCACCGTCAGCATGGTGGCCATGACGAAGTACATGGCGAACCCGTCGTCGCGGCGCGGATCGGTGCGGGTGCCGGTCATTGGGTCTCCAGTTGGACGGAGCTCGGCCAATCGGGGTGGTCGTAGACCAGAGCGAGCCCGCTCGCAGGCGAGGCGGTCGCGGTCAGGAGAACGCCGAGCCGGTGCCCGGCGGCGATCGTGGCCGTCTGGTTGGGGGTGAGGTAGCGGAACGGGAAGGCGACGTATTCCGGTGCCGTCGGCCATGCGGGGAGGTCGTAGGAATCGGAGCCGAGCAGCAACTTCGAGGCGACGCGGCTGCTCCCGTCGAGCGTCAGGTCGTAGATCGTGATGCAGAGCCTGCCGCCGCTGAGCGTGCCGCCGAGGCTCGCCGTGGAGACGCCGAGCGCGGCATTGCCCGTCGCCTTGACGCTCGCGCCGGCGTTCAGGACCGGCGTGGCCCAGAGATGCGCGGATGTCGCGCCGCCGCCGCTGCACCCCGACGACGAGACGAGTCCGAGGCCGCCGCTCGCCCCGGGCGGGACGTCGGTCGAATACGAGTAGGCCTGATGCAGGTGGTCGCTTGCGGCCGGGGTGCTCGGCGCGGCGGTCCGCAGCTGATCCGGCACGCCCGTGCCGGTGGAGAAGGTGTCGCGCGATGCGTGGTCGGCCGACGGCGCGGCGTAGGTGGCGCCCGTCGGCTTGTCGGCGAGGTAGTAGGTGGTCCCGGTGGATGCGCCGATCGTCGTCCCGGCCGACGTCTGGACGGGGTTGGCCGCGGTCTGGGTACCCGAGGGCTGGGCCGTCGGGTCGATCAGCACGGTCGAGAGGACCTGGGCGGTCTGCGGCGCGTCGCGGCCGGTGACCGTGACGGCGACGGTGACGCGGCGGTGATCGACCGTCCCCACGCTGGAACAGGCGGTCCCGCACAGGCTGTCCGCCGCCTGCGTGACGTAGCGGTAGATGTTGCCGCGGGCGGCCCCGTCGGACCACGCGGTCGGACCCGTCGTGACGCACGGTGCGGCCGTGGTGCACGCGGTGCCCGCGATGACCAGCGCCTCGGCGGCGCCGGTGCTTCCGGGCGGCTTGTACGTCCCGCTCGCCGAGACGCCGCGCGAATCGCTGAAGGTTCCGGGATTCGCGCTGAGGCGCAGTCCCGCCCAGCCGAGGCTGCGCAGCTGCTCGATCTCGGCCTCGGCCCGCCGCGCGGCGACCTGCTTGGCCTCGGCGACCGACCCGAGTTGCCGGGAGCCGTCGAACGCGGAGAAGATCGCCACGACCCCGACGACCAGCAGGAGCGCCGCCATCAGGCCCTCGAAGACGGTCGTGCCCGCGTCGCTGTCCGCCGTTCGCCTCATCCGCCGCTCAGGTCCACGTTGCGGATGAAGAAGCCCCCGCGCAGCGCGATGTTGTGCTTGTAGCCCGATGCCCGGACTCCGCGCGCGCGGAGGATGAGGGCGATGGTCGTGTAGACCGGTCGCACGGCGTCCGGCGTGTACGCGAAGACGGGGCTGGCCGACGTGCCGTTGACGAGGCCGTCGACGACCATCGTTCCCGTGCTGCTGACGGCACCGTCGATGGCGCCCTCGTAGCGCATGCATGAGCGCAGGCCGGCCGTCGCACTCGGGACGCCGCACGAGTAGACCACGCGCCGCGACCCGGTGGCACGCGAGAGGTTGATGTCGATGAGTGTCGGCGATGTCGTGTTGACACTGTCGGCCTGGCGCAGCTCGCGGACCATGCGCTCGAGCCCGACCCGCGCCTCGCCGACGTCGTTCTGGCGCTCGAGCTCGGTGTTGGCGAGCGGCGTGGAGACGTCGAGCAGGGCAAGCGCGGCGGCGCCGATCACCAGTGCGATCGTCATGCCGACGAGCATTTCGACCAGCGTGAAGCCACGCTCATCTCGGAGCGACGAGGCGCACGTGCGAGCGCGACGAAACGGGTCCACCGAGTTGCTATCGGCAGCGGCCGTTCGGAGCTTGAAACCGTGCCGCCAGGCGCAGGTCGGAGCGGGATCAGCTCGCCGCGAACTTGGTCGCTTGTCGGGCCGCGACCCTAGGTGCATCGTCCGGCGACGGCGCCGCCATCTAGTCTGTTCGCGGTGCCCGACTTCCGCCTCGACTCCGCCTTCACGCCCGCCGCGGACCAGCCGAAGGCGATCGACGAGCTGACCGCGGCCGTCGACGCGGGCGACCGCTTCACGACGCTCCTGGGTGCCACCGGCACGGGCAAGACGATGACGATGGCGGCGACGATCGAGCGCCTGCAGCGGCCCGCGCTCGTGCTCGCCCACAACAAGACGCTCGCCGCGCAGCTGTGCAACGAGTTCCGCGCGTTCTTCCCCGACAACGCCGTCGAGTACTTCGTCAGCTACTACGACTACTACCAGCCGGAGGCGTACGTCCCGAGCAAGGACCTGTACATCGAGAAGGACTCGGCGATCAACCAGGAGGTCGACCGGCTGCGCCACGCGGCGACCGCAGCGCTGTTCGCCCGTCGCGACGTGATCATCGTCGCGTCGGTGTCCGCGATCTACGGCATGGGCTCGCCGGAGACCTACGACGGCAACCTGCAGACGCTCGTCCGCGGCGGGACCGTGGACCGCGACGAGCTGCTGCGCAAGCTCGTGGCGATCCAGTACACCCGCAACGACGTCGCGCTCGGCCGCGGCACGTTCCGCGTCCGCGGCGAGGCGCTGGAGATCTTCCCCGCCTACGCCGAGACGGCCTACCGGGCGACGCTGTTCGGGGACGAGGTGGAGCGCCTGCAGGAGTTCGATCCGCTCACAGGCGAGCTGCTGAAGGACGACATCGAGCACGTCGGCATCTGGCCCGCGACGCACTACAACGTCAAGGAGGGCGTGATGGACCGCGCCGTCGCCCAGATCGGGGCCGAGCTGAACGGCCGCTGCACCGAGCTGGAGGCCGAGGGCAAGCTGCTGGAGAGCCACCGGCTGCGCCAGCGCACGCAGTACGACATGGAGATGCTGCGGGAGATGGGCTTCTGCAACGGCATCGAGAACTACTCCTCGATCCTCGACGGCCGCGCCCGCGGGGACCGGCCGTACTGCCTCATCGACTACTTCCCCGACGACTTCGTCGTGTTCCTCGACGAGAGCCACCAGACCGTTCCTCAGATCGGCGGGATGTTCGAGGGCGATCGCTCACGCAAACAGACACTCGTCGACTACGGGTTCCGCCTGCCCTCGGCGATGGACAACCGGCCCCAGACCTTCGATGAGTTCCTGACGATCACGCCTCAGATCGTGTTCGTCAGCGCCACGCCGGGTCAGTACGAGCGCCGCAACAGTGGCGACATCGTCGAGCAGATCGTCCGCCCGACGGGTGTCGTGGATCCCCACGTCGACGTCCGCGAGACGAAGAACCAGATCGACGATCTGATGAACGAGATCCGGGTCCGGGTCGAGCGCTCCGAACGTGTCCTGGTGACGACGATCACCAAGAAGATGAGCGAGGACCTGACCGATTACCTGCTCGAGATGGGCTTCCGCGTGAGGTACCTCCACAGCGAGGTCGACACGCTCGAGCGGATCCAGATCATTCGCGACCTGCGGCTGGGGGAGTTCGACGTGCTCGTCGGCGTCAACCTGCTGCGTGAGGGCCTCGACCTCCCGGAAGTCTCGCTCGTCGCGATCCTCGACGCCGACAAGGAGGGCTTCCTGCGCGGGGAGACCTCGCTGATCCAGACGATCGGCCGCGCAGCACGCAACGTCGAGGGCACGGTGCTGATGTACGCCGACAAGCGCACCGCGGCGATGGAGGCGGCGATCTCCGAGACCGACCGCCGCCGCGAGATCCAGGTCGCCTACAACGAGGAGCACGGCATCACGGCCGCATCGATCGTGAAGGGCGTCAGCGACATCGCGGAGTTTCTGCAGGCCGAGGGCAAGACGCCGAAGGGCAAGCGGCGTAGCGAGCGCAAGCGGCGCAAGGACCTCGCCCCAAACGAGCTCGAGAAGACGATCGTGGAGCTCGAGGAGGAGATGCTCGCCGCCGCCGAGGAGCTGCGCTTCGAGTACGCGGCACGCCTGCGCGACGAGCTGCGCGATCTGCGGCGTGAGCTCGGCGCGGTGCGCGAGGCGGGGCTGGAAGTCATCCCCGACTAGTGCGCACTGCCGCTCGGGCGAGCCGCCCGGCGGTACGCTGACGCGCCGATGGGCAGCGATAACGACCCGCGCGCGCACGCGCTCAGCCGGATCGGCGCGCTCGAGCGCGATCTCGGTTCGCTCGCGCTCGAGGCAACGCGCCTGCAGGGCGAGATCGGGGCGGTCCGCGCGAGCGTCGAGGCGATCTCCCTCGCCGCGCCGGCACCCGCCGCCGCGGCGCCGCGGGCCGACGCCGCGGATGAGCACGACCTCGCTAGCGCGCGCCTCGTAGCGCTCGATCTCGTGCTCCGCGGCGTCCCGCGCGACGAGGCGGTGCTGCG
>JBKJRO010000061.1:0-13683 GCA_046594555.1 Solirubrobacteraceae bacterium
GGGCTGGAGAGCGGCGCCAGGAAGCCGATCAGCACGGCGCCGCGGGTCATCTGCGCAATCTGGGCGGGATCCGGGGGCGCGATCGTCACGACGGCATCCGCCGACCACACCTCCCCCGCGTCGACGAGCTGGCCGCCCGCCTCGACATACGCCGCGTCGGGGATCAGCGCGCCGTCGCCGGCGCCCTTCTCGACGAGGACTTCCACACCGCGAGCGGCGAGCTTCTTGACGACCTCGGGCACGAGGCCGACGCGATGCTCGTCAGCTGCGGTCTCCTTGGGGACGGCGAGTCTCATGAGCGGGCGAGGCTAGTACATCGCGGGCGACGGGCGCCCTTTGGCGGATCGGTCAGCGACCCCGCAGCACGGGCAGCGCGCGGCGGGCCAGCGCGGCCAGCGCCTGGCCGGTCACCCACACCGGAGTCTGGACGCTGGTACGCGAGTAGCGGACCAGGCCGTTGCGATGCTGGACCGAGCGCAGGTACGCCAGCGGCGACCGGGCTCCGCGGCGGTGCACGCCCTCGGGATCGACGCCGGCGGCGAGCAGGCCCTGGGCGGCGAACGCCGTCGACTGGGCGTTGGAGCGACCGCCGGGCTGCAGCGCGTAGCCGCCGTCGGCGTTCTGGGAGCGGCGCAGGAACGCGGCGCCGCGGCGGACGCTCCGGGCATCCCGCCCGGCGACGACGGCGAGTGCCTCGACCGCCGCACCCGTGTCGTCGACGCCGCTGCGCCCGGCGCCGGTCAGGCCGAACCCGCCGTCGCGGTGCTGGCGCGCCGTGATCCACGCGGCGGCGCGGCGCAGGCGCGCGTCAGCGCCCCCGACACCGCCGGCGCGCAGCGCCAGGATGCCGAACGACGTCAGGTTGACGAGGCCGCCGAACGAGCCGCGGCGGTCCTGGCGCGCCGCGATGCGCGCGGTCAGCGCGGTGGGGACGCCGCCCGCCGCGCCGAGCGCGAGCGCGGTCCGCTCGAGGTCGCCGGTCGCGGTCATCCGGCGCGCCTGCAGCGCCACCATCGCCGCGGCGGACCGCCCGCCGCGGCGGATCCGGCGCGGGTCGCGCCCTGACGCCGACAGGCCGATGACGGTCCACGCGGTCACCATCGGGTCGCTCGGGAGCCCGGGCGCGGCGCCCCAGCCGCCGTCGGCGTTCTGCGACCGCAGCAGGTAGCGCGCGGCGCTGCCGGGAGCCGACGCCGAGGCGGGGGGTGCCTGCACCACGCCCGCGCCGACGACCAGCGCGACGGCGAGCGCGGCCAGCGGAGCGGAGCCTGCGGGCAGCGGCAGCCACCGGACCTCCAGCCGCGAGCGGTAGCGCAGCAGCGACCGGACGAGCAGCGGCCCGAACGCCAGCGCGAACGCGACGTTGCCCGCCGCGTGCGCGACGTTGAACGGCAGCGAGACGCCCGCGATCGCCACGTACTGCGCAAGTGTCGGGTCCCCTGTGTAACTGACCCAGACCGACAGGTCCATGATCGCGCCGAAGACCAGGCCCATCAGGCCGCAGGCGACAGCCAGCGGCACGCGCCCGATGCGACGCCCGCTGAGCGTGCCGAGCGCGGCCCCGGCGAGACCGACGATGCCCCAGGCGACCATCTGCCACGGCGTCCACGGACCCTGCCCGAAGACGATGTTCGACGCCAGCGCGGCGACCGCGCCGACGGTGAATCCGGGAGCTGCCCCGAGCGCGAACCCGGCGATCAGCACGATGTCCGTCGTCGGCTTGACGTTCGGCAAGGGCGCGAAGGCGACCCGGCCGATCGCCGCCAGCGCCGCGAGCGTCGCGACGAGGGCCAGCATGCGCGAGCCGGGGCTGGTGCGCTCGTACCAGGCGAAGCCGCAGGCGAGGCAGGCGCCGAGGATGGCGAACGAGACCAGGGCCCAGTTCATGCGCGCAGCTCCGTCGTCATCCGCGCGCGCAGCAGTGCCCCGCCGTCCTCGGGGGTCAGCGCCGGGTCGTGCGGGTCGTTGGCGGCGCCCAGCACGCGGGCGCACTCGGTCGCGAAGTGCCAGCCGCCGCTGAGCACCTCGGGGGTCGGGCCGTCGGCGATCGGCGCCCCGTCGGCGAGCAGGACGACGCGCTCACACGCGGCAGCGGCGAACTCCGCGTCGTGCGTGGCGACGATGACCGCGACGCCGCGGGCCGACAGGTCGCACAGCCGGTCGACGAGGTCGCCCTTGACCGCGCGATCCATCCCGCGCGTCGGCTCGTCGAGCAGCACGGCGGCGGGCGTGTCGTCACCGCCGAGGACGATCGCCAGCGCCAGCCGCTGACGCTCGCCGCCGGACAGGTCGCGCGGGTGGCGATCGGCGCGGTCCCCCAGGCCGGCGGCGAGCAGCGCCTCGGGCCCGACCTCGTCACCGACGCGCTCGCGCACGAGGTAGTCGCCCGGGTTCTGCAGCAGCAGCGCGACGCGGCCGGCAGCCTCCACGCGCCCGCGCGTGGGCTCCTGCAGGCCGGCGAGGTGCCGCAGCAGCGTGGACTTCCCGGCGCCGTTGCGACCCATGAGCGCGACGCGCTCGCCCGGAGCCAGCGCCAGATCCACCCCGCGCAGGATCGCCCGGCCTCCGCGCAGTTCCTGCCAGACGCCCCGGGCGCGCAGCGCACTCGCCTCCTCGTGCCGGCGGCGGGGCAGCAGGCGGCGGCGCGGCGCGGCGACCGGGCCGGGCGCGGGGTCGGCGGGCGGATCGAGCAGCCCGTGCGAGCGCAGCGTGGCGCGTGCCTCCTTGACGCCCGCGGGGGCCGGGCGCAGACCCGCGCGGACGAACATCCGTGCGGCCGGCGTCTGCAGGGCCGGCGCGTGGCTCGCGGCCCACTCGAGCATCGCTCCGGGGGCGGCGTCGCAGACGACCGCACCCTCGTCGAGGACGATCACGCGGTCGGCGTGGGCCAGGCAGCGCTCCAGCCGGTGCTCGGCCAGGACGACCGCCGTCCCCCACTCCTCGTTCAGGCGGCGCAGCAGCCAGATCAGCTCGTCGCCGGCGACCGGGTCCAGCTGCGAGGTCGGCTCGTCGAGCAGGACGAGCGGCGGGCGCGCGGCGATCGCGGCGGCCAGCGCCACGCGCTGGAGCTCGCCGCCGGACAGCTCATGCGTCGGGCGGTCCAGCAGGTGGGCCACGCCGAGCGCCAGCGCCGCCTCCTCCACCCCGCGCGCGACGGCCGAGGCGCCGAGCCCCTGATGCTCCAGCGGCAGCGCGATCTCACTGCGGACGGCGTTCATCACGACCTGCGTCTCGGGGTCCTGGAGCAGCGTGCCGCAGTGCGCGCTCAGCACGCCGGGCCCGTGCTCGCGGGTGTCCAGCGGGCCGACGCGGACGGTCCCGGCGGCGGTGCCCCCATGGAAGTGCGGGACCAGGCCGCAGGCGGCGCGGATCAGCGTCGACTTGCCGGACGCGGACAGGCCGGCGACGACGACGAACGCCCCGGGCTCGATCGCCAGCGAGATGTCGTGCAGCGCGGGCGCCGCGGCGCCGGGGTACGTGTACGAGAAGGCCTCGAACGCCAGGGCGGTCATCGGGCGATCCCCCGTCGGTCGGCGAACGGCAGCAGTGCGACGAGCGCGATCGCCGCCGCGAAGGCGACCTCCGCCCACCCGGTCGGCACGCTGATCCGCGGATAGGGCTCGACGTCCGCGGCGCCGGCGAGCGCCGCGCCGATCGCGAGCACGATCAGGCCCCCGGCCGAGCACCCGACCGCGACATCGTGCCGCGACAACGGCCGCCGCGGCCCGCGCGGGGCGGCGCGGCGCGAGGCGTAGCCGCGCAGTTCGAGCGTCGCCGCCACGTCGACGGCGCGATCGAGCGCGTTCGTCGTCACGGCCCGCGCGAGGGCGAACCCGGCGGCGGTCGAGCTGCCACCGCCATCCGGGCGGCAGCGCCGGGCCTCGTGCATGCGCCGTGCGTCACGCGTCAGCACCGGGACCATCCGCGTCGCCAGCGCCGCGGTCAGGGCGGAGCGGAAGGACAGCGGGCGCAGGGCGCGCAGCAGTTCGTCAGGGTCGACGGTCGCCGCCGCCAGCGCGCAGGCCATCCCGACGAGCGCGACGCGCAACGCGAGCACCAGCCCGTAGGCGAGTCCCTCGAGCGTGACGTCGACCTGGCCGAGCGGCCCCACCTCGCCGAAGCGGACGAGCACCGTCAGGCCCTGGCGGACGACGAGTGCGTTGACGACCGCGATCAGCACACCCAGCGGGAGCGCGAACAGCGCGGCCCGCCGGACCTCGTGCCCGACTCCGGCGAAGCTCGCCGCCGCCAGGACCACGGCGCCCAGCGCGAGCAGGATCAGCGGATGGTCGAAGCTGAGGGCCAGCGCGACAAGTGTCGCGCCATACGCGGCGGCGAACCCCGCACGGGCGGCATGCAGGACGCTCGCGCCGGGCGTGTGGATCACCGCGGCGCCCTCTGGACGGGGAGCGGCACGACCGTGCCGCCGGCCACGGCGACGGCGAAGCGCCCGCGCAGATCCTCGCGGCGGAATGCCCGCGCGGCGGCCTCGACCCCGGCCGCGTCGGTACCGCTGACCACCCAGACCGGCGGCTGGTCGCGGACCGCCGTGGCGGCGACCAGCCCGGCCCCGGGGCCCAGCGTCCGCACGCCGTGCCCGGCGGGATCGAGCAGCGTCAGAGCGCGGCCGCCGTCGCGCGGCTGCGCGTACACGCCGCTCGCGCCGGGGCCGTCCTCGATCCGCCGCACCGCGTCGTCCTCGCTGACCGCGATCCACGGCCCGACGAGCACCCGCAGCGTGTCCGCGGTGAACGACGAGCGCAGCGATCCGCGGGCCGCCGGGACGCCGAGGCCGACGAGCCGGTCCTCCACCGCCGCGCAGGCCGCGGACCTGGGATCGATGCACTCGACGCGCACGGGCAGGCGCTTGGCGGTGCCCGGCCCGTGCAGGAAAGGCTCCGGGAACGAGCCGACGACCGCCGGAACGCTCTCGGCCGCGTCCCAGACGCGACGATCCCACCAGATGGCGTCGCCGCCCCGGACCGTGGTCGCCGCGGCGCCCTTGCGCGCCTCGCTGCCGTTGACGAAGTAGAACCAGTCGACCTGCCTGCCGCCCTGCGTGCCGCCCGCGAGCCCGCCGATGCTCTGCACGAAGCCGCCGCCGTAGCGCGTCGTGACGCCCGGCACGCGGCGCTGGAGCATCCGCATCACCGTCTCCGACGACGGCGTCTTCGCGCTGGTCGCGGGCACGACGACGGCGCGACCGAAGTCGCGCGTGACGGTCAGCGTGACGGGGTCGTCCGAACTGCTCCCGGCGCCGACGCCGCAGCCCGCCATGCCCAGCGCGCCGAGCGCGACGGCCATGAGCGGGATGCGGGAGCGGCGGGTCATCGGATCAGCGCACGTAGAACACGACGCGCGTGCGGGGCGACCCGGCCCCCCCGCGCGAGGCGCCGCGAGTGACGTTGCCGGCGCCGTCGACCGTCCGCACGTCCAGGACGTAGCGGCCCTTGGTGAGCGCCTTCGGCAGCAGGTAGGACCACGTCGCCGACGACCCGATCGAGAAGAACCTGCCGTTCTGGGCCCCGCAGGGCTTCAGCGCGACCCAGGCCTCGGTCGGCCCGTCGTAGCGCTCGCAGCGCTTGCCCGTCCGGCGCGTCAGGCTCAGCAGCACGTCCTTGATGCCCGATGCGTCGGCCGCGACCGTGCCCTTCAGCTCGCGCGGCGCCTTCGCGGCGCTGAACGCCTGCTGCTCGCCGATCGCGCCGATCGACGGCAACGCCGGGAGCGCGTCCGGCACGGGCGCCGGCACGACCGGCGCCGGAGGCGGGGGCACGGTCGTACCGCACGAGCCGTCGGCGCCGTCGGTCACGCAGACCACGGCGGGGACCGAGCGGACGTCGTCCGCGTCGCTCGCGCGGAGCGTCGCGGGGCCGCGCGCGCTCAATGTCACCGCCGCGGTGCCATCGACGCCCGTCGTCGCCCCGGCCACCATCGCCCCGGCGACGGGGGCACTCGAGTTCACGGGGTCGTAGGTCGGCGGGAGGAAGTCGGTGACCTTCCGCGTGACCGTGACCGTGAACGGCACGCCGGGCTTGGTCGTCGCCGGGACGCCGGCGAGCTCCAGCACGCCGGCCGTACCGGTCTCGCTGATGGCCGCGACGAGCAGCTCGTCGCCGGCCTGCATCTGGACGCCGCAGATCCCGCTCGGGGCGGCGTAGCCGTTGAGGAACAGTCCCCAGTAGCGGCCGCTGCCGAAGACGTGCGACTCGCCCTTCACGCTGTCGACGCTGTAGGTGCCGAAGCCGCCGTTCCAGATGCCGGCCCAGGCGCCGGCGGTCGCGAGCTCCAGCGCCCCGGCGGTCGAGGTGCCCGAGCATGCGTGCAGCGGGTCGCCGTCCTTGACGACGGGCGCGGTCGTCGTCGTGACGGCGGTGCGCGCGAGGAGCGTGTCCGTCGCGCCCTCCACGCGGACGCCGACGGCCGCCGGTGTACCGGACACGGCCGATGCCACGGCCGGTGTGAGAAGCAGGGTCAGGACTCCGACAAGGAGACCGAGAGAACGTCGAGACATGAAGCCACCCCTTTCCGCGAGGGCGTATGTGCTTGATGGCCGGAGGCAGGTCTCCTGGCTCCCGGGCACTCCCTCCGCGCCTTCCCGTCCCGGCGCCGGCCGGTCCAGTGGCTGCGCCTTGCGGCGCCTGCGGGGGCTCCCCCGGTCACAGTGGCGGGTCCGCGCCGGTATCGCACCGGACTTCCCTTGACCACCGACCTTGAACGGAGGCAGCCTAGCGCTCGCGGCGCCGCTACGCTCGGCGGCGTGACCGTCAACCTCACCCGGATCTACACCCGGCTCGGCGACGCGGGCGAGACCCACCTGGGCGACATGAGCCGGGTGCCGAAGACGCACCCGCGCATCGACGCCTACGGCGACGTCGACGAGCTGAACGCCCAGCTCGGCGTCACGCTGACGCTGCCCGATCTGCCCGAGGAGTACGCGGCCTGGCTGCGCCGGATCCAGAACGACCTGTTCGACCTCGGCGCCGACCTGTCGGTGCCGGAGCCGGAGCCGGCGCCCGGCGAGGAGGCGCCGCGCGCGCGGCTGCGGCTGCGCGCCGAGCAGACGACCTGGCTCGAGGCGTGCTGCGACGAGGTCAACGGGACCCTCGCGCCGCTGAAGTCGTTCATCCTCCCGGGCGGCACGCCCGCGGCGGCGCAGCTGCACGTCTGCCGGACCGTCTGCCGGCGCGCCGAGCGGCGCGTGCTGCTCGTCGAGGGTGCGAACGCGGAGATCCTGCGCTACCTGAACCGGCTGTCGGACCTGCTGTTCATCCTCAGCCGCGGCGCCAACGCCGGCGAGGAGCCGCTGTGGCAGCCGGGCGGCGGCGCCCCGCCGCAGGCCTGACCGGGAGAAAAGGGCGCTTGCCGCGGCGGCGGCGCGACGGGGGAATCGCAGAAGGGTCGCCGCCGCGACAAGCGCGGGTCAATCAGGGGGGATCGAAGCTCGCATTCGTGCGGGCTCACGTGCATCTTCGACGCCGGTGCGGACGTTCCTTCACCCGGACGCAGAACGGGCGAGCCCGGTGCGGCCCGCCCGTTCGAGGAGAGGTCCAACTCGTCCCTGAAATTGCCGCGGCGTGCTGAGAATCACGCCGCTCGTGCACGTTCAAACCCGGGCTTCTGCACAAAGTTGCGGTCACCTGCCGCGGCCCTCGGTCAAGATCGTCGTCGTGGCGGCCAACGGGCGCGTCATCACCGGCAAGCGCAGCTACCGCACGTGCGGCCGGCGCCTGACCGGGAGGGTGCCGAAGCTCTGACGCGCGCCGCTCAGCCGGGCGACGCCACGCGGCAGTCCGCGGTCGTCTGGTACTGCTCGGGCAGGTGGTCCGCCCCGACGGAGAACTTCCAGTCGGCGATGAGGGCGGCGGCCTGCGGCGACGCTCCGAGGTCGCTCGCCACGCGCGCGGCCCAGCGCACCGATTCGCACTCGGTCCGCGCTTCCTCCATGACCCCGCGCAGGTGGACGGCCTCATGGGCCAGGACCGACACGCCGAGTGCGACGCGCGTGTCCTCGGCTGCGCACTGATCGAGTTGCAGGCACGACAGGTCCAGCGCCGCGCCCTTGCCGACGAGGCGGCCGAGCCCGGCACAGGCCTCGCCCGACAGCTGCGTGTCATCAACCGGCCTGCCGTCGTAGAACCTGACCGATCCGTGGTTGATCTCCCGCAGGAACGTGCGCTTCAGCAGGCCGGGGCAGTGCACGCGGACCGGGCGGCCCGCGATGCGCGACGCGGCGGCGCTCGCGCGGCGCTGCACGTCCAGGCGCTGGGAGCGCGCGTACCAGCCGAGGCTCAGCAGCGGCACGAGCGCGGCGGCGCAGATCGCGAGGGTGCGGTTCTCCGGACGGAGCACTCCGCAGTGATCGGCACGCGGCCCGCCGCGCTTCAGTCGCGCGACGGGCCGCCCGCTCCGAGCGGCGCTACTTGACCGTGAAGTCGGCGAACATCCCGCCCTGGTAGTGGCCCGGCAGCGCGCAGACGAGGGCGTAGTGGCCCGCTGCCAGCTTCTTGATGACGAGCTTCTTGTCGGCGCCGGACTGGAGCGACGCGATCTCGCCGCGAGCCCCCGCGATGTCGTCGTTGGGGTTCTGCTTGGACAGCACGGTCGCGGCGGACTTCGGCGTCCGGATGATCGTGAACTGGTGCTTGATCGTGCCGTCGTTCGTGACGTCGAACACGACGCGCCCGGCGGGTGCCGAGGCGACCGCCGGCTTGATCCTGTACTCGCTGAGCGCGACCGGCACGGTCGTCCCGGCCGCGGTCGCCGGTGTCGTGGCGGCCGTCGTCGTCGCGGGTGTGGTGGTGGCCGTGGTGGACGGGGTCGTCGTCGGGGTGCTGGCCGAACTCGAGCTCGAGTTCGAGCTGCCGCCGCAGGCTGCGAGGCCCACGGTCGCGATGAGCAGGGCTGATGCGGCGGCGATCGTCGCCGGCCGGATGGTGCGGTGCGCCATGAAGAACGCGCTCCTGACTCCGGCGCTGTGGCCGGGGATCGGGGTTGGCGTCCGCGTCGCGCCCCTGTCAGCCGCGCGGACGGCGCGACGCTAGAACGCGCTCCGCAAAGGCCGCGCTAAGAGCGGCCCAAGAGGGCGACGTCGCGAGCGGGGCGGCGGTGGTAGCTTCGCGCCATGGGTTGCCTCGTCGTCCTGCTCGCGTTCATCTCGGCGCGCCTGGCCCTGTTCGTCGTCTGGGTCTTCACCGATGACGTGAGCCGCGCGTTCGACGGGTGGCTCGTCCCGCTGCTGGGCTTCTTCCTGCTGCCGTGGACCACGCTCGCCTACGCGGTGCTGTGGGCCACCGGGACGCACGGGGTCCACGGCTTCGAGACCTTCCTCGTGATCTTCGCGTTCCTCGTCGACCTCGGCTCGTACGCCGGCGGCGACCGGGCGCGTGCCGGGCGCGCGTAGGCCGGAAACACGACCGCCGCCGCGCAGCAGGGGGAGCGGCGCAGCGGCGGTGGTGGTGCGTTCGCACGGTGTCGCCACCCTGCGAAATCTTGGGAAATCTGTTCCGACGGTGCCGACGAGCCTGAGAAGCGCCGGCGTTGGTCCGCTCGTTGAGACAGGCGACCGGAGAAAAGGTCACGCGCGATGCCCAGCGGCAACCGGTCGTGCTGAGCGGGCACTCGGCCTCGGCCACCTGCTCGGAGACGTCTTCGAACTGCTCGGCCACCGCGACGTGACCCACCACACCCCCAACGGCATGCCGCAGCGGTTCGCGTGGATCACGGCGGCGGACCTTCGGACCGTGACCGGGGACGCCTCGCGCTAACCGGGATTCGTGGCGGCGACGATCCAGATCGCCCCACGGCCGACGATCGAGCCGTCGGGCTGCTGCCATGCGGCGTAGTGGTCCTTCAGCGCCTCGGCGATCTCGCCCCGACGGCTCTCTCCATGCTCGCCGTTGAGCCGGATCAGCTCGGCGCCGGGCCCGATCGCCAGCAGCGAGTCGATCGCCTCGTCCATGTCGGCGCCCATGAAGTAGTCGAAGTCGCGCTGATCCAACTCGATGTCCGCGAACCCGGCGGCTTCGAGAATGCCTCGGGTGGTCTCGGGATTGCCGAGCGAGAACGGTCCGGGTCCGCACGTGTCGGCCTCGTACTCCTCGGGGCGCGCGAGGAACCGCTGGACCACCTGCTCGGTCTCGGCCCAGAACGGGCTCTCGGCCTTTCGGCGCCAGCAGACCTTGGCAAGCCTGCCGCCCGGCCTGAGCGCGCCTCGGATCACGCGCATGGCCGGGACGGGCGCGGCGAAGAACTGCGTCCCCATGCGCGAGAACGCGTAGTCGTGGACCGGACCCCACGCCGCTGTCTGCGCATCGGCGATCTCGAACGTGACGTTGGCGACCCCCGCCTCCGCGGCCTCACGGCGCGCGTCTGCGATGAAGTGCGGGGAGGAGTCGGTGCCGAGCGCGGAGCCTGCTGGTCCGACGAGTTCCGCCATCCGCTGGGTCGTATCGCCGAATCCGCAGCCGATGTCGATGCAGCGCCCGCCCTCGGGCGGCGGAAAGCGCTTGAAGACCTCCTCGGTGACCTCCGCCAGCGCACCCACGAACACGTGGCGGTTCGACTTCCACCGCTCGTAGAGGACCGTGTCCCAGGCGCGCACCGCCTCTTCGTTGGCCATCGCCACTGCTCCCGCGCGCTGCTGTTCGGACATCGCCCGACACTACACCTCGACGCGAACCCGATCTGCGCGGATGCCCAGCGTCACACGGGCGGACGACCGCGCGGGCCGATGAGGAGGTAGCTGGTCATCGGGCCCTTGCCTTTGATCTCGACGACGCCGCGGTGCTGCAGCTCGAACCGGCTCCTGAGCCGTTCGTACGCGCGCTCGGTCACCTGGATCGTGCCGGGAAGCGCGTGGGATTCCATGCGGCTGGCGGTGTTGACGGTGTCGCCCCACAGGTCGTAGCTGAACTTCGCCCTGCCGATCACGCCCGCGACGACCGGGCCGCTGTCGATGCCGATCCGCACCTGCAGGGACAGGCCGGCCGCAGCCGAGCAGTCCGCCAGCTGCGGCCCCATCGCGAGCGCCAGCTCGGCGATCGCCTCGGCGTGGTCGTCCCGCGGGAGCGGAATGCCGCCGGCGACCATGTAGGCGTCGCCGATCGTCTTGATCTTCTCCACGCCGTAGTCGGCGACCAGCCCGTCCCAGCGCTCGAACACGGCGTCGAGCAGGGACACCACCTCCGACGCCTGCAGTCGCTCGGACAGCGGCGTGAAGCCCACGATGTCGGCGAAGAGGACGGTGACCGAGGGAAGGTCGTCGGCGATGATCCCCTCGTGGTCCTTGAGCCGCGCGGCGATCGGGGCGGGCAGCACGTTGAGGAGCAGACGCTCGGACTTGGCCTGCTCCAGCTCGAGTGCCTCGTGCTGTCGCGCGAGGTCCGCCAGCGCCCCCTCGCGGGAGCGGACGAAGTACTGCAGCACCGCGAACACGGTCGCCGCCACGCCGAGGACGTTGAGCGCGAAGAACGCGACGCGCACACCCTGCGGGATGTCCGGCGCCCCGGCGGCCAGGGCCGGATCGATCGCGGCGGAGAGCACGACGAACCCGACGAAGGCGAGGAACCAGGGGACGGCCTGCCGTGCTCCCACGAAGACGAGCGCCCCCATCGGGGAGGTGATCGCCCAGAGGCACACAGCGGAGGAGTTCTCGAAACCGCCCAGGCTCCATTGCAGCGCGAACGGCAGCAGCAGCGGGAGGACCAACTGGCTCTGGCGGAACAGGATGTACCGGCGCGTTCGCGCGAAGGTGGCGATGCTGACCGCCGTGGCGACCTGGTAGACGAACGGGATCAGGGCCGACAGCCAGAGCCCGAGCACGGCGTACGTCACGATCCACACGCACGACAGCGCCGCCATCAGCGCCGCCGACAGGACCAGGCCCGCCTTGCGAGCACGAAGCTCATCCGAGTCCGTGGGAAGCGCGCCGATCTCGACGAACCGCTGCAGCCAGTCCGGCAGCCGTTCCACCCTCCGACGCAGCCCGCGTTCGCGCACGCCGCGAGCATAAGCGGCCCCTCGTCATCCGACCAGGCGAACAGCGGCGGAGACGACGAAGGCCCGTGGGCCCCGGGCTTTCAGGAGTACCGCCACGGAGATTCGAACTCCGGTTTCCGCCGTGAGAGGGCGCCCAAGCGCCGCCGCGAAACCCCTGGAGATCCTTGCAATCGTGCGCGTATGCTGTGAGCCTGGCTGGGGCGTGGCGCAGCGTGAGGACGCGTCACGCCGCTCGGCACGTCGCTGTGCCACGGTCGCGTCACGGTCGCGCCACCCGGCGGAGCGGTCTGCCCGGGCGGAGCATCTTGGCGACGACCACAGGCCTGCGAACAGTACGGATCAGATCGCGCGCGGACTGCGCTCCCTCGGCCGGCACGACGACCCGAGTGCACACCGCGCGGACCGTAAGCCGCGGGCATGCCGTGCCCCATGTCGCACCGCCCGGACCGAGGACGTTTAGCCGGTCATGGCCGTGTCGACAGCGGCGCTCCCGCTTTTCGTCCGCAGCGTGAGTCCGAGCCAAGCGATGGGTTTGCGCGCTCCTACCGCGCCAACTCCGCCTGCTCGAACACTCGGGACCGCATGTCGGTCACGGCCGCCAACAGACCGCTCTCCCGCAGCGCCTCGCCGTGCTCGGGATCTGACTGGTACTCCTCCCGTGCCTGCGCGGACTCCCAGAACGTGCACATGACGACACCGGTCTCCGTGGGCGCGACCATCCGAGCCGCGATGGCCGACGTGGGTCGGCGTGCTTCAAGGTCGGCCGCCGCCGCGAGCAGCGCGTCGCTCGCGCCGTCCATCTCCAAGATCACCATGACACCCATCAGAACCCCCTCCGACGCCAGATACTCCGCACGAACCCACGCCCCCCTCAGTTCGGATCGCCCGACCCCGACGACGAACCTACTTCTCACAAGCACTGCTGAGCAACACCGGAGCCCGCTCGCTCTCAATGCACAGCAAGGGCCGGTGACACCCCACCCGCATGGGCAAGCGTTCAGGAATGTTCCCTGCGCGGTTTGCTAGTTCTTTGCCCCAAAAGCAGCAGTGCCACATCCGAGCCGAAACGAGAGAGGCCCCCCGAAGCGAGGCCTCTTAGTACCGAGACGTGCGAGCCTGTCGCCGCCCCCGCGATGGAACGACGTGGAAGCTCGAGGTCGCAGCAGTCCGCAGCAGACCTCGGTGTCGCAACGCCCGACGCTGCCGACGAGATCGCGTCAGGACGGATCGATGTTCTGGTTGAGGTGGAACAGGTTGTGCGGGTCGTAGCGGCGCTTGAGCTCGACCAGCCGGTCGTAGTTGACGCCGTAGGCGTCCCGGACGCGGTCGTGGTCGTCCGCCGGGAGATAGTTCGTGTACGACCGGTCGGCCATGTGCGGAGCGAGCGCCTCGAACGTCGTGCGCGCCCAGGCGATGCCGGCGTCGCTGTCAGCCGGATCGGTCCATTGGGAGATGAGCAAGAGGTTGTGCCCCGCCTGCCGGTGCGGGTACGCGGTCGCGGTCGGCTCGATGCGCGTCGCCTGGCCCTGGAATGCCTCGATGATCAGCGTGCACAGGTCGGTGGGAGCGCGCTCGAACGCGTCGACGAGGACGGCGATCGCCGCGTCGGAGAGCTCCGAGAAGAAGGCGGACTTCCAGTAGCCCAGGACCCCGGGCGCGAACAGCGCGTCGGCGCTCGTGTTC
>JBKJRO010000082.1:0-3832 GCA_046594555.1 Solirubrobacteraceae bacterium
CTCGTGGGCGTAGAACTTGGCGAGCTTCAGGCAGACGTCCACGACCGACTGGCTCTCGTCGACGACGATGATCGCGCCGGAGCCGAGCATCGACCCGGACTGCGCCATCGAGTCGAAGTCATACGGCAGGTCCAGGTCGTCGCGCGTCAGGACCGGCGACGAGGACCCGCCCGGGAACCAGAACTTGACCTCGCGGCCCTCCGGCGGCCCGCCGGCGAGGCCGTAGATGATGTCCCGGCTCTTCATGCCGAGTTCGATCTCGTAGTTGCCCGGCCGCTGGACGTTGCCGCTGACCGAGACGAGCTTCGTCCCGGACGAGTTCTTGACGCCGATCGCCGCGTAGGTCTCGGCGCCCATCGCGAGGATGTGCGGCACCGTCGAGAGCGTCTCGACGTTGTTGATCAGCGTCGGCCCCTGGAACAGTCCCTGATTGGCGGGGAACGGCGGCTTCAGGCGCGGGTTGCCGCGCTTGCCCTCCAGCGAGTCGAGCAGCCCCGTCTCCTCGCCGCAGATGTAGGCGCCGGCGCCGCGGTGCAGCACCAGCGAGCAGTCGAAGCCCGACCCGTGGATGTTCGCGCCGAGGTGGCCGGCGGCGTAGGCCTCCGCGATCGCCGCGTCGAGGACGTCGGCCTGGTGCTCGTACTCACCGCGGATGTAGATGAACGTCTTCGTCGCGTCGACCGCGTAGGCCGCGATGACGATGCCCTCGATCAGCTGGTGCGGGTTCTTCTGCATCAGCTCGCGGTCCTTGAACGTGCCCGGCTCGGACTCGTCCGCGTTGACCACGACGTACTTCTGCATCGTCCCCTGTGGCAGGAACGAGGCCTTCATGCCCATCGAGAAGCCGGCGCCGCCGCGGCCGCGCAGGCCGGAGCCCTTGAGCGACTCGATCAGCTGTTCGCGCGGGGTGCCCAGCGCGGCGCGCAGCTGGTGGTAGCCGCCGCGCCGCTCGTAGACCGGCAGCGTATTCAGGCCGGGCTCGTCGATGTCCTTGAAGAGGAGGAGGTCGGTCATGACGCGGAGACCTTCGGGTCGGCGCTGGGACGGAGGCGCAGCTGCTTCTGGGGCAGCGGCGCCTGCCCGGCGCGGATCTGACGGGCCAGCTCGGGGACCTCGTCGAGCGTGATCGGACCGACGTACTCGCCGTTGACGGAGGCCATCGGTGCGATGTCGCAGGCGCCCAGGCACTCGAAGCCGCGCAGGTTGACGTCCGGGTCCTCGCCCAGCTCGGCGCGCAGCGCGGCGAGCAGCTCGTCGGCGCCGCACAGCGAGCACGAGATGTTCGTGCAGACGTAGACCGTCTTGCGCCCGACGGGCTTCGTCTCGAGCATGTCGTAGAACGTCGCGACCGCCGTCAGGTAGCCGGGCGTGACGCGCATCACGCAGGCGGCCTGCTCGACGCCCTGCGGCGTGCACCAGCCGTAGCGGCGCTGGACCGCGAACAGCGCCGGGATCGCCGCCGAGCGCCGCTCGGGGTAGCGCGTCATCAGCTCCTCGATCTCGGCGCGCAGCTCGTCCGGGACGGGCACCTGCGCCGGGTCGGGAATGCCCGACGGATCCTTCGACAGGTCCGCCGCGTCGTCCCAGCCCGGCACGCGCGAGCCGCCCGCGTAGCGCGGGATGTCCGTCGGGTCGATGGTCATCGATCCACCCCTCCGAGGACGGGGTCGAGCATCGCGAGCGTAGCGATCATGTCGGCCAGCAGCGAGCCCTCGACCGCGGGCGCGGTGGCCTGCAGGTTGACGAAGCTCGGGTCGCGCATGTGCACGCGGGCCGGCTTGCTGGAGCCGTCGGCGCGGACGAAGCAGCCGAGCTCGCCGCGCGGGCCCTCGATCGGGAAGTAGACCTCGCCCTCGGGCACGCGAAAGCCCTCGGTGACGAGCTTGAAATGGTGGATCAGCGCCTCCATCGAGGTCGCCAGCTCGTGCCGCGGCGGCAGCGCGACCTTGCGGTCCTCGGTGATGAACGGCCCCTCGGGCAGCCCGTCGAGCGCCTGCTCGATGATCTTCACCGACTCCTTGATCTCGGCCAGGCGCACCGCGTAGCGGTCGTAGTTGTCGCCGTTGGTGCCGACCGGGATCTGGAAGTCGAAATCCTCGTAGGAGCAGTACGGCATCGCCTTGCGCAGGTCCCACGGGTTGCCCGTGGCGCGCAGCAGCGGGCCGGTGACGCCAAGGCTGAGCGTCGTCGCCTCGTCGAGCGCGCAGACCCCGCGCAGCCGCTGGATGAAGATCTCGTTGCGGTTCAGCAGGTCGCCGTAGACATCGGCGGCGTCGGGCATGATCGCGCAGAACTTGCGGACCATCTCGACCCAGCCGTCCGGGATGTCCTCGATCACGCCGCCGACCTGGAAGTAGCGCGTGTGCATGCGCTGGCCGCTGGACATCTCGAACAGGTCCAGCAACTGCTCGCGCTCGCGGAAGCAGTACCACCAGACGGAGATCGCGCCGAGGTCCAGCGCGCTCGTCCCGAGCCACACGAGGTGGCTCATGATCCGGTTGAGCTCCATGTGGATCACGCGCAGGTACTGGGCGCGCTTGGGGACCTCGATCTCCAGCAGCGTCTCGACCGCGCCGCAGAACGCGTAGGCGTTGAAGTAGTAGGACAGGTAGTCCATCCGCTCGACGACGGGGATGACCTTCCAGTAGCTCTTGTCCTCGGCCGTCTTCTCGATGCCGGTGTGGACGTAGCCGATGATCGGCTTGACGTCGCGCAGGATCTCGCCGTCGAGCGTGACGAGCAGGCGCAGCACGCCGTGGGTCGCGGGGTGATGCGGGCCGATGTTCAGCGTCAGCAGCTCGCGGCCGTCGGCGTCCACGGCCGGCAGCTCGGAGAACGTGACGCTCTGCTCGATCTCGCGGTAGTCGGGGACGGTCACTGGAACCACCGCGGCGTCGTCGTCTCGTTGTGCGTGAACAGCACGGGCTCGCCGCCGATCGGGAAGTCGCGGCGCTGCGGGTGGCCCTCGTAGTCCTCGGGCATGAGGATGCGGCGCAGGTCGGGATGGCCGTCGAAGACCACGCCGAACATGTCGTAGACCTCGCGTTCCTGGTGGTCGGCGGTCGGCCAGCCGGGCGCCACCGACGGCACGCGCGCGTCCTCGATGCTCACGCGCAGGCGCACCGTCAGGCGGTCCAGCGCGCGCATGTTCAGCAGCTCGTACTGCACGCCCAGGCGCGGCTCGTGCGGGTAGTAGTCCAGGCCGTGGACGCTGACGAGGAAGTCGTAGCCCTGGGCGCGCAGCGCCTCCAGGACCTCGACGACGGACCCGGGCGCGATGTCGATCGACGCCTTGCCACGGAAGATCCCCGTCGCCAGGACGCAGTCCGCATCGGTGCCGCGCAGCTCGTCCGCCAGCAGCTCGAGGCCGCCCGCATCAGGCATCCGGCGTCTCCGCGGCGACCGGTGTGCGCAGCTGCGGAACGATCTCCTCGGTCCCCTGCCCGCCGTAGCGCTGGCGCCAGCCCATGCTCGGGTCCTCCTGGATCATCGCGCGGAGCTTGATGATCCCGTGCATCAGCGCCTCCGGCCGCGGCGGGCAGCCGGGCACGTGGACGTCGACGGGGAGGAACTTGTCGGCCGGGACGATCGCGTAGTTGTTGAAGACGCCCATCGAGCTGGAGCAGGCGCCCATCGCGATCGTGTACTTCGGCTCCAGCATCTGGTCGTAGATGCGGCGGATGACGGGGACCATCTTGATCGAGACCCGGCCGGAGAGGATCAGCATGTCGGCCTGTCGTGGGGAGGCACGGAAGACCTCGGCGCCGTAGCGGGCGGAGTCGTAGCGGGCGGAGACCATCGACATCATCTCGATGGCGCAACAGGCGAGGCC
>JBKJRO010000105.1:0-19705 GCA_046594555.1 Solirubrobacteraceae bacterium
CGATCGGGTTCATCCACTTGTATTTGCTGCCCAGCGTCCACGGTCCCGGCTTGAACGCGTCACCCTGACGCCAGCGCAGGTAGATCGGGATCACGTAGGCGATGTACAGGCCGATCACGCCGATCGACACGACCGCGGTGAACGCGACGGTGATGCCGGCCTTGTTGCCCTTCAGTGCCGGCAGCGTGATGATCATCGCCAGCACGGCGACGGCGATGACGGCGTTGAACGGGATCCGGTTGGCGTTGACCTTGCTCCAAAGCCGGGACCCGGGAACGGCGCCGTCACGGCTGAACGCATACATCATGCGCGAGGCGCTGGTCATGCAGCTCATGCCGCAGAAGACCTGTCCGATGAGCGCGATGATCAGCACCGCCTTCACCCAAGCGGTGCCCATCGCGCTCTCGAGGACCGCGAAGATCGACCCGCCGCCCTCGTTGATCGCCTTCGAGTCGTGTGCCGCGAAGGTGATCGCCAGCAGCACGACGTAACCGATGATCGCCGAGTAGAAGACCGATCGCCAGACGCCCTTAGGCGCCGAGTCCGCTGCCCCGTGCGTCTCCTCCGAGATGTGCGCCGAGGCGTCGTAGCCGGTGATCGTGTACTGCGTCAGCAGGAAGCCGAGCGGGAGCACGTAGAACCAGAACATCCCGTGGCTGAAGCCTGAGTTGTTCTGCGTCTCGGTGAAGACGTCGCTGAGGCTCTTGTGCTGCGAGGGCGCGAAGATCAGGATGCCGACGATCACGATCACGCCGAGGACGTGCCACGAGACGGAGACGCCGTTGAAGATGGCGACGAGGTGGCTGCCGCGGATGTTGATCGCGACGTGGATCGACAACAGCAGGATGAAGAGGATGAACGTCTCGCGCAGCGCGTGTTCACCGTCCGCGAAGTTCATCCCGAGGATGTCCACGTTGTAGAGCCCGAGAATCACGCCGAGGAACTGGCCGGCGAAGTAGTCGACCGATGCGACGATCGCGATCAGGCCGAGCAGGTTGAACCAGCCGGTGAACCAGCCCCAGGCCGGGCCGCCGAGCTTCGACGCCCACCAGTAGATGCCGCCCGCCGTCGGGTAGGCGGACACCAGTTCGGACATGCAGAAGGCGATGACGAGGATGAACGCCGAGATGATCGGCCAGCCCCACGAGATCGCGACCGGGCCGCCGTTGTTCCACGCCTGGTAGTAGGTCGTGAAGCAGCCCGCGAGGACCGAGATGATCGTGAAGGAGATCGCGAAGTTCTGGAAGCCGCTCCAGGTGCGATTCAGCTCCTGCTTGTAGCCCAGTTCGGCGAGGCGTTGCTCGTCGGCGCCCATCTGGTCCTGTGGTGTGGTTGACACGACGGGGGTTCCTCTCTCTGTGCAATTCGCGCCGGATCCGTAAAGGATCGGCGCTCCGACCTCTTCCCAGCCGCGAATCTAGGCGGCGGCGCGGACGGAAGTCAAGTGGCGGAACGCACGAAGTCGTGCAAGGTCCGGCGTGAGGGGCCCGGCGCTGCCGCGCCGCGGGCGGTCGTCAGACCTCGACGACGACCGGCAGAATCATCGGACGGCGGCGCAGGCGCTTGTAGACGAACTCGGCGAGGTCGTCGTGCAGGACCTGCTGGATCAGCTCGACCTCGTGGATCTTGTTGTCGCCGGCGCGATCCAGCGATGCCTCGATCGTCTTGCGGGTCGCCTTGAGGAAGGCGTTCTCGTCCTCGGTGAGCGGGATGCCGCGCAGGACGATCTCGTGCGGCGCGAGCGTCAGGCCGTCGTCGGCGGAGACCGTCGCGACGACGAACAGGATGCCGTCGGCGGACAGCTCGCGGCGGTCGCGCAGCGCGGCCTCGGCCGGGTCGCCGAGCTCGATCCCGTCGACGAACGTCATACCGGACTGGACGCGGTCCCCGAAGCGGGCGCCCTTGGCGGTGATCTCCAGCGGCAGGCCGTTGTCGCCGCGGAAGATGTGGTCCGACGGGATGCCGACGGCTTCGCCGAGCTCGGCGTGGAGCCGGATGCGCATGTGGTCGCCGTGGACCGGCATCAGGTACGTCGGGCGCGTCATGTTGAGCATCAGCTTGAGCTCTTCGCGGTGCCCGTGGCCGGAGGTGTGGATCGGCGCGTTCTTGTTGGTGACGACGTCGCAGCCGATCTGGAACAGCCGGTCGATCGTGTCGTTGACCGCGCGCTCGTTCCCGGGGATCGAGTTCGCCGAGAACACGATCGTGTCGCCGGCGTGCAGCTTGACCTGGCGGTGCTCGTGGTAGGCCATGCGCCGCAGCGCGGCGAGCGGCTCGCCCTGTGACCCCGTGGTGATGATCACCAGCTCGCCGTCCGGCACGCTGCCCAGCGCACGCGGCTCGACCATCAGGCCGGTGGGGACGCGGATGTGGCCCAGCTCGCGGCCGATGCCGACGTTCTTGACCATCGAGCGCCCGACGAGCGCGACGCGCCGGCCGAGCGCGTCGGCGGCGTCGATGACCTGCTGGACGCGGTGGATGTTCGACGCGAAGCAGGTGACGATGATCCGCCCCGAGCACTTCGAGAAGACCGTCTGCAGCTGCGGGCCGACCTCGGACTCCGACAGCGCGAACCCCGCGCGGTCGGCATTGGTCGAGTCCCCGCAGAGCAGCAGCAGTCCCTCGTCGCCCAGGCGCGAGAGGCGGCTGATGTCGGCCGGATGGCCGTCGACGGGCGTCTGGTCGAAGCGGTAGTCGCCGGTGAAGAACACCTTCCCCAGCGGCGTCGTCAGGATCACGCCGGCCATGTCGGGGATCGAGTGGGTCAGGTGCACGAACTCGATCCCGAACGGGCCGGCCTTCACGGCGGCGCCCGGCTCCAGCTGGGTCACCGTCGTGTCCAGCTTGTGCTCGTCGAGCTTGGACTTGGCCATCGCCACCGTCAGGCGCCGTCCGTAGATCACGGGCACGGAGTCGCCCAGTTCGCGCAGGATCCACGGCAGCCCGCCGAGGTGATCCTCGTGGCCGTGGGTGATGATGATCGCCTCGATCTTGTCGCGGCGCTCCTTGAGGTAGGTGAAGTCCGGCAGGACCAGATCGATGCCGTGCATCTCCGCGGTGGGGAAGCGCACACCGCAGTCGATCACGACGATCCGACCGTCGTACTCGACGATCGACATGTTCTTGCCGATCTCGCCGAGCCCGCCGAGCGGCACGACCCGCAGCGTCCCCCCGGCGCCGGGCGGCTTGTTCGATCCTCGACGGTCCGTCATGTCCATTCCTTCCGCCGGCCGCGTCTCGGCCGGAGCTCAACGTCTCTTGTCGCGTCAGACTAGGCTAGGCGCGGGTCGCACCGAGGGTGGCCTGCGCCGCTCCGGCTCGTCACCCGCGCTCGAGCCAGCGCCGCGTGAGCGCCGTGGCGGACAGGCCGTGGACGACGATCGAGCACGCCACGCAGGCGATCGTCGTCCAGACGATGACGCGCTGCTCGGCGGCCGAGACCGCGTCCGCCTGAACGACGACGGCGGCGTAGAAGAGCGCGGCGACGCCGCGGACGCCGAAGAACCCGAGGAACAGCCGCGAGCCGCGGTCCATGTGGCCGCGGCCGACCGTCGCGAGGACGAGCAGCGGCCGGATCACGAGCAGGAGCACCGGAACGAGCAGCCAGCCCCACAGGCCCGGGGCGCCCAGGCCGTCGAGCGTCAGCATCGTGCCGAGCAGCAGGAGCACGGCGAATTCCAGCGTCGTCCCCGCGGCGTCGGTGCCGCGATAGACGCCGCCGTGGATCTCGTGGTCGAACTCGTACCGGCGGAACGTGAACCCGGCGGCGAACACGGCCAGCAGCCCATACTCCCCGACGGCCTCGGTCGCCCCGTACAGGATCAGTGCCAGGGCGATGCCGAGCAGGCCGTCGAGCCTGGCCGACAGCAGTCCGCGGCGGCGCACGCGGGTGAGCAGCGCCGCCGCCCCGGCGCCGGCGAGCGCGCCGACGACGAGGCCGATGCCGGCGGCGTAGAGGAGGTCGGCGACCAGCCAGTCGCCGAACCAGCCGGTCCCGCCGTCCTGGGCCACGAACAGGGCCAGGACCACGAACGGCGAGGCGAGGCCGTCGTTGAATCCGGCCTCGGTGTGCAGCGAGAGCCGCGGCTCGCCGAACACTTCGCCGCCGGGCTCCGACAGGCCGATGTCGCCGGCGAGCACCGGGTCCGTGGGGGCGATGATGGCGCCCAGCAGCAGCGCGGCGCCGAACGACAGGCCCATCGCCCAGACGCCGAACGCCGCGATGGCGAGAATCGTCAGCGGCATCACGACGAGCAGCAGCGTCGCGATCGAGATCCACGAGTGGCGCTCCACGCGGCGCTCGATCGTCAGGCCGGCGGAGAAGACGGCGACGATGAGCGCCAGCTCGGTGAGGCGCTCGACGACGATGTGATCGGCCTCCGGGTCGATCGGATCCACGCCGAGCAGGGACATGGCGACCGCGCCGAGCGCCCCGGCGGCGAGGTAGAAGACCGACGCCGAGAATGCCCGCTGGTGCTCGTGGGTGAGCGCCAGCGCGCCGATCAGCACCGCCACTCCGGCCCCCACCAGGGCGAGCGTGTAGACGTCGCCGAGATGCCACCCGCGCGCGAGTGCGGGCACGGACCACGCGCCGTTCACGACGGGGACACCGAACGAGGGTTGAGACCGGAAGGCGGGATGACGTTCTCCTCTGAGAAGGGGGTCGGCGAGACATCGCCGACCAGTCTTCCCGGCACACCGGGGCCGACTCTACCCTGGCATCAACCCGGAAGCAGGCCGGCGAGCACGTGCTCCGTGCCGTGCAGGTGCTCGGCCACGATCGCCAGCGATGCGCCGGCATCGCGCTGACGCAGCGCCGCGAGCAGCCGTGCGTGCTGCTCGTTGGCGTGTGCCAGCACCTCGGGCGGGTGCGAGATGTGGAGGATCAGGTCCGTCATCTCGCTCTGCGTGTCGGTCATCGCCTGCACCAGTCGCGGGCTCTGGCAGGCCTCGGCCAGGCCGATGTGGAAGCGCACGTCCGCCAGGCGGTAGGCCTCGAAGTCCTCGAGCATGTCGTCCATCGACTCGACCAGCGCGGCGAGCGCGGCGAGCTCCGCGGGCGTGGCCCGGTCGGCGGCCAGCGCCGCGACGGCGAGCTCGACGCCCAGGCGCAGATCGCAGGCCTCGCGCCAGCTCGCCAGCAGCTCGGCGGTCGGCGCGCTGACGGGCGGCAGGCTCTCGGCGACGAACGTCCCGCCGCCGCGGCCGCGCACGGCGTACAGCAGGCCGCTCTCAGTGAGCGCGGTCAGCGCCTGCCGCAGCGTCGAGCGGGCGATGCCCAGACGCGCGCACAGGTCGCGCTCGGGCGGGAGTCGCGCGCCGGGCATGAGCAGGCCGAGCTTGATCGCGGTGCCCAGGCGGTCGACGGTCTCCTCGAACGCCGTCTGTGAGCGAACGGGGGAGAAGACCGACTCCAGCGAGGGCGTGGCGGGGGGCGTGCTCATCACATCCGCTCGAAGCCGCGAACGCGCTCCCAGTCGGTGACGAACGCGTCGTAGGCGTCCAGCTCGACGCGCGCGCAGTTCAGGTAATGGTCGACGACGTCGGCGCCGAACGCCCCGCGCGCGATCTCGCTGGCACCGAACAGGTCGCGGGCCTCGTGCAGCGTCGTGGGCAGCCGCGGGCGGCTCGCGTCGGCGTAGGCGTTGCCCGGCAGCTCGGCCTCCAGCTCCAGGCCCTGCTCGACGCCGTGCAGTCCGGCGGCGATCATCGCCGCGAGCGCGAGGTAGGGGTTGACGTCGGCGCCCGGCGCCCGGCTCTCGATGCGCTTGCCCGCGCCCTCGCCGAGCACGCGCATCGCGCAGGTGCGGTTGTCGGTGCCCCAGGCGATCGTGGTCGGCGCGAACGACGCCGACGCGAAGCGCTTGTAGGAGTTGACGTTCGGCGCGAGGAACAGCGTCAGGTCGCGCGCGGCGGCGAGCTGCCCGGCGAGGAACTGGTCGAAGACCTGCGGCTGCTCGGCGAAGACCGGCGTGCCGGCGTCGTCGCGCAGGGACAGGTGGACGTGGCACGAGCTGCCCTCGCGCTGGTCGTACTTGGCCATGAACGTGATCGACATGCCGTCCTGGTCGGCGATCTCCTTCGCGCCGTTCTTGTAGATCACGTGCTTGTCGGCGGTGGCCAGCGCCTCGTCGTAGAGGAAGTTGATCTCGTGCTGGCCGAGGTTGCACTCGCCCTTGGAGTTCTCGACGACCAGCCCGGCGGCGTTCATCTCGTTCCGGATCCGGCGGATCAGCGGCTCGACGTGGCTCGTCGCCAGCAGCGAGTAGTCGAGGTTGTAGAGGTTGGCGTGCTCCAGACCGCGGTAGCCCTGCTTCATCGCGTCGCGGTAGCTCGTCTCGAACAGCAGGAACTCGAGTTCCGTGGCGGCCATCGCCGTCCAGCCGCGCTCGGCGAGGCGGTCCAGCTGGCGGCGCAGGATCTGGCGCGGCGAGGGCGCGACGGGCGTGCCGTCGAGCCAGGTCAGGTCGGCCAGCATCAGCGCCGTCCCCGGCAGCCACGGGGTCCGGCGCAGCGTGTCGTGGTCGGGCTTCATGACGAAGTCGCCGTAGCCCTTGTCCCACGACGCGACGGCGTAGCCCTCGACGGTGTTCATCTCGACATCGACGGCGAGCAGGTAGTTGCACGCCTCCGACCCGTGGTCCAGGACGGCGTTCAGGAAGTGCTGCCCAGCGAAGCGCTTGCCCTGGAGTCGGCCCTGCATGTCCGTGAGCGCGAGCAGGATCGTGTCGATCTCGCCGCTCGCGACGGCTTGGCGCAGCTCATCGGGCGTCATGGCCGAGGAAGGTATTGCGTTCGCGCCATTGGGCGCAATAGGGTCAGCGCCGAATGGAATGGACCGGACCAATCGCGGCGGCGGGCGTGGCACTCGTCCTGGATCCCGCGAGCACGACCCCCGGATACCGCCAGCTGGCCGACCAGCTCGGTGCCGCGATCCTCGCCGGCACGCTCGTGCCGGCCGACCGGCTGCCGACCGAACGGGGTCTGGCGGAGCATCTGCAGATCAGCCGCATGACCGTGCGCCAGGCGTTCGACCTGCTCGAGCACCGCGGGCTGATCGAGCGCGCCGTCGGACGCGGGACCTTCGTCGCCGTGCCGCGCCTGGATGTCGTCCTCACCGACCGCGTCGTCGGCTTCACCGAGCTCAGCGAGGGATCGGGCATGCGAGCCGGCGCCGTCGTCCTGCGCGCGGTCGTCGAGATCGCCGCGGCGCCGATCGCCGCGGCGCTCGAGCTGGGCGCCGGGGCGCGGGTGGCGCGCATCACCCGCGTGCGCTCGGCCGGCGGGCTGCCCGTGACGCTCGAGGACACGTGGCTGCCCGACGCGCTGTTCCCGGGCATCACCGAGCGTGATCTGACCGGGTCGCTGTACGAGGTCATGGGTCGCGACTACGACCGCGCGCCGCAGCGGGCGGTCGAGACGCTCGCCCCGGCCATCGCGCGGGACTCGGACACCGAGGCGCTCGGCATCACGCGGCGCGGCGCGCTGATGTCGGTGGAGCGGGTCGCGTACGCCGCCGACGGAACTCCGGTCGAGTACGCGCGCGACCGCCACCGCGGCGACCGCGCGCGCTTCGTCGTGGAGGTGACGCCGCGTGGATGAGGCCGCCGCGATCGTCGCGCGGCTGGAGCCGGACCTGGGGCCGCTCGAGGGCGAGCCGTCGGTCCTGTCGGGCGGGATCACCAATCGCAATCTGCGCGCGCGGCTGGGCGGCCGCGACTACGTCCTGCGGATCTGCGCCAAGGACGCCGAGGCGCTCAGCGTCGATCGTGAGACGGAGGTCGCCGCGACGCGCGCGGCCCACGCCGTCGGGGTCGGCCCCGAGGTCGTGGCGTGGCTGCCCGGCGACCCCTGCTGCCTGGTGACAGCCTTCGTTCCCGGACAGCCGCTGAGCGCCGAGCAGGTGCGCGAGCCCGCGACGCTCACCGGCCTTGCCGCGATGCTGCGCCGCATCCACGCCGGCCCGGCGCTGACGACCTCGTTCCCGACGTTCACGCTGGCGCAGCGCTACGCGGCGACCGCGCGCGATCGCGGCGGGACGGTGCCGGAGGCCGGCCATCGCCTGGCGCTGGACCTGTCCGAGCGCATCGGCGGCGCCCTGCGCGGCCCTGAGCACGAGCCGGTGCCCTGCCACAACGACCTGCTGTGCGCCAACGTCCTGCGCGACGGCGAGCGCCTGGCGCTGCTCGACTGGGAGTACGCGGGCATGAACGACCGCTTCTTCGACCTCGGGAACCTCGCCGTCAACAACGGCCTGGACGAACACGACGAGGAGTTCCTGCTCGAGGCCTACTTCGGCGAGCCGGCGACCCCGCGGCGCCTGGCCGCGCTACGGCTGATGCGGCTGATGTCCGACGTGCGCGAGGCCATGTGGGGCGTGGTGCAGGAGGCGATCAGCAGCCTCGACTTCGACTACCGCGCCTACGCGGGCGAACACTTCACCCGGCTGCGCGCCGGCGCCGCGGACCCCCGACTCCAGGAGTGGATCAGTGCCGCGTCCCCGTGACCTTCCCGACCGCGCGCGTGTCGTCATCATCGGCGGCGGCGTCGGCGGGACGAGCATCGCGTACCACCTCGCCCAGCTCGGCGAGACGGACGTCGTCCTGCTCGACCGCAACGAGCTGACGAGTGGCTCCACGTTCCACTCGGCAGGCCTCGTCGGGCAGCTGCGCGGGAGTGTCTCGCTGACGAAGATGATGATGTACTCCGTCGACCTGTACCGGCGGCTGAAGGACGAGTCGGACTTCGACCCCGGCTGGACGGAGTGCGGCGGCCTGCGGCTGGCCTGCACGCCCGAGCGCGAGCAGGAGATCCACCGCCAGGTCGCATGGGCGCAGACGTTCGGCCTGCCGCTGGAGCTGCTGTCGGCGGCCGAGGCGCACGAGCGCTTCCCGCTGATGTCGACCGACGGCGTGCGCGTCGCGTCGTTCCTGCCGACCGACGGCTATCTGGATCCCTCGCAGCTGACCTATGCGCTGGCCGACGGCGCGCGGCGCGGCGGCGTGAGGATCTTCACGCACACGCGGGTGCTCGGGATCGACGTCGACGGCGCGCCGGGTGGGCCGCGGCGGGTCACGGGCGTGCGGACGGAGTGGGGGGACATCGAGGCCGAGGTCGTCGTCAACGCCGGCGGGATGTACGCCGCGGAGATCGGGCGGCTCGCGGGCGTCCGGGTCCCGATCGTCCCGATGGCGCACGAGTACCTCGTCACGCAGCCGCACCCGGCGGTGCAGCAGTTCCGCAAGGACGGCGGCCACCTGCCGACGCTGCGCGACCCGGACCTCCTCATCTACTACCGCGAGGAGGGCGGCGGCCTGGTGATGGGCGGCTACGAGCGCGCGTGCGCGCCCTGGTCGCTGGACGACGACCTGGTCGACCGGATCCCGCCGGACTTCAACGGCCGGCTGCTCGAGGAGGACTGGGACCGCTTCGCGGAGATCACGGAGAACTCGAGGCGCCGCGTCCCGGTGATGGACGAGATCACCGTCACGAAGCTCATCAACGGGCCCGAGGCGTTCACGCCCGACAACGAGTTCTGCTTGGGCGAGACCGAGGTCGACGGCCTGTTCGTTGCCGCGGGCTTCTGCGCGCACGGGCTGGCCGGCGCGGGCGGGATCGGCAAGGTCATGGCCGAGTGGATCCACGCGGGCGAGCCGCAGCTGGACCTCTGGCACATGGACATCCGGCGGTTCGGCCCGCAGTACCGCTCGCCGTCCTACACGCTGGCCCGCACGAAGGAGAACTACGAGACCTACTACGACATCATCTACCCGGGCCACGAGCGCCTCGCCGGGCGCCCGCTGCGGGTGTCGAGCGCCTATGAATGGCACCGCGCGCACGACGCCGTGTTCGGCGAGAAGTCCGGCTGGGAGCGCGTCAACTGGTACGAGTCCAACGCCCGCGACGGCGATGAGGCGCTGCGACCCGACGGCTGGGCAGGGAAGCACTGGTCGCCGGCGATCGTCGCCGAGCACCGCGCCACGCGCGAGCGCGCGGGCGTGTTCGACGAGTCCTCGTTCGCCAAGCTCGAGATCTCCGGCGCCGGCGCGGCCGCGTTCCTGGAGGGCCTGTGCGACAACACCGTCGCGCGCGGAGTCGGGCAGATCACGTACACCCAGATGCTCAACGCCCGCGGCGGGATCGAGTGCGACTTCACCGTCACGCGGCTGGCGGAGGATCGCTTCGGCATCGTGACGGGCACGGCGTTCGGCAATCACGACCTGTCGTGGATGCGCCGCCACGCGCCGCGCGACGGCAGCGTCGAGATCGCCGACACGACCTCGCGCTGGGCGTGCTTCGCGCTGTGGGGCCCGCGCGCACGCGACATCCTGGCGCCGCTGACGCCGTCCGCGCTGGACGACGAGGCGTTCCCCTACATGACGATGCAGGAGCTGACCGTCGGCGAGGTGCCCGTGCGCGCGCTGCGCGTGACGTTCGTCGGGGAACTCGGGTGGGAGCTGTACTGCCCGACGGAGTACGGCGCCGGGCTGTGGCGGGCGCTGTGGTCCGCCGGCCGGCGCCACGGCCTGGCCGCGTGCGGGTACAAGGCGATCGACTCGCTGCGGCTGGAGAAGGGGTACCGCGTCTGGGCCGCCGACATCACCCCCGACGAGCAGCCCTACGAGGCCGGCCTCGGCTTCTGCGTCAAGCTCGACAAGCCGGGCGGCTTCATCGGGCGCGACGCGCTGGCGGCCGCGCGCGAGGCGGGGCCGCAGCGGCGCCTGGTCTGCGTCGTGCTGGAGGATCCGCGCGCCGTGGTCGTCGGCAACGAGCCGGTGAGGATCGCGGGGGACGTCGTCGGCCGCGTCACCTCGGGCGGCTACGGCGCAACCGTCGAGGCGTCGATCGCCTACGCCTACGTGCCGGCCGGCATGGCCGAGCCCGGCACGGCGGTCGAGGTCGGCATCTTCGGCCGCTGGGTCGCGGGCGAGGTGCGGGCCGAGCCGCTGTACGACCCGCAGGGGCAGCGGGTGCGCGGCTGATGAGCGATCAGGCGCGGTAGGGGTCCTTGGGGCCGCGGTCCTCCGACAACGACCGGCGCGACCGCGACGTGATCGCCTCGATCGCGTCGGCCAGGTGGATCCGGTCGATGTGATGGTCGCCGCGGGCGACGCGGATCCCGTGAGCCTCGAGCAGCACGTCGGCATGACTGCTCCCGGCCGGCGGCTCGAAGCGGTACGACGCGAGTTCGATCAGCAGCCCGAGCGGGTCGGTGAAGTAGATCGAGTCCATGAAGCCGCGGTCCTTGACGCCGCTGTGCGCGATTCCGCGCTCGTCGAGGCGCTCGACGGCCTGGGCGAACACCGCCTGCGACAGCGAGAACGCCAGGTGGTGGACGCAGCCCGGGTCGGTCGGCGTGCGCCCCGGATCGCCCCGGCGGCTCTCGTCGGTGAAGATCGTGATCAGCCGCCCGTCGCCCGGATCGAAGTACAGGTGGCTCTCGCCGGGGTTGTCGAGGTTGGGCTGCTCGAAGACGAACGGCATGCCGAGCACCCCCTCCCAGAAGTCGATCGACGTCTGACGGCCGGCTCCGCAGATCGTGATGTGGTGGACCCCCTGGCTCTGCAACTTGCGCACGTGCGTGCGACCTCCACGTCGTCGTCGGGCGGACCTTCAGGTCCGTGGCGCGCGTTTCTCATGACGCGCTCAGGGACGTGCGGCATGCTGTCGGCAATGCATCCGAGGGTCAAGGTCACGGTCGGCAGTCCGACGGGCTGGGGCGCTACGACAACGCGGGATTCCGGCTGCGCGGACGTCCGCAGGCAGGGGTCGCGCTACCGCGGGACGTTCACGTTCGCGCTCGCGTCCTGATCCGCGTCGCGGGTTTCCCGCAGCGCGGTCGTGTCCGGTCACGGTTTCCCTCGGCCGGTGCGCGGCCGTAGCCTGTACCCATATGGATGACGCACAGACGCAGGCCGTCGCGGCCACGAACGGCCACGCGCAGGACCTCGACGTCGCCGTCGGGCGCCGCCAGATGCCCCTGTCGGCGCTTGTGGACGACTACCAGCGCCTGCGCAAGGAGGAGCGTTCCGCGGTCCGCAAGCGGCGCGAGGAGGAGTCGCTCAAGCCGCTGCAGGTCGAGCTGCTCAAGCTGCAGCGCCATCTGGAGCGCCACCAGCAGCGGATGATCGTCCTGTTCGAGGGGCGTGACGCCGCCGGCAAGGGCGGCACCATCCGGCGCGTCACCCGCTACATGAACGAGAAGCACTACCGCGTCGTCGCGCTCGGCAAGCCGACCGAGGAACAGCTCACGCAGTGGTACTTCCAGCGCTACGTGGCGCAGTTCCCGCACGGCGGCGAGATGGTCCTGTTTGATCGCTCCTGGTACAACCGCGCGATGGTGGAGCCGGTCTTCGACTTCTGCACCGAAGAGGAGTACCGCAACTTCATGCGTGGCGTGGTCGGGTTCGAGAAGGACCTGGTCCGGCAGGGCGCGGTCGTCGTCAAGCTCTATTTCTCCGTCACCAAGGAGGAGCAGAAGCGCCGGTTCGACCGCCGCCGCGACGACCCGCTGCGCCAGTGGAAGCTCAGCGAGATCGACGTGCAGGCCCAGGAGCACTGGGACGACTTCACCGATATGAAGTACCGGATGCTCAAGCGCACGAGCACGAATCACGCGCCGTGGACGATCCTGCGCTCGCAGAACAAGCATCTCGCCCGGCTCAACGCGATGCGCGTGATCCTCAACGCCGTCGACTACGACGGCCGCGACAACCGCGTTGACTTCGTTCCCGATCCCGCCGTCGTCGTGCCCGCGGCGCAGGAGATCGCGACGATGGAGGCCGAGCGGATCCGCAGCGGCAAGTTCGCCGAGTAGCAGCGGTCAGCGGGCGAGCGTCATTCGCGCGTTCCGAACAGCATCAGCATCACGAGGAACACGGCTAGGAGCCCCATCGCGATAGCCCACGTGGGGCCGCCGATCAGCACCACGAGCAGGATCAGGACGGCGGAGAGGATTCCCCCGGTGAGCCACGGTGACGATCGCATGCCTGGACCGTAGCCGGGGCGCCCGACGGCCTCAACTCTTGTGGCTCCGGGTCACCGCGCGACCGGCCACGCCGGGCTCGACACCGAGCCCGGGACCGCCGTCTCCCGGAGATCCGCGAAAACTGCTTCAGCCGGTGCTCGTCGAGCTTGGCGAGCAGGGCTCGGCCGATCCCCGGGTAGGTTTGCGCATGTCAACTGTCAAGACCACGGGAGACGACTGACATGGCCTACCTGATGACGCACTTCTGGCCCGGTGGAACGGAGGCGCAGTACCGCGCGACGACCGCCGTGGTCCACCCGGCGGACGGCCTTCCCGCCGGCCAGCTGCAGCACGCTGCGGGCCCCAGCGACGGCGGCTTCCTGATCTCCGTCGTGTGGGACTCCAAGGACAGCGCTGACGCGTTCGTCAGCGGCACGCTGATGCCGGCGATGCCGGTCGCAGGCGGCTTCGAGGGCCGCCCCGAGGAGCGCACCGCCGAGGTCGTCAGCTAGCAGCATCACCAGGGGGTGGACCGATTTCACCGCATGTCTCGATGTCATTGCGGGCCACCCCATTGGCGGGTGGGCAGGTGGGACACTCGCGGCATGCGCCGCGTCAACATCGCTGATCCGACCTTCGCCTTCGACGACGGGGACCCTGAGGGTTTTCGCTCGGGGATGTTCCGCATCGGGCCGCAGCTGGGCGCCGAGCGGACGGGCACGAGCGTGTACGAGCTGCCACCGGGCCAGGCGATCTGCCCGTACCACTACGAACACGGGGAGGAGGAGTGGCTCATGGTGCTCAGCGGTCGCCCGACGCTGCGCAGCCCCGAAGGCACGAGCGACCTCGAGCCGTTCGACGTGGTGTTCTTCCCGCTCGGGCCGGATGGTGCGCACCAGGTGCGCAACGCCACGACCGAGCCCGTTCGCGTGCTGATGTGGGGCAGTGTCGTCCTGCCCACCGTCTCGGTCTACCCCGACAGCGGCAAGGTCGGCGTCTGGACCGCGGGCAAGGCCGACGATGCGCTGTTCGAGCGCGGGAGCGCCGTCGAGTACTTCCGCGGCGAGACGCCATAGCTCGCGGCGCGCACCGGTTCGTACAAGCACGCCGCTGACGGTTTCGACTGGCGATGGCCGGCCCCACCGACTAGCGTTGGGGGAAGCCGTCAGACCCCACGGAGGACATCGCATGACCACGACCACCATCCTCGACCGCGCCCGCATCAAGCAGCTCACCGAGCGCGAGGAGACACGCCTCAACGAGCGCACGCAGAGCTCGCGAGCGATGTTCGAGCGCGCGCAGCACTCGCTGTCGGGCGGCGTCGCCTCCTCCTACCAGGGGCGCGACCCGTGGCCGATCTACATGGAGCGCGGGGCCGGCCCGAAGGTCTGGGACGTCGACGGCAACGAGATGTGGGACTTCCACAACGGCTTCGGGTCGATGGTCCAGGGCCACGCGCATCCGGTGATCGGGGCGGCGATGAACCACCGCTACCCCGAGGGCACGCACTTCGCCGCGCCGACCGAGGACGCGATCGTCGTCGGCGAGGACCTGTCGCGCCGCTGGGGCCTGCCGCAGTGGCGGTACACGAACTCCGGGTCCGAGGCGACCATGGACGCGATCCGCATCGCCCGCGCGCACACCGGCCGCGACACGGTGATGAAGATCTTCGGCTCGTACCACGGTCACCACGACACGGTCATGGTCTCGATCGGCGTCGCCTACGACGCGATCGGCGACCACGAGAACCTCGAGTCGCTGCCGTACGGCGAGGGCATCCCGCAGTCCGTCGTCGACATGACGATCGCCGTGCCGTTCAACGACGCCGGCGCGATGGAGCGCCGCATCGAGCGCCTCGACGCCGAGGGCCGCAAGCCCGCCTGCGTGATCATGGAGGCGGCGATGATGAACCTCGGCGTCGTGCTCCCCGAGCCCGGCTACCTGGAGGCCGTCCGCGAGCTGACGCGCCGCCACGGCATCGTCCTGATCTTCGACGAGGTCAAGACCGGCCTGACGATCGCTCCCGGCGGCGCCACGGAGAAGTACGGCGTCGTTCCGGACATGGTCACCCTCGCGAAGGCACTCGGCGGCGGCTTCCCGGTCGGTGCGATCGGCGGCACGGACGAGGTCATGGCATGCGTCGCCGACGGCCGCGTCTACCAGGTCGGCACCTACAACGGGAACCCGCTCTGCATGGCGGCGGCCCGCGCGAACCTCGAGCAGGTCCTGACCGCCGACGCCTACGCGACGCTCGACCGGCTCAACGACCGCATCGTCGCCGGCTGCACCGGCGTGATCGAGAAGTACGCGCTGCCCGGCTACGCGGTCGGCATCGGCTCGAAGGGCTGCGTCACGTTCGCGACGTCGAAGATCGTCGACTACGAGACGTTCAAGGCGAACCAGGACGCCGAGATGGCCGACCTGGCCTGGGCCTACAACATGAACCGCGGGATCTTCATGACGCCGGGCCGCGAGGAGGAGTGGACGCTGTCGGTGACCCACACCGACGAGGCCGTGGACCACTACGTCGCGGTCTTCGACGAGCTCGCCGCGGAGCTCACGAGCTGAGCCGCTGAGCGGACCTCGCTCACCGTCCCAGCTCAGGCGGCCGGCGGTACGACGACCGTCATGCCGCTCGTGACCGTCCGGAACCCGAGCCGCTCGTAGACGAGCTGCGCCGGGTTGCCGGCGGTGACGGCGATGCCGGCCCCCGGGGCGCCGTCGTCGCACAGCGCGACGAGTGCGGCGGCGACGAGCGCGGCGCCGGTGCCCGGAGCCGAAGCGTGCGGATCGCGGAACACGTACGACAGCCATGGGCCGGCGAGCGGGGGAGTCCCCTCCCGGTCGTTCACCGTCACGGCCCCGACGACCGAGCCGGCGGGCGTCACGGCGACGCGGCTCTGCGGCATCAGCGGTCCCACCTCCACGCCGCCGAGGACCCGCTCCAGGTCGGCGAGCTCGTCGGCGTCGGAGGACTCCTGGGCGCGGTCCAGATGTCCCTGCGGGAACGCCGCGAGGAACGCCGGCAGCAGCTCGTCCGCGGTGTGCGCCAAGGGCACGATCCGGATCCCGCCGGGGGGCGCGGGCGCGGGAAGCGTCGCGAGGTCGTGCTGCTGGACGATCGCCCGCCGGCGCTCGACCGCCCCCGCGGCGACGAGCGCCTCGCCGACATCGATGGTGGCACCGGCGACCGCCCAGCCCGCGAGCCGCGCGAGCACCGCGGCGACCACGCGATCCGTCGCGATCCCGGGGGCCGCGTCGAGCATGTCCGCGCAGGGACGCCCGAGGCGCTCGTCGAGGAGGTAGCTCGCGACCTCGCAGCCGGCCTCGTCGAGCAGCGGGACGCGCTCGGGCATCAGCCCTCGTCACCCCGCAGCGCGGCTCGGCGGACCTTGCCGCTGTCGGTCTTCGGGAGCTCGGCGGCGAACTCGACGATCCGCGGGTACTTGTAGGGCGCCGTCTGCGCCTTGACATGGTCCTGCAGCTCCCGCGCCAGCTCGGCCGATCCGTGCTCGCCGTCGCGCAGGACGACGATCGCCCGCACGACCGAGCCGCGCTCCTCGTCGGTGGCCGCGACGGCCGCCGCCTCCGCCACGGCCGGATGGGACACCAGGGCCGACTCGACCTCGAACGGGCCGATCCGGTACCCGGCCGAGATGATCACGTCGTCGGCGCGACCGATGAAGTGCAGGAAGCCGTCGTCGTCCTCGCGCACGCGGTCGCCGGTGTGCCACGGCCCGGCCTCACGGCGATCGGCGACGGTCCAGGCGCCGTCGTCGCTGCGCACGACCTCCTCGCCGAGATAGCCGAGGAAGAACGTCGGGACGCTGCGCGGATCGACGACCAGCTCCTCGTCGAGCACCGACACCAGCATCCCCGGCAGCGGACGCCCCATCGACGCCGGCACCGGCTGCGGTTCGAGCGGCTGGCCGGTGGTCTGGCCCGTCTCGGTCTGGCCGTAGCCGTCGCGGATCCACAGGCCGGTCGCCGCGTGGTAGGCGCGCAGCACCTCCGGGTTGAGCGCCTCACCGGCCGCGACCAGGCCGCGCAGCGTGGCGACGGGCCGCGGCTCGGCGCGCTTGGCGATCACGCGGAACTCCGTCGGGGCCATGCACAGGACGCCGACGCGCTCCTCCTCGATGATCGCGAGGCGCTCGCCCGGGTCGAAGCGCGCGTCGTGCAGCAGCGCCGGCGCGCCGCGCAGCCACGGCGCGATGAAGACGTTGCGGGCCGACTTGCTCCAGCCGCTCGCGGCGGTGCACCAGACGAGCTCGCCCGGCCGCGCGTCGAGCCAGTGTTCAGCCTGCACCGCCTGCCCGGCGAGGTAGCGCTGCCCGTGCACGACCGCCTTGGGCTCGCCCGCGGTGCCGCTGGTGAAGGTGATCAGGCACGGGTCGTCGTCGGCGAGGTCGGCGAACGGCGGCGCCCCGCCGGTCGGACCGCCGAACAGCACGGGGTCGGGCACGAGCAGGACGGGCACGTCGTCACCGCCGAGCGCCGCCTCCAGCTCGGCCCGGTTGCGCTCGTCGCAGACGATCGCCGCAGGCCGCGCGACGGCGATGCGCAACGCCAGGTCCTTCGCGCGCAGCTGTTCGGTGCACGGGAGCGCGACATATCCGGCGCGCAGGCAGGCGACCATGGCCATGACCCACTCCGGGCGGTTGCCGACCAGCGTCAGGACGACGTCGCCGCGGCGGACGCCACAGGCCGCCAGCGCGGTCGCGAAGGCCGCGGCGCCGGCATCGACCTGGCCGAACGACCACGTGCGCCGCGATCCGTCGCGCGCACGCTCCACGAGCGCGAGCGCCTGCGGCGGCGCTGCGGCGACGACATCGCGGGCGAAGTTCACCTCAGAGCGTCGTCGCGACGAGCACGATCGCCAGGGAGTCGAGCAGGATCAGGCCCTGCAGGACGTGGTTCGCGCCGTGGGCGACGAACACGTGCAGGCTGACGAGGACGACGGCCAGCGTCACGAGCCCGAGCTTGACCTGCATCGCGGTCTCGCTCCACACGTCCAGGTGCGAGGCCATCGCCGCCCCGGTCGCCAGCAGGAGCGCCAGCGCCCCGAGCGACGCCCAGCCGTAGCGCCGGGCGATCGGGATCAGCCAGTCGCGGGCCGGACCGTCGCTGCCGCCCTGGGCGCGGAACACGGGCACGACCGCGAGCCCGAGGAAGAGCTGACCGCCGACGAAGGTCGCCATGGCCAGCAGGTGGATCCAGAGGACGACGTCCCAGCCATCGAGGTGCATGATGCAAGTCTGCCAAAGGTGGCTGGACATCCGCCGGCGGGGCAGGCCTCGTATCCTGTGGAAGTCAATTTCGCGAGCCGAGAGGTCCCTCAATCATGGCCATCGCCGTTCCCTTCGAGGAGAAGACCGACGAGCAGAAGGCGATCACCGAGATGGTGCGCCAGTTCGCCGACGAGCAGATCCTCCCCAACGCCGAGCACTACGACCACGAGGACTCCTTCCCGGAGCCGATCGTCGAGCAGATGAAGGAGCTCGGCCTGTTCGGGGTCACGATCCCCGAGGAGTACGGGGGCATGGGGCTCGACCTCACGACCTACGTGATGATCGTCGAGGAGCTCTCACGCGGCTGGATCTCGATCTCCGGCGTGATCAACACGCACTTCATCGGCAGCTACCTGCTGATGAAGTACGGCACCGACGAGCAGAAGCAGAAGTACCTGCCGCGCATGGCCACGGGGGAGATCCGGGCCGCGTTCTCGCTGTCCGAGCCCGAGATGGGCTCCGACGTCCAGGCGATCAAGACGGCCGCCAAGAAGCAGGACGACGGCGCCTACGAGATCAACGGCCAGAAGATGTGGGTCACCAACGGCCTGCGCTCGGACCTCGTGTTCGTGCTCGTCAAGACCGACCCGGACGCCGACCCGCGCCACAAGGGCTTCACCTGCTTCATCGCCGAGAAGGAGGCGGGCGCCCACGAGAACACGGGCGCGTACGCCGGCCTCACCGTTCCGCCGCAGCTGCGCAAGATGGGCTACAAGGGCGTCGAGTCCACCGAGCTCGTGTTCGACGGCTATCGCTGCCCCGCGGAGAACATCCTCGGCGGCGAGGACGCCGGGCTGAACCGCGGCTTTGCGCAGATGATGGACGCGCTCGAGGTCGGTCGCGCGAACGTCGCCGCCCGCGGCGTCGGCATCGCCCAGCGTGCGCTCGAGCTGGCGCTGAAGTACAGCCAGGAGCGCCGCACCTTCGGCAAGCCGATCGCGCAGCACCAGGCGATCCAGTTCAAGCTCGCCGACATGGCGACGCAGATCGAAGCCGCGCGCCTGCTGACCATCCGGGCCGCACGCCTGAAGGACGCCGGCGAGCGCTCGGACATGGAGGCCGGCATGGCGAAGCTGTTCGCCTCCGAGGCGGGCCGCTTCTGCGTCGAGGAGTCCTTCCGCATCCACGGCGGCTACGGCTACTCGAAGGAGTACGAGATCGAGCGCCTGTACCGCGACGCCCCGCTGCTGCTGATCGGCGAGGGGACGTCGGAGATCCAGCGCATGGTCATCGGGAAGAAGCTCCTTGAACGGCATCGCATCTAGTTCGCGGATCTCGGGGCGCCTGAGAGCACCCACGCGTGGTGGCCGTACCGCCGGTACGGCTCACCCCGCGCGTGCTCAACGGCGTCAGCGGGGCGGCGGCGGCCGCAGGGTAGGGTTGGCGGCGATGTCCTCGCCGGATGCCAAGCAGCTGATCGCCGCGACGATGACGACCCTCCTGGAGG
>JBKJRO010000065.1:0-13764 GCA_046594555.1 Solirubrobacteraceae bacterium
GTGTTGACGCTGATGATCGGCGGGTTGGGCATGTCGCGCGCCGTGACCAGCGCCCGCGGCTCGACGAAGGACGGGCCGGTACCGGGCACGGTGCCGTTGTTGAAGGTGCTGTTGAACGAGAACGGGTCGGTTCCGAAGGTCCCGAACACGAGCTGGCTGGTCTTGGGGTCGGTGTTCGTCGGGTCGACGACGCCGACCATGCCGCTGCTGACAGCCGGGACCTCGCGATCGACGAAGTCGGCGTCGAGGACGTAGAGGTCGTCGCTCTTGGTGTTGCCGGGCGGGGTCGGCGTCCAGGTCGGGTCGACCGGGGCGATGCCGAACAGCGCACCGGCGAAGAAGTTGTAGTTCGGAGAGTCCACGACATAGCCGCCGGCGATCAGCGTCTGGACCCCGGTGGTCCGGTCGACCCTGATGACGCCGGCGTTGCTGCCGGTGACGTTGTCCTTGCTGTCGGCGACGTAGTAGCCGTCGGGGCGCACGATGACGCCCTGCGGGTCGTACAGCAGGTTGTGGTTCGCGGTCGGGTCGGCGCCGTTCGCCTGCGTCGCCGGGTTGCTGGTCGGCGCTCCGTCCGCGTCCCACGCGATGGCGGCGCGCGGCGTCAGGCTGCCGTCACCCGGGTCGGCGCCGTTGGGATCGACGTCGAAGATCGTGCCGTTGGTGTACCCGTTCGGCGTTGCGTCGCGGTCGGCGACGATCAGGTGGCCTGCGTTGAGGCCGCTGGGAACGATGTCCATCGCTCTCGGGACGCGCATGCGCCACTTGCCGTTCAGCGTGTCGATCGTCCCGGCGCCGCCGTCGTGGATCATCGTGACGGCGATGCCGCCGAGGCCGTCCTCGTGCAGGCGGAAGATCGCGCCCAGACCGCCCGTGCCGGCGCTGCGATCCAGTACGTAGATGTCGTCGGTGACGGGATCGATCACCAGTGCCGTCGGGTTGACGAGCGGCGGGCCGCTGGCGAGCAGCGTCTGCAGCCCGGTCGCGACGTTGACCTCGATGATCGCCCCGGTGTTGCACGCGCACGAGGCGCTGGTCGCGCTCTCGTCGGCGACGTCGTAGATCTGGTCCTCGCGCTGCACGACGCCCGTCGGATCGACGAAGTAGTTGCCGTTCGGCAGCAGTGCCAGACCGTCCGGCGCGACGATCTTCTGCACCCCGGGGTTCGCGCTGCCGATCGGGTCGAGCGAGATCAGCGCGCCGGTCTGCGCCCCCGCAGCCGTCGAGGTCTGCTGATCGGCGACGACCGGGTTACCGAACGGCACCGCCGAGGCATGGGCACCACCGGCCACGACGGCCGACAGCACCATCACCACCCCGACGACGCGCATCATGCGAGCAAACAGCTTCATCCGTGGACCCTCCCGAGGACCTTCCGAGCTGGTCACGGTACCGGGACGCGGGCGCCGATGCCACCGCTATCCGTCGAGCGTGCAGGAAATCGCTCAAGTCCCGCGATCGACGATTCCTGGACGCATGTTCGATCCCGCTCAGGCGGCGAGCGTGAATGTGCCATCAGCGCTGAGCGTCACGGCACGCCCGGTGAGCGGCGCATCGAGGGCGCCGGCGAGGGTCGCGGCGACGTCGCTCCTGGCGACGATCCTGCGGCCATCGTCCAGAAGAGCGGTGATCGCGCCCACGACCGGCCGGCCCTCGCGGTCGAAGACGACGGATGCCGACTCGCCCGTGGCGGGACCGGACACTTGGGTCGCGACCGTGCGCCGCGGTGTGGCATCGACGCGCGCCTGGACGTTCGCGGCGGCGAATCCGCGGGCCGGAGGCGTGGCCCCGAACGCCGCGACGGCGTGCTTCGTCAGGTACCAGCCGACGGCGTTCAGCAGGCCGACGTCCTCCGGCGCCTCGCGCAGGCGCCCGGCCAGCGCGGCGATCGCGTGCGTGACGTAGTTGTTCCCCGGGCCGCCGGCGAACGTCAGGCCGCCGGTCACCGTCAGCGGGCGCCCGTCGGCGAACGGGTCGATCCCGAGTTCGGCGGCGGCGATCTGGACCGCGGAGGGGAAACACGAGTACAGGTCGAGCATCGCGACGTCGTCGATGCCGGCCCCGGTGTGCGCGAGGACGTTCTCGCCCGCGAACCGGATCGCGGGCGACGAGTGCAGGTCCTCGCGCTCGCTGACGAACCAGTGGTCGCAGGCGTGCGCGGTCGCGTGCGGGAAGACCCAGCGGTCGCGCGGCACGCCCAGCGCGCGCGCCAGCTCGGCGGAGCAGACGATCAGCGCCGCGGCCTGGTCGGTCTGGATGTTCGAATTGAGCAGCTTCGTGTACATCTGCGTGACGAGGCGGTTCTCCGGCGCGGGCGCCGCGATCTCGGCCGCGCCGCGCGTCGCCGGCGACCAGGCGTGCGGGTTGGCTGCCGCAACCTGGGAGAAGCCGGACCACAGCCGTCCGAGGCGCTCGCGGTGATCCTCGAGCGTGCCGCCCGCGCGGGCCCAGAGGGCGTGCTCGAACAGCGGGTACACGAGGATCGGGGCGATCAGGCCGGCGGCGAGCTCGGCGTCGCTCGCGGGCTGCCGCGCGGCGCCGAGCACCCGCGTCGGCGCGGCGCCCGCGTCGAGCGCGGTCCAGGTCGGCTCGCGTCCCTCGCGCGACGCGCGACTGAGCGTCGCCAGCGCCTCGGCCCCGCAGATCACGCCGGCGTCGAGGTCGCCGGCGGCGATGCGCGTCGCGACGTCGCTGAGCAGCAGCAGCGGCCCGTCACCGCCGAGCTCGGTCCGCAGCGTCTCGGCGGGTGCGAGGCCGAGCCGGGCGGCGACGAGTGCGGCCGGGTCGGCCCAGCGCCGCGACGCGATGTCGACCGCGGCGAAGCACGCCGCCCGGCGCAGCAGCGCGTCGCCGGGGCCGGCATCGGCCGCCGCGGCGGCCACGACGTCGGCGCACATCTCGATCGGGTCCGGCGCGTCGCCGTCGCGCCACGTGCGCTGGGCGACGCCGACGATCACCGGGGTTCGGGGGTCGAGCGGCATCGGGCGGGAACCGTAGAGGACGTGCCGCCGATGTAGCCTGCGCCGCGTGCCAGCGGGCCGTCACGTCGCGCTCGAAGGCGTCCGCGGGATCGCGGCGCTCGCCGTGTTCGGCTTCCACGCCTGGCTGTATACGCGCGAGAACGTCGTGGCGCTCGTCGCGGGCCGCGGTCTGGACGACCAGATCTTCTCGCAGTTGCGCGTCGGGCTCGTGCTGTTCTTCGTGCTGTCGGGCTTCCTCCTGTACGGGGCGTGGGTGCGGGCCGGCGCCGACGGCGCACCGCCGCCCGGCCTGCGCGGATACGCGCGCCGGCGCGTGTTCCGCATCATGCCGGCGTACTACCTGGCGATCGCCGGGTCGGCGCTGCTGCTCTGGCCGCTCGACGGGGCGGCGGGCGTCCGGCTGCCGCCGGTCGGGCAGTTGCCGCTGTTCCTCGTCTTCGCGCAGAACCAGAGCCCCGACACCGTGCTGACGCTCGACCCGCCGACGTGGACGCTGGCGATCGAGGCGAGCTTCTACGTCGTGCTGCCCGCGCTCGCCTGGCTGGCCCTGCGATCCACGTCACGCCGCGCCGGGCTGCTCGGCGTGCCGCTCGCGCTCCTGGCCGCGGGGGTGGCGTTCAACTGGTGGATCGGGACCGACGCGACGCCGACGCCGCAGACGGTCTCGAAGTCGCTGCCCGCGATGCTGCCGTACTTCGCCCTCGGAATGCTGACGGCGGTCGTCGTGCACGGCCGGCGCCCGGGTCGCGTCGCCGCCGGGGTGGTGCTCGGCACCGGGGTCGCGCTGGTCATCGCGAACGCCGTGCTGCACGCGGTCGCCGATCCCGGCAGTGGCCTCTCCGCCACGCTGCGCGTCACGCGCGACCTGCCCGCCGCGGTGGGCTTCGCCGCCATCATCGCCGTCGCGGTCGCCCGGCCGCCGCGGGCGCTGCTCGCGCGCCCGCTGATGTTCGCCGGTGAGGTCTCGTACGGGCTCTTCCTCTGGCACGTGCCGCTGCTGCTCGCACTGCGCGGCAACGGCCTGCTGCCGCTGAGCGTCGGGGGCGCCGTCGCCGTCGGGCTCCCGCTTGCCCTGTTCGCCGGCTGGCTGAGCTGGCGCTACGTCGAGCAGCCGTTCATCGCCCGCGGCCGGCGGCCACCGCCGTCAGCGCAGGAGCCCGCAGAAGCGGGTGAAGAGCGTGCGCCCGTAGTCCGCCCATGACGGCAGCTCGATCGCGGCCTCCGCCCGCGCCCGCGCCGGGTCGAAGTCCTGGGCGACCGCGTCGGGGTCGGCGCGCCAGTCGTCGATCCACTCGCTGACGATGCCCGCCGTCACCTCGGGGTGGAACTGCACGCCCCAGCTGTGTCCCAGGCGGAACGCCTGCAGGCACGCGTCGCTGCGCGCGAGTCCCACCGCGCCCGGCGGCGGCTCGACCGCGTAGCTGTGCCACTGATAGCTGCGGATCAGCCGCTCGCCGAAGCCGAGCAGGGCGTCGTCATCGCCCGCGGGCAGGCGCTCGACGTCGAACCAGCCGATCTCTGCCCGGGCGACGCGTACGACGGAGCCCCCGGTCGCCTGCGCCAGCAGTTGCGCCCCCAGGCAGACGCCGAGCAGCGGGCGCCCGCCGGCGTGCCAGTCGGCGATCACCCCGAGCTCCGCGTCGAGGTAGGTCAGCCGGTCGCGCTCGACGACGTTCTGCCCGCCGCCGAGGACGACCAGCCCGTCGTAGCGATCGAGCGGCGCCGGCGGGGAGCCGCCGCCGGCGATGCTCCACTCCTCCAGTGCGTGGCCGCTCTGCGCCGCAGCGTGCGCGAACACGCCGGACGTGCCGCCGCCGGGGTGGGTGATGGCGAGGATGCGGGCCATCAGGCGCGCGCGCTCGCGGAGGGGATGTCGCGGGTCGCGACGTACCCGACGGCGGCGCCGAGCAGGCAGAGCATCGCGCCGGCGTAGAACGCGAGGTCGTAGCGCTGACCGGCACCGAGTGACGCGACGATCCCGGCCAGCGGCGCGCCGAGGCCGAAGCCGAGGTCGAAGAACGCGGTGAACCCGCCCAGGGCGGCGCCGCGCTGCTCGTCGCCCGTGCGGCGGACGACCATCAGCGCGAGCGAGGGGAACACGAGCGAGGTCCCGGCGCCCATCACCACGGCGCCGGCCGCGGCGGCCGGCCAGGTGTGGGCGCTGCCGAGCAGGACCATGCCCGCCGCCTGGACCGTTCCCGCGCAGACCGCCGTGCGCCGCGGGCCGACGCGGTCCGGGAGTCCGCCGAGCACGACCCTGGTGAGGACGACGCTCACCGCGAACAGCGTGAACGCGGTCGCGCCGTGCCCGACGCCGCGGTCCCGCAGCAGCAGGACGACGAACGCGGACATCGTGCCGTAGCCGGCATTCGACAGCGCGAGCGCGGCGCCGGGTCGCCACGCGGCGCGCGGCACGAGGTTGCGCAGGTCGAGTCCGCGGACGGTGTGCGGTTCGCTGTCCAGGTGCGCGTCCCCTGGTCGCACGAAACTCCCGGCGACGAGCCCGAGCAGCGGAGCCAGCGTCGCGAACGCCCAGACGGCGTCGTACCCGGCGGCTTGGCGGAGCGCCTCGCCGAGGACGGCGCCGACGGCCAGCCCGCCCCAGATCGCCAGGCCGAAGATCCCGATCGCCTGGCCGCGCCGCGCGGCGGGGGTGAGGTCGACGATCCACGTGACGCCCGCGGTGAAGACCCAGCCGTCGCCCAGTCCGAGCACGAGCCGCGCGGCGACGAGGCCGGGGACGCCGAGCGGGAGGAACAGCAGCGCTCCGGCGACGACGCAGATGCCCAGACCGGTGAGGTGGACGACCTTGCGGCCGCGCCGGTCGGCGATCCGGCCGCCGAGCGGCCGCCCGAAGAACGCGGTCAGCGCGAACGCGCCGATCACGACGCCGACCGCCACGTCCCCGGCGCCGACCGGGCCGCGCACGTACTGCGGGAGCACCGGGAGGACGGCCCCGATCGCCAGGAAGCCGAGGAATGTCGCGCCGAAGACGCCCAGGAACGCGGTCAGCGCGGGGCGCTCCGCGCGCGCGGCGCGCAGCCGGGCAAGCCCCGTCGCGCCGGTCGCCTCCATGCGCCCAGGGTACCGGCGGCCCTGCGCCGCACCGCCCCGCGGTACAACGCGCGGCGGCGGACTTCGGACGCCGGGCGGATGGAGGCCGCCTGCCGATCGCGCCATGATGGGGGCGATGGAGCCCGACTCGCCACCAGCGCCCGCCGGCACCCGTTACCGGCCCCCGGGCCCGTTCCGCGACGAGGCCTTCGCCCCCGACGGCTCGCCGCGGGCGGTCGCCGCGGCGCTGATCGACGCGCTCGAGGAGCTCGGGGGCGACGCGCTCGCCGAGGCGGGGCGCCGCCGTGAGGCGCTGTTCCTCCAGCAGGGCATCACCTTCGAGACGAGCGGCGACGACGGCCCCAGCCGCGAGCGGCCGTTCCCACTCGACCTCGTCCCGCGCATCATCGGCGCCGACGAGTGGGACACGATCAAGCGCGGCCTCGCCCAGCGCATCCGCGCGCTGAACGCCTTCATCGACGACGTCTACCACGGGCGCGAGATCGTGCGTGAGGGAATCGTGCCGTGGCGGCTGGTCACCGGCCGCTCGCACTTCGCCCGCGCCGTGCACGGCGTACGGCCACCGGGCGGCGTCTACTGCCACGTCGCCGGCTGCGACCTCGTCCGCGACGCCGACGGCACGTGGAAGGTGCTCGAGGACAACGTCCGCACACCGTCGGGGATCTCCTACGTGCTCGAGAATCGCGCCGCGATGACGCGGATCGTGCCGGGGCTGTTCGAGCGCTATCGCGTGCGGCCCGTCGACCACTATCCGCAACTGCTGCTCCGTGCCCTGCGATCCGTCGCCCCGTCCGCGGACAGCGAGGCGACGGTCGTCGTCTGGACTCCCGGCCCGCTCAACTCGGCCTACTTCGAGCACGCGTTCCTCGCCCGCCAGATGGGAGTCGAGCTCGTCGAGGCGTCCGACCTCGTCGTCCGCGACGACGTCCTCTACATGCGTACGACGCGCGGGCTCGAGCGCGTCCACGCCGTCTACCGCCGGCTCGACGACGACTTCCTCGACCCGCTCGAGTTCCGGGCCGACTCGGTGCTCGGCGTTCCCGGCCTGGTCCGCGCCTACCGCGCCGGGGCGGTCGCGATCGCCAACGCGATCGGCACCGGGGTCGCGGACGACAAGGCCGTCTACCACTACGTCCCGCAGATGATCGAGTACTACCTGGGCGAGCAGCCGATCCTCGACAACGTGAAGACCTACCTGCTGGCCGAGCCCGAGCAGCGCGCCTACGTGCTGGGACGGCTCGGCGAGCTCGTCGTCAAGCCGACCGGCGAGTCCGGAGGCAAGGGCGTGACGATCGGCCCGCAGGCGTCCGAGGCGCAGCTGCGGTCGATCGCGCTGCAGATCGAGGCCGATCCGGAACGCTGGATCGCGCAGGAGGTCGTCCAGCTCTCGACCGCCCCGACGGTCAGCCCCGGGGGCGGGCTCGCGCCGCGCCACGTCGACCTGCGGCCCTTCGCCGTCTTCGGCGAGCGCATCGACATCGTGCCCGGCGGCCTGACGCGGGTCGCGCTCGAAGAGGGCTCGATGATCGTCAACTCCTCGCGCGGCGGCGGGTCGAAGGACACGTGGGTCCTGGAGCGCGGCGACGGCTCCCCGCCCGAGCGCGCCGAGCCGGCCCTGGCGGACGCGCTGCCGCCGGTCCTGCCCGACCTGCGCTACGGCGGCTGGAGCGGCCAGGAGCAGCAGCAGCAGCAGGCGGGGGGCACGTGCTAGCCCGGATCGCGCACGAGCTGTACTGGCTGGGTCGCAATCTGGCCCGGGCCGAGTTCACCGCCCGCGCGGTCGAGGGGATCTTCCAGGCCGAGCTGCAGGGCGCGCGCGAATCGGGCGTCACGATCGGCTGGGACGGGCTGCTCGCGATCCTCGGGGACACCCCGGCGAGCGATGTCGTCACGCGCGAGGTCGCGCTGTCGCGGCTGACGCTCGACGCCGACTGGCCCGGGTCGGTGCGCGCGCACGTCGAGCGCGGCCGCGAGGGCGCCCGCACCGTCCGCGACGTCATCAGCGCCGAGATGTGGGAGGCCGTCAACCTGACCGCACTGACGATGCGCGCCGACGAGCCGCGGCGCCGGGCGACGCCGAGCGGCCCCTACGTCACATGCCAGTACGTGAAGGAGCGCGCCGCGCTGATCTGGGGACTCGCGGACCGCACGATGCTGCGCGACGAGGCGAAGTACTTCCTCGACGCGGGCGGGCGGATCGAGGCCGCCGACATGGTGCTGCGGATGCTCCGCGTCGCGCTGCCCGGCGGCGAGCGCGCGGCGGAGGCGGCCGACGGCCAGGCGCTCGCCCTGCTGCAGGCGGTCGGCGGGTTCCACGCCTACCTGCGCGCCGTCCCGGCGCCGCCCAACGCGCGCCCGGTCGCGCGCTTCCTGCTGTTCGAGCGCACCTACCCCGACAGCGTCGCCGCCGCCGTCGACGCGTTCCAGGAGGCGCTGACCCACGCCGACTCGGCGCCGCGCAACTCCGAGCCGGTCCTGCGCCTGGGCCGCCTGGCGGCGGACCTTGACTTCCAGCGCCGCGCGCTCGCCGACGACGCGGACCTGCTGGCGACCCTGGAGGGCGTCCAGCAGGAATTGGCCCGCGTCGATCAGGATGTCGCCGAGCGCTACTTCGCCGGCGCCGCCGCGCCCGGCACCGTGGTGTCCTGACCGATGCACTTCGCGATCCACTACGTCACCGAGTACCGCTACGCCGGCACGGTCACCGACAACCTCAACGCGCTCCGCGTGCGGCCGGCGACGACCTCGAACCAGCGCTGCGACGAGTTCCACGTGCGCATCGACCCGGAGACGCGCGTCAGCCGGCACCTGGACTACTTCGGCACCGAGGTGCTCGAGTTCGGCGTGCCCGCCCCGCACGATCACCTGACGATCGACGTCCGCGCCCGCGTGGTCACCTCGCCGCCGCCGGAGCCGGCCGCCGGGCCGTGGAACGCGCTGGCCTCGACCGGCTACCGCGAGGCGGCCGGGGAGTACCTGCTGCCGTGGGGCGACGAGCCGCCGGTCGCCGGGCTGGAGGATCTGACCGAGACGATCCGCGCCACCTCGCCCCTGGCGACGCTGAAGCTCCTCTGCGAACTCGTCCCCGACCGCTTCGAGTACCGCGCCGGGGTGACGTACGTCGGCTCGACGATCGAGGACCTGCTGGAGGCCGGGGCCGGCGTCTGCCAGGACTTCGTGCACCTCGCGCTCGTGCTGCTGCGCCGCCACCAGATCGCCGCGCGCTACGTGTCCGGCTACCTGTGGGCCGCCCCGGAGGACGGCGGGTCGGACTCGCTCGAGGTGGAGACCCACGCCTGGCTCGAGGCGCTGCTGCCCGGCCTCGACGGCCGCGGCGAGCCCGTCTGGGTGGGCGCGGACCCCACCAACCGCCGGCTCGCGGGGGAGGGGCACGTCAAGATCGGCCACGGGCGGTCCTACGCCGACGTGCCCCCGGTCAAGGGCGTCTACCGCAGTTCGGCGGGGACCGCGCGGCCGACCGACCTGACCGCCGCGGTCACGTTGTCGCGGCTGGACCCGCGGGCGGGCGCCCGCGCCTGAGCCGCCTTCGCCGGGCTCCGTGCCGCGCGCCGCCGCCCGCACGGCCGCGCTACACTTCGCTTTCGACTCGCCCGGGGCGGGTCGTTTTTCTGCCCCGGACGCGTCTCTACGAGCGATCTTCCGACCGGAGTCACGCCATGGCCCGCGGCGACGTGCGCATTGCTGTCACCCTCGCGTGCGAGGAGTGCAAGCGGCGCAACTATCAGACCAACAAGAGCAAGCGCAACACGCCGGACCGCATCACCCTGCAGAAGTACTGCAAGTGGTGCCGGCGTTCGACGTCCCACAAGGAGACCCGCTAGCCGGGGATCGTCGTGGCTCGTGATCGACAGCGCGCGAAGGCGCGCAAGGCACGCCGTGCCGCGCAGGATTCCGGCAACCCGGTCACGGGCGGTCCCGCACAGGATCTCCCGGGTACCGACCACGTTTCCGGCGAGGTCGACCAGTTCGAGGCGCGCCTGGTCGGCGAGTCCGGCGGCGACCCTGTCGGTGAGGCCGCCGAGCAGCAGCTCGAAGGGATTCGCGGCGCCGGCGATCCGGAGGGCCTGAGCGACGCCGAGTTCGCGGCGCTCGAGGATCGCGTCGACGAGGTCGAGGAGGCATTCGAGCAGGGCGACGACAGCGAGATCGAGCGCGCCGAGCGCGCCGCGGTCGCCGGGCCCGTCGCCGCGCCGGGCGCGCCGACGAAGAAGGGGCGCGGTCGTACACTCGCCTTCCTGCGTGCGTCGTGGGCCGAACTCCAGCGCGTGCAGTGGCCGGATCGCCACCAGGTCGGACAGGCGACCGCGGTCGTCCTCGGCTTCGTGGTGGTCGCCGGTCTGTACCTGGGCTTGGCTGACGCCGTCGCCAAGAAGATCGTCGACATCATCATCTGAGGCTCTTCGCCATGTATCGCTGGTACGTCGTCAACACCAAATCCGGGCACGAGAACAAGGTCAAGCAGAACCTTGAGCACCGCATTGTCTCGCTGGGCCAGGCCCGCGCGGTGCGGCAGATCGTCGTCCCGACCGAGACCGTGTCCGAGATGAAGGACAACCAGAAGGTCACGGTCGAGAAGCGCACGATGCCCGGCTACGTGCTCGTGAACATGGACCTGACCGACGAGGCGTGGCAGCTCGTCAAGGGCACGCCCGGCATCACCGGCTTCGTCGGCTCGTCGAACGACCCGGTGCCGCTCACCCAGCCCGAGGTCGACCGCCTGATGCACCGCGAGGTCGCGCAGAAGGTCGCCACCAAGGCCCAGTTCCAGATCGGGGAGTCCGTCAAGGTCGTCTCCGGTCCGCTCTCAGACTTCTCCGGCGAGATCGCCGAGATCAACCAGGACGCGTCCAAGCTCAAGGTCCTCGTGTCAATCTTCGGCCGCGAGACGCCGGTCGAAGTCGGTTTCGACCAAGTGAAGAAGATCTAGCCATGGCCAAGAAGGTCCTCACCCAGATCAAGCTGCAGGCCACCGGCGGCCAGGCAAGCCCGGCACCGCCGGTCGGCCCCGCCCTCGGTCAGCACGGCATCAACATCATGGAGTTCTGCAAGGCGTTCAACGCCCAGACGCAGGACAACCTCGGCACGACCATCCCGGTCGTGATCACGGTCTACGAGGATCGCTCGTTCACGTTCGTGACGAAGACCCCGCCCGCCGCGGTGCTGATCAAGCAGGCCATCGGCCTGGACAAGGGCTCCGGCGAGCCGAACCGCAACAAGGTCGGGACGATCACCCAGGCGCAGCTCCGGGAGATCGCGACGACGAAGCTCGACGACTTGAACGCCCACGACGTGGAGCAGGCCGCGAAGATCATCGCCGGCACCGCCCGCTCGATGGGCGTGGAGGTGGTGTGACGATGCCGGGCAAGCACGGCAAGCTCTACAACGAGTCCCGCGAGAAGGTCGATCGCGAGCACGAGCACGAGCCCGGCGAGGCGATCGCGCTGCTCAAGAGCCTCGGGCGCGCGAAGTTCGACGAGTCCGTCGAGGTGCACGTCCGCACGGGCCTCAACGTCCGGCACGCCGACGAGCAGCTGCGCGGAACGATCGCGCTGCCGCACGGCCTGGGCAAGGACGTCACGGTCGTCGTCTTCGCCCAGGGCGACAAGGCGCGCGAGGCCGAGGAGGCGGGCGCGGACGTCGTCGGCGCCGAGGACCTGGCCAAGCGCATCGAGGAGGGCTTCAGCGACTTCGACGTCGCGATCTCGACGCCGGATCTGATGCCGGTCGTCGCCCGCCTGGGCCGCGTCCTCGGGCCGTCGGGCAAGATGCCCAACCCGAAGGTCGGCACGGTGACGATGGACGTCGCCAGAGCCGTCAAGGAGGCCAAGGCCGGCAAGGTCGAGTACCGCACGGATCGCAACGCGATCGTGCATCTCGTCATCGGCAAGGCGAGCTTCGACGAGCAGGCGCTGCTGGCGAACTACGCCGCGGTCGTCGAGGAGCTCATGCGCGCAAAGCCGTCCGCCGCCAAGGGCAAGTACATCAAGTCGATCGTCCTCGCCTCCACCATGGGGCCGGGCGTCAAGGTCGATCCCACCAGACTTCGCGACATCCTGGAGGCTGCGCCGGCCGCGGCGTAGGACCCCAGGACTTTTTCGCGCCACCGTAGACCTCCGGCAAGCGGCGACGGCCGCTGGAAGCCCGGACGAGGAGGCTCATGAATCGAGATCAGAAAGCAGCGGTGGTCGCAGAGATCGCCGACCAGATCAAGGAGTCGGAGGCGGTCTTCGCCGTCGACTACCGTGGCATCACCGTCACGCAGATCGCGGACGTGCGCTCCAAGCTGCGCGAGACCGACACGACCTTCCGGGTCGTCAAGAACTCGCTGACCGAGCGCGCCGCGGACGCGGCCGAGGTCGCCGAGCTGAAGAGCCTGCTGAGCGGGCCGACCGCGCTGATGTTCGTGCGCGGCGACGCCGCGAGCGCGGCGAAGGTCGTGTCGACCTTCAACAAGGAGACGGAACTGCTCGCCTTCAAGGGGGGCGTCCTCAGCGGCGCCGCCATCGAGGCCGCGCAGATCCGGGCGATCGCCAAGCTCCCCACGCGCGACGTGCTCTACGGCCAGCTCGTGGGGCTCATCGCCTCGCCGATCACCGGTCTTGCGCGCAGCCTGAACGGGCTGCTCGGCGGACTGGCGATCGCTCTCGGCCAGGTGCAGGAGAAGAAGGCCTCGGGCGAGATCCCGGCCGGCGACCCGCCTGCCGCCCCCGCTGCCGAGGTGGCCGACGAGCCGGTGCAGGATGCACCGGCCGGCGAGGCACCGGCGGACGACACGCCCACTGACGACGCACCCGCGGACGACACGCCCGCGGAGCCCGTCGCCGAGGCCGAAGCGGCCCCGGCCGACGAGGCTGACACCCCTTCCGACAACGACAGCGACGCGGACGCTTCGGCGTAGGCCGAGCTACCCGAAGCGACAACCAGGAGGCAACACCACATGGCTACTTCCACAGCAGCGTGGATCGACGAGCTCAAGGGCATTTCGGTGCTCGAGCTCGCTGAGCGCATCAAGGCGCTCGAAGAGGAGTTCGGCGTCTCGGCGACCGCGGTCGCCGCGGCCGCCCCGGCCGCCGGTGGCGGTGGCGGCGACGCCGCCGCCGAGGAGGAGTCCCTCACGGTCGACGTCATCCTCACGGCTGCCGGCGACAAGAAGATCCAGGTCATCAAGGTCGTCCGCGCGGCGACCGGCCTGGGCCTGAAGGAGGCCAAGGCCCTCGTCGACGAGGCTCCCAAGCCTGTCAAGGAGGGCACCGACCGCGACGAGGCGGCGAAGCTCAAGCAGGAGATCGAGGAAGCCGGCGGCTCGGTCGAGGTCAAGTAACCGTCTCGTCGCCGCTGGCTTTGTCCTCGGGGGTCGGATGGCCACAAGGCCAATCCGACCCCCTGCGTCCTCGCCAGCGACGACGATCCGATCACTTGACACTCGACCGATGGTGGTGATCCGGCGTTCTTGCCGGGTCGCCGGGTCGGCGGTGTGTTCGGCGGGCGCCCTTTCGGGCGCCCGTGGTCGTTCTAGGGGAGGAGCTCGTGGGCGACGGTGTCGGCGAGGAGGCGGCCCGCGATCTGGAGTGCGGTGGTGTCGCGTGTCGCGCGGGCGAGGAGGAACCCGCCCTCGATCGCGGCGATCATGGCGATCGCCAGCTCGCGAGCGCGCGGCGCGGGGATGCCGGCTGCCGCGAACCGGTGT
>JBKJRO010000121.1:0-14335 GCA_046594555.1 Solirubrobacteraceae bacterium
TCGCACGACCGCGCCTTCCTGCGCACGCTCGACCGCTTCCTGCTGCTCGACGCGGGCGGCGACGTGACGGCGCTGCCGGATCCGGACCGGGCGCTGGCCGCGCTGGCGTGATCCCGCCCGGCCATCGAATCGCCTGCAGAAACCGGTCCCTGGGACCGGAAAGTGCAGGCAGTTTGCGGCGTGTGAGCCGCGAACGTCCCTGAATCCCCCCTGGAGGGGGTGGCGCCGGACGTTCGCGGGTCAGCCGCCCACGCGCTCGGCGCCGCTGTAGACGTTGAGCGACCCGCCGCGGGCGAAGCCGCAGAGCGTCATCCCGCGGTCGCCCGCGAGCTGGACCGCGAGCGACGTCGGTGCGCTGACCCCGATCAGGATCGGGACGCCGGCGACGGCCGCCTTCTGCACGAGCTCGAACGACAGTCGCCCACTGACGCACAGCACATGCCCGGCCAGCGGAACACGTCCGTCGATCAGCGCGCGGCCGATCACCTTGTCCATCGCGTTGTGCCGCCCGACATCCTCGCGCGCCGTCAGCAGATCGCCGGCCGCCGTGAACAGCCCGGTCGCGTGCAGCCCGCCGGTCTGGTCGAACGCCGGCTGCTCGCGGGCCAGGCGATCGGGCAGCGAGGCGAGCAGCGCCCGGGCGACGACCGGCCCCGCGGGTGAGCGCGGAGCCAGCACGGCGACCTCGTCCAGCGCGCCCTTGCCGCAGACCCCGCACGACGATGTGGCGTAGAAGCGCCGATCCGGCGGATCGCGGAGCAGCTCCGCGTCGACGTCGACGACGTTGCCCGCCAGATCCGCGGACAGCCCGACCGGCGCAGCGTCGCGCAGCAGTCCCTCGCCGTGCAGGAATCCGAGCGCCAGCTCGTCGTCGTGGCCCGGCGTCCGCATCGTCACAGCCAGCGCGCGACCGCGGACGCGGATCTCCAGCGGCTCCTCGACGGCGACCTCGTCGCGGACGCCGCCGTCGCGCTCGACCGTCACCCGCATCCGTCCCGGCGCACCACCCATCCGAGGAGTATCCGCCGGGCGGTGGAAGGATGCAGCGCGATGGCGCACCGTCCCGACCCGAAGCTGTGGGCCAGCCGCCGGCCGTTCGGCATCGGCCTGCAGCGGCCGAACAACTACTGGGAGGTGGTGCGCGCCGCGCTGCGCAGCCGCAACCACCCGCGCTACGCCTGGCGCGTGCTGACGCAGGGCGTCTGCGACGGCTGCGCGCTCGGCACGTCGGGCATGAAGGACTGGACGCTGGACGGCACGCACCTGTGCAACGTGCGACTGCGCCTGCTCGAGCTCAACACGATGGACGCGCTCGACCCCGCGCCGCTGGCCGACGTGTCGTCGCTCGCGGGCTCCTCCGCCGCACAGCTGCGCGCCCTCGGGCGGCTGCCGGTCCCGCTGCTGCGCCGCGCCGGCGAGCCGGGCTTCACGCCCGTCACCTGGGACACGGCGCTGGACCTCTGCAGCGAGCGGATCACCGCGACCACCCCGGACCGCATCGCCGCGTTCCTCACCAGCCGCGGTATGCCGAACGAGTCCTACTACGCCGCGCAGAAGGCGCTGCGCGCGCTGGGCTCGCCGAACATCGACAACGCGGCGCGCATCTGCCACAGCCCCAGCGCCTACGCCCTGCGCGACGGCCTCGGCGTCACCGCCGCGACATGCTCGTACACCGACCTGATCGGGTCCGACCTCGTCGTCTTCATCGGCGCCAACCCGGCGAACAACCAGCCTGTGACGATGAAGTACCTGCTCGCCGCGCGCCGCGCCGGGACCCGCGTCGTGTGCGTCAATCCGCACCGCGAGCCGGGGATGGACCGCTACTGGGTTCCGTCGGATCCGGAGAGCGCGCTCTTCGGCACGAAGATGACCGACCGCTGGTTCCAGGTCGCGACGGGCGGCGACCTGGCGTTCCTCGTCGGCACCCTGAAGGCGCTGGACGCCTGCGGCGGGGTCGATCACGCCTTCGTCGCCGGCCACACCACCGGATTCGACGCCGCGAGCACCGCGGCCGCCGGCGCCGACTGGGCGCAGCTGGAGCGTGGCTGCGGCCTTCCGCGCGGTGAGATGGAGGCGTTCGCCGCCGAGCTCGCCGCCGCGAAGACGTGCGTCCTCGTCTGGTCGATGGGCGCGACGCAGCACGTGTTCGGCGAGGACAACGTGCGCGCGATCGTCAACCTCGCGCTGGCCCGGGGCTTCGTCGGGCGCGAGCACTGCGGGCTGATGCCGATCCGCGGGCACTCCGGCGTCCAGGGCGGCGCCGAGATGGGCTGTTACGCGACGTCGCTGCCGGGGCACCGGCCCGTCAGCGACGCCGGCGCGGCCGAGCTCTCGGCCCTGTGGGGGTTCGACGTCCCCGCCCGACGCGGGCTGACGGCGCCCGAGATGCTCGACGCCGCCGATGCGGGCGAGCTGGACGTCCTGATCTCCGCCGGCGGCAACTTCCTCGAGGTCCTGCCCGACCCGGACTGGGTGCGCGGCGCGCTCGCGCGGATCCCGCTGCGGGTGCACCTGGACATCGTGCTGTCGCCGCAGATGCTCGTCGAGCCCGCCGGGGACGTGCTCGTGCTGCCCGCGGCGACGCGCTACGAGTCACCCGGCGGCGTCACGGAGACCTCGACCGAGCGCCGCGTGATCTTCTCGCCCGAGATCGCCGGCGGTCCCGGCCGCATCGGGCAGGCGCGACCCGAGTGGCAGGTCTTCGGTGACATCGCCGCCCGCGCCCGGCCCGATCTCGCCGCAGTCGCGCGCTTTTCCGGCACCGCCGAGATCCGGGCCGAGATCGCTCGCGTCGTCCCCGGGTACGACCGGATCGCCGAGCTGCGCGAGCGCGGCGACCAGTTCCAGATCGGCGGCACGCGACTCTGCGAGGGCGCCGTCTTCCCCACGCCGGACGGGCTCGCGCGGTTCAGCCCGACGCCCCTGCCCGAGCCACCTCCCCCGGACGGGCTGCTGCGACTGTCCACGCGCCGCGCCAAGCAGTTCAACTCGATGGTGCAGGCCGACCGCGACGGGCTCACCGGCGCCGTGCGCGACGACGTCCTGCTGAACGCCGGCGACGCCGCGGCGCTCGGCATCGCCGACGGCGCGCCCGTCGTCGTCCGCAACGCCCACGGCGAGCTACGCGGCAGCGCCCGCGTGGTGCCGATCCGCAGCGGCGATGTACAGGTCCACTGGCCTGAGGGCAACGTCCTGCTCGGGCGCGAACGCCGCTCGGCCGAGTCCGGGGTGCCGGACTACAACGCCCGCGTCAGCGTCGAGCCGGCCGGCTGATCAGATCCGCGGCGGACGACCGGGAACCCGGCCGATCGGGGTCCACGTGGCGTTGGCCTGCGGCATCCGCAGGTCGGTGACGACCGGGCGCCCCCGCTTGACGACGCGGTGCCGCCGCAACGTCACCGCGGTGGACCGCGCGAAGTACCCGCGGCCGGGAGCCTGCGGCCCCGAAGCCCAGGCGAGCGACGCGCCGCAGCGGACGGTGTGCACGCGCCCGCCGTCGAACGCGATCTGCACGTGCGTGGCGCCGCGCTGGCAGTGCACCTGCGCGACGAGGAAGTAGAAGCGGAAGCCGCCCGCCGTCTGACGGCGCAGCGCCATCCACTGGAACGTCGCGCTCGGGCCGATGCTGGTGGTGGGGGTCGATCCGAGGCTGCCGGGCACGGTCGGTTGCGGTCCGGCGCCCGTCGGGCCCTTCGCGCCGGTCGCCGTCGCTGACAGCGTCGCGTCGCCGACGCAGTCCGCGAGGAACGTGCCGCCGACGTCGGTGCTGGCCACCTGGTAGCGGGCGGTCACGTTCCCGCCGCTCACCTGCCCGGTGATCGTCAGCCGGCGGACGACGCTGTAGTCGTCCAGCACGTAGTGGGTGAGCGACCAGGCGCCGGAGGCCGACACCGGGATGTCCGCGATCCCATAGGCGCGGCTGTCGAACGGCACGTAGACCTGCGAGTTGCCACAGGCGGTCGGCACGGTCGCGATCAGCCTCGTGATGTGCCCGGCGGTCAGGTCGCCCTTGGAGTTCGGTCCGGCGAAGCTGAACTGATGCTCGGGATCGGGCGGGACCGTGGCGGGTGACAGCGCCGCGAAGAAGCGGTGCGACACCGACGGGCAGCTCGCGTCGAACGGCGTGTGCAGGCCGCTCTCGCTGACGGTGCCGGTGACCGTCGCGCGGTCGGCCGACAACGTCCCGTCGAACGTCACGTGCAGCCCGCTGTCGGGGTAGGGCAGCGCCGCGTCCGCCTCGGCGTGCACGGCGCCGGCGATGATCCGCACGGGCGCGGGCAGCGCCACCCGGACCGCGTCGATGACGGACCCGCTGCTGCAGGACGTCGGGAAGATGGTCAGGTTCAGCGCCGTCAGCTGGTCGCCGTCGATGACGAAGCTGCTGCTGACGTGAAACCCGAGCGTGGCCGTGTAGCTGACCGGAGCTGCGGACGCCCCCGGGGCGGCCACCGCCACCGCCGCGAGCGCGAGGAGGAACGACCGGACGATGCGGCGGAGCATGGTCCGCCATCGACCGGGCGGACCCTCGACTTGAGCGGGCGCTTCAGGCGAGCAGCGCCGCGAGCCGCGTCAGCGCCTCGTCGAGCTCGGCGTCGGGCATCGTCAGCGCCGGCAGGATCCGCAGCGTCTGCGGGCCGGTCGCGTTCAGGACGAGCCGCTGCTCGGTCAGCGCGCGCAGGACGAGCTCGGGCGCGCCGCCGCCGTCGAGGTCGACGGCGAGCATGAACCCGCGGCCGCGCACCTCGCTCACCCGCGGCAGCTCGGCGAGCCGGGCGCGCAGCTCCTCGCCGATCACCCGGACGCGCGCGAGCAGCTCCGGGTCCGACAGGACCTCGAACGCCGCGAGCGCCGCGGCGCAGACGACGGGCCCGCCGGCGAACGTCGAGCCGTGGTCCCCGGGCTCGAATCCGTGCGCCAGCCGCGGGCCGGTGATGACCGCCCCGATCGGCAGCCCGCCGCCGAGCGCCTTGGCCGTCGTCAGCAGGTCCGGCACGACGCGGCTGTGCTCGTAGGCCCACAGCGTGCCGGTCCGGCCCATGCCGCACTGGACCTCGTCGAAGATCAGCGTCGCGCCGTGGGCGTCGCATGCGTCGCGTGCGGCGCGCAGCAGGTCGTCGCCGAGCACGTGGACGCCGCCCTCGCCCTGGACCGGCTCGAGGATGACGGCGGCGGTCGCATCGCTGACGGCGGCGGTCAGCGCCTGCGGCTCGGGATCGACCGCCGTGAAGCCCGGGACGAGCGGCGCGAACGCGGCCTGCTTGCTCTCCTGGGGCGTCGCCGACAGCGCGCCGTAGGTGCGCCCGTGGAACGCGCGCCGTACGGACACGACGCCGCCGCCCGGCTTCGCCTTACGCGCCAGCTTCAGCGCGGCCTCGTTCGCCTCGGCGCCCGAGTTGGCGAAGTGGACCTTGCCCTCCAGCGACGAGGTCGCCAGCCGCTCGGCGAGGCGCAGCCCGGGCTCGGTGTAGAAGAGGTTGCCGACGTGGATCAGGCGCGCGGCCTGCTCCTGGATCGCCGCGACGACCTTGGGATGGCAGTGCCCGACGCTGTTGACGGCCAGGCCGGTCTGCAGGTCCAGGTACTCGTGGCCCTCGGCGTCCCACAGCTTGGATCCCTCGCCGCGGACGAAGGCGACCGGGAGCCGCACGTAGGCGGGGACCTGGTGCTCGGCCTCCAGCGCCTGCAGCTCGGCGAGGACGCTCACTGTGCGGGCCGGATCTTCGTGCCGTGGCCGGCGTCGGTGAACAGCTCGAGCAGGATCGAGTGCGGGACACGGCCGTCGACGATGTGCGCCGCGCCGACGCCGCCGTGGATCGCGTCCAGGCAGGCCTGAAGCTTCGGCCGCATGCCGCCGGCGATCCCGTCCAGCGCCGCCTCGACCTCGTCCGTCGTCGCGGCGGCGACCAGGCTGCCCTCGTCGGCCGGATCTCGCAGCCATCCAGCGACGTCGGTGAGGAAGACGACCTTGGAGGCCCCGAGCGCCCGCGCCACGGCGCCTGCGGCCTCGTCGGCGTTGATGTTGTGGCTCTGCCCGGACCGGTCGGCGCCGACGGAGGCGATGACCGGGATGTAGTCCTGGGCGACGTGGTTGACGACGTCCACGTCCACGCGGTCGATCTTCCCGACGAACCCGATGTCGCTGCCGTCGGGCGCCGTCTGCGTGACGACGCGGAACAGCCCGCCGTCATCACCGCTGAGGCCGACGGCCGACTGCCCGTGACGGCCCAGGCGCAGGACGATGTCCTTGTTGACCTTGCCGATCAGGACCATCTTGGCCACTTCGACGGTCTCGGCGTCGCTCACGCGCAGGCCGCCCTTGAACTCGACCGGCATGCCGAGGCGCTCCATGTAGTGCGTGATCTCGGGTCCGCCGCCGTGGACGACGACCGGGTTCATCCCGACGTACTTCAGCAGCACGACGTCGCGCGCGAACTCCTCGCGCAGCGCCGGGTCCTCCATCGCCGCGCCGCCGTACTTCACGACGATCGTGCGGCCGTGGAACTCGCGGATGTACGGCAGCGCCTCGAGCAGCGTCGCGACGTCGCCATGGCCTCGTGTAGGACTCATTCCGGGTTCCTCAGGTCGTGTACTCGGCATTGATGCGGATGTACTCGTGGCCCAGGTCGCTGAAGAAGACCTCGGTCTCGCAGCCGTCGCCCGGCAGGCCGATGACGTACTCGACCTCCGTCCCCTGCAGGCGCTCGGCCATCAGGTCCTCGTCGTAGCCGATCGCGGTGCCCGCGACGCACACCTGCTGGCCCTCGATCGCGATGTCGAGCGCGAGCGGCGCGCTGTCGGGGATCGCCATGCCGACGGCCTGCGCGACGCGCCCCCAGTTGGCATCGCCGCCGTGCAGGGCGGTCTTGACCAGCGGCGAGTTGGCGACCGCCCGGGCGGACCGCTCGACGTTCGGCAGGTGCCCGCCGCGGACGACCACCCGGCCGACGCGCACGGCGCCCTCGCCGTCGCGGACGATCTGCAGCGCCAGGCGCCGCAGGAGCATGTCGAGCGCCTCGCCGAAGCGCCGCTCGGCCTCGCTCTCGGGCTCGACCTCCACGCCGCTCGCGCCGCTGGCGATGAGGATCGCCGTGTCGTTGGTGGACAGCTGGCCGTCCACGCTGATCCGGTCGAACGAGCGCTTGACGCAGACGCCGAGCAGCAGCTCGGCCGTCTCGGCCGACATCCGCGCGTCGGTCTCCACGAAGCACAGCATCGTCGCGAAGCTCGGCTGGATCATGCCCGCGCCCTTGGCCTGCGCGGACAGCCGCACGGTGCCGCCGGGCAGGTCGACCTCGAGCGTCGCCCGCTTCTCGAACAGGTCGGTGGTCATGATCGCCAGCTGCAGGTCGTCGTCGCCGTCGGCGCGCAACTGCTCGCGCGCCGCGGACAGGCCGCTGATGATCGCCCGGCCGTCGAGCTGGACGCCGATGACGCCCGTCGAGCAGACGGCGACCTGATCCTCCCCCACGCCTGCGCACATCGCGCCGGCGCCCTGCATCCGCGCCGCCTCCTGGTACCCCTGCGAGCCGGTCGCCGCGTTGGCGTTGCCGGAGTTGACGGCGATCGCGCGGAGCGCGTCGAGCCGGCAGCGCTCGCGCGTGATCAGCACCGGGGCGGCCTGTACACCCGACCGCGTGAAGCGCGCCGCGCTGACCGCGTCCGGCGCGTCGCACACGAGCAGGCCGACGTCGTGGCCGCCCGACGGCTTGATCCCCGCCTTGACGCCGGCGGCGCGGAAGCCCTGCGGCAGCCCGCCCGGCAGCTCGCGGACGCCGTCCGGCAGCTCGATCCAGCGTGAGCTGAAGCCGCTCACGCCAGGCCCTCCGTCTCGGGCCGGCCGAACATGAGGTTCAGGTTCTGCACCGCCTGGGAACTCGTGCCCTTCCAGAGGTTGTCGATCGCCCCGAACACCAGCACCTTCGCGGTGCGCTCGTCGGCGTGGGCGAAGATCCGGCAGCGGTTCGTCTCGCGGACGTCACGCACGCCCGGCGGGACGCTCGCGACCTCGACGAACGGCTCGGCCGCGTAGGCCGTGGCGTACAGCGCGTCCAGCTCGGCCTGGTCCACCGGCCGCGTCGTCGTCACGTAACACGACACGAGCTCGCCCTGGTCCAGCGGGACGAGGTGCGGCACGAACGTCGTGCGGACGTCCGCGCCGAGCACTGCCAGCTCCTGGTCGATCTCCGGCGTGTGACGGTGCGCGCCGACCTTGTAGGGCAAGACGTTCTCGGCCACCGAGACGAAGTGCGTCGTCTGCGTGGCCGCGCGCCCGGCGCCGCTGACGCCGGTCTTGGCGTCGATCACGACGTCGGCGATCAGCCCGGCCCGCGCAAGCGGCGCGAGCGTCAGCAGCGCGGCCGTCGGGAAGCAGCCGGGATTGGCCACCAGCGACGCACCGGCGATCTGCTCGCGGTACAGCTCGGTCAGGCCATAGACGGCCTCGCCGACGAGCTCCGGTGCGGGATGCTCGACGTACCACTGCTCGTAGGTCGCCAGGTCGCGCAGGCGGAAGTCCGCCGACAGGTCCACGACCTTCACGCCGCGGCCGCGCAGCTCGCGGACGACGGGCGCGGCCGCGCCGTGCGGGTAGGCGACGATCGCGGCGTCGACCTGCCCGTGGGCGTCGAGGTCCAGCTCCTGCAGCTCGAAGGCCACCCGGTGATGCGGGTACAACTCGTCGAGCCGCGTCCCCGCGTCGGAGCGCGAGGTGATCGCCGCGAGCTCGAACGACGGGTGCGCGTCGATCAGCCGCGCGGCGAGCGCGCCGGCGTACCCGGAGGCACCGGCGACCAGGACCCGCGGGTTGGCGGAGTCAGCCACGCAGCTCACCGCCCAGCTCGTCCCGCAGCGCGGCGACGATCCGCTCGCGCACCGGCGCGATGTCCTCGTCGGTCAGCGTGCGGTCGAAGGCGCGGAACTCCAGGTGCAGCGCGAGCGACACGCGCCCGTCGCCGACCTGGTCGCCGCGATAGACGTCGAAGACGCGCGCTCCGGCGACCAGCTCGCCGCCCGCGGCCCGCGCGACGGACAGGACGCGATCGGCCGGCACGTCGTCGGCGACGATGACCGCCAGGTCCTGACGCAGCTCGGGGAAGGTCGTCATGTCGGCGTAGTGCGTCACGCCCGCGGCGCGGTCGATCGCCCTGCCCAGGTCGATCGCCAGCGCGGCGAGCGGCTCGTCGAAGCCCCACGCGGCGGCGACGGCCGGGTGGACCTCGCCGAACACGCCGAGCGTGTCCTCGCCGCTGCGGATCGCCGCGGCCTTGCCCGGATGCAGGTAGGAGCGCTCGACCGGCTCGGCGCGCCAGTCCACCCGCAGGGTCGACAGGACCGCCTCGACGAGCGAGCGCGCCGTGAAGAAGCCGGCCGGCCCGGGCTCGCCGTCGCCCCACGTGGCCGGCCGTGCGGCGCCGGTGACGAGCGCGCCAAGGGCGTGGTGCTCGTCGGCGAGCGGGCCGTCGCCGTCCGCGTACACGGCGCCGGACTCGAACAGCGCCAGGTCGTGGTGCCCGCGCGAGCGGTTGTAGGCGGCGATGTCCAGCAGCGAGCCGAAGATCGTCGGCCGCAACACGGACTGCTCGGCCGACATCGGGTTCTGCAGGTGGACGAGGCTGCGCAGCTTGTCGTCCGGGCCCGCCAGCAGCTTGTCCGGCAGGCCGGTGTCGGTGAACGACCAGCCGACGACCTCGCGCAGGCCGCGGCCGACGAGCACGTCCTCGGCCCGGCGGCGCAGGCGCTGCTCGTGCGTGAGCCGCCCGGGCAGGCCGGTCCGGTTGCGCTGGATCGTCGCCGGCAGCTTGTCGACGCCGTCGATGCGGGCGACCTCCTCGATCAGGTCCGCCTCGCGGGTCACGTCGGCCCGGCGCCAGTGCGGCACCGCGACGTCGAGCCCGTCGTCGGCGCCGCTCACCGTGAAGCCGAGCGCCGTCAGGATCTCCGCCGAGCGCTCACGCGCGACCGGCGCGCCGAGCAGCCCGGACACCCGGGCATCGCGCAGGCGGATCACCTGCGGGTCTGCTCCGGGCGAGCCGACGTCGACCGTCCCGGGGACGAGCGTCGCACCGGTCAGCTCCAGCATCAGGCGCGTCGCGACGGCGAGCGCCTCCAGGCAGCCCTCCGGCGGCAGGCTCTTCTCGAAGCGCGAGGACGCCTCGCTGCGCAGGTCCAGGCGTGACGACGTGCGGTTGATCTGCGGGCCGTTCCAGGTCGCGACCTCGAGCAGGACGCGCGTCGTGCCGTCCTCGACCTCGGACCGCAGGCCACCCATGACGCCGGCGAGCGAGGTCGGCCCGTCCGCGTCGCAGATGACGGTCATGTCCGCGTCGAGCGGGCGGTCCTGCCCGTCGAGCGTCGTCAGCGTCTCCCCGGCCGTCGCCGCGCGCACGACGAGCCGGCCGCCGGCGATGCGGTCCAGGTCGAACGCGTGCAGCGGGTGGCCGCTGAGCAGCATCACGTAGTTCGTGATGTCCACGACGTTGCTGATCGGCCGCTGACCGGCGGCGGCCAGGCGCGCCTTCAGCCACGCCGGCGACGGGCCGATCGTCACGTGCTCGAAGACGCGCGCGGTGAACCGCGGGCACAGCTCGTGATCCTCGACGACGACCTCGATGCCGCCGGGCGCGGTGGCCAGGTCGCCGGCGCCCGGATCATCGGCCCACGGCGGCTCGCAGAGCGGCGAGCCGAGCACCGCGTGCACTTCGCGGGCGACGCCGTAGACGCCCAGGCAGTCGGGCCGGTTCGGCGTGATCTCCAGGTCCAGCACGTCCGTCGCCAGGTCGAGGACCTCGCTCAGCGGCGTCCCGGGGGCCGGGCCGTCGGACAGGACCATGATGCCGGCGTGGTCGCCGCCGATGCCGAGCTCGTCCTCGGCGCAGATCATCCCGTTCGAGACGACGCCGCGCAGGTTGGCGGCCTTGAGCTTCGTGCCGTCGGGCATCACCGACCCGGGGCGCGCGACGGCGACCGTCTGGCCGGCGGCGACGTTCGGCGCACCGCAGACGATCTGCGACGGCTCGGCCTCGCCGACGTCCACCGTGCAGACGCGCAGCCGGTCGGCGTCGGGATGCTGCTCCGCGCTCAGCACGTGCCCGACGACGAAGTGCTCGATCCCGCCGGCGGGGCCGTGATGCTCGATGCGGTCCACCTCGGTGCCGGTCATCGCCAGCCGCGTGGCGAGCTCGCGCACGCCGACGTCCGGCGTCGTGTGGTCGTGGAGCCAGGTCAGCGGCAGCTTCATCGGTCGATCACCCGAACTGGCGCAGGAAGCGCAGGTCGTTGTCGTAGAACAGGCGCAGGTCGGGCACGCCGTGCTTGAGCATCGCGATCCGCTCGACGCCCATGCCGAAGGCGAAGCCCTGGTGACGCTCCGGGTCGTAGCCGTGGTCGCGCACGTAGCCGAAGACGTTCGGGTCCACCATCCCCGACCCGAGGATCTCCAGCCAGCCGGTGCCCTTGCAGAGGTTGCAGCGGCGTGGTGACGTCTGCGACTCGCTCGCGTTCGAGTGCGTCGCATCCAAAATCCCCGTCCCCGAGCACTGGAAGCACGACACGTCGACCTCGACGCTCGGCTCGGTGAACGGGAAGAAGTGCGGGCGCAGGCGGACCTCGCGCTGCTCGCCGAAGATCGCGCGGGCGAACGCCAGCAGCGTGCCCTTCAGGTCGGCGAGCGTGATGTCCTCGTCCACCGCAAGGCCCTCGATCTGGTGGAACTGCGGCGTGTGCGTCGCGTCGCTGTCGCGGCGGTACACGCGGCCCGGGACGATGATCGCGATCGGCGGCGGCTGCAGCTCCATCGCGCGGACCTGCACCGGCGAGGTGTGCGTGCGCAGGACGACCGCGTCGGGACCCGCGCCGCCGCCCTCGACGTAGAACGTGTCGGACATCCCCCGGGCGGGGTGCGCGGCGTCGTGGTTCAGCGCGTCGAAGTTGTAGTGGACCAGCTCGACCTCGGGCCCCTCGGCGATCGTGAAGCCCAGCCCGAGGAAGACGTCCTCGATCTCCCTGCGCGTGGCCGTGAGCAGGTGCAGGCTGCCGACGGGCTCGGCGGGCGTGCCGGGCAGCGTCACGTCGACGCGGTCGGTGGCGATCCGCTCGCGCAGCTCGGCGGCCTCCAGCTCGGCGCCGCGCTCGGTGATCAGGCCCTCGAGCGCCTGGCGCGCGATGTTCGCGGCCTTACCGACGCGGCCGCGCTCGGCGGGCTCCAGCTCGGCGACGCCGCGCAGCAGGTTGGGCAGCTCGGCCTTGCGACCCAGGAACCGCACGCGCAGCTCCTCGAGTGACGCGGTGCTCGTCGCGGCGCCGATCGCGGTGGCGCCGTCGGCCTGGATCTGTTCGATGCGGTCGATCACGGGGTCGGTGCAGTCCTTGTCAGCTCGTACAGCGCGACCGTCGCCGCCATCGCGGCGTTGAGCGATTCGGTCTGGATCGGGATGTGCGACACCACGTCCGCCTGTTCGAGGACAGCGGCGGAAAGCCCTTCCCGCTCGGCGCCGACGAGCAGCGTCACGTCGCCGTCGATCCGGCCGGCGAGCGGCTCGCCCGCGCGGGCCGCGAGCGCGACCTTCGTGCCGGGCAGCTCGGCGGGGGACGTGATCCGGGCGACCGGCAGCGCGAAGATCGCGCCCATGCTCGCCCGCACGGCCTTGGGCCCGAACGGGTCCGCGCAGCCCGGTCCGAGTGCCACGCACGCGGCCCCGAACGCGGCGGACGAGCGCAGGATCGCGCCGACGTTGCCCGGATCGCCGACGCCGAACAGCGCAACGCAGAGCGGACCGCTCGGCGTCGCCCAGCGCTCCTCGAAGATGCCCAGCGCCCGGGTGCCCGAGCCCAGGCCGGAGACGCGGTCCAGCAGCTCGGGCTCGACCTCGATGCCCTCCAGACCGGTGCCGGCGGCGCAGAACAGGTCCACCGGCGGCCAGCCCGCGGCGTGTGCGGCGGCCAGCAGATCCTCGCCCTCCGCGACGAAGCGCCCGGCCGCGTCGCGCCCGCGCTTGCGCGACAGCCGGCGGATGTCCTTGAGCTTGGCGTTGGTGTGACTGGTGATGATCATGGGTCCTGAAACGACGAAGGGCGCCGTCCTTGCGGAAACGGCGCCCGGTCTGGTGCTATCGGCTGATGCGGTCAGGCAGCAGCAGCCGACGCCTCACGGGCGACGGCCACGAATCGGGTGAAGGTCTCGGGATCGCGCACGGCGATGTCGGCGAGCACCTTGCGGTCGAGCTCCACCTCGGCCAGCTTGAGGCCGTGCATGAACGTGCCGTACGTCATGCCGTTGAGGCGCGCCGCGGCGTTGATGCGCGTGATCCACAGGCGGCGGAAGTCGCGCTTGCGGTTGCGGCGGTCGCGGTAGGCGTACGAGTCGGCCTTGAGCAGCGCCTCCTTGGCGGCCTTGTAGTGCGAGTTCGCGTCGCCGCGGAAGCCCTTCGTGCGCTCGAGTGTCGCCCGCCGCTTCTTCTTGGCGTGGACGGACCGCTTGACGCGCGTCACTTGCCCACCCCCAGCATCTTCTTGATGCGGGGCGCGTCGTGATCGGAGATCACGGCGGCCTTGCGGAAGCCGCGCTTACGCTTCGGGGTCTTCTTCTCGAGGATGTGGCTCGAGAAGGCGTGACGGCCACGGACCTTGCCGTTGGCGGTCACCTTGAAGCGCTTCTTTGCGCCGGAATGAGTCTTCATCTTGGGCATGACGGACGATCCAGTAAAGCAAAGTGCCCGCGACCGGGTTCCGCGCCGCCCTCAGGCCGGGCGATCCTGCAGGCTCGCGAGCGCCTCCGCGAGCCGCCGGACGCCCTCCGCGATCGCCGGCTCGGCCAGCCCGGCGTACCCCATGATCAGCGCGTCGGCGTCGGCCTCCGGCGCGGCCAGCGGGTAGACGCCGACGCCGCGCTCCGCCGCCGCCGCCGACAGCGCGCCGGCCGGAACCGGCGCCGGCAGCCGCACGATGACGTGCAGGCCCGCCGCGAGCCCCTCGAGCGCCGCATCGGGCAGCTCGACGGCGAGCGCGGCGGCCAGCGCGTCGCGCCGTTCGCGGTAGCGGCGACGGGCCAGGCGGATGTGCCGGTCATAGTCCGCGCGGTCCAGCAGCCGGGCGAGCGCGAGCTGGTCCAGCGCCGGTGAGCCGCCGTCGTCGAGCGACTTCTCACGCGCCAGGGCGCCGCGCAGCGGCTCGCGGGCGACGACCCAGCCCAGCCGCAGGCCGGGCGCCAGCGACTTGCTGACCGAGCCGATGTAGGCGACGCGATCGGGATCGAGTGCCTGCAGCGCCCCGACCGGCCGGCGGTCGTAACGGAACTCGGCGTCGTAGTCGTCCTCGATGATCAGCCGCTCCGGGGCGGCGG
>JBKJRO010000030.1:0-11101 GCA_046594555.1 Solirubrobacteraceae bacterium
GTGGCGCGGGGGTCCGGAGGACCAACCCGATCGGGGCTCTCTCAGCGCGTCTTACGTCGGGTTGATCAGGGCGACGACGCCGGCCATCGCGTCGGTCATCTCGAATGCGTTGTTGTAGTCGTGGCGTGGGCCAGCGTTCGGGAATGTCGCCAGCGCCAGCGCGGCCGAAGTGTCCCGTTTAGACCCCGGAATGCGGGTACAGGATGGGACACTTGCGGAGAGGCCCCGCTCGTGTGGGCCAGCGTGCGGGATTGTAGCCAGAGCCGGACCCGTGCTTTTCGTTCGGACCGACAGCACGGTCGAGTCTCGGTACGGTCGGGCCTTCCGATCCGAGGAGGTCGTTGTGGGACCGCAGCGCGATGTGATCAGTGGCGCCGGTGTGCCGAGGCCGATCGGTCCGTACTCGCCAGGTGTGCGGGTCGCCGATCTGCTGTTCGTCTCCGGTCAGCCAGGAGTGGATCCCGAGACGGCGCAGCCGATCGGTCCGACGTTTGGCGAGCAGGCGCGCCAGGCATTCCGCAACCTTGAGGCCGTGCTTCGACAAGGGGGAAGCAGCCCAGACCTCGTTGCCAGCATCACCGTGCTCGTCGCTGACGTCGCGGCGTTTGCGGAACTCAACGAGGTGTTCGCCGAGGTCTTCCCGTCAGCCCCGCCGACCCGGATGACGATGCAGGTGCCGTTGCCGCTCGGTCTGCTGATCTCGGTGGGGTGCATCGCCGCAGTCAGACCGAGCGCGTAGGCAAGGACGCGCTGGCTCCGCGCGGACGCGGTCCTTCGCCGGAAGCTCCAGCCAGACCGCTCGCGCGACCGCGCACAGTCCCCCCTCGGCGGTGTATGAGGGTCCCAGAGAAGCCCCACTCGCCTGGGCGAGCGTCCCTACGCCTGGGCCCGCGTCCCTACGCCCGCGCGCGCCACAGCGCTCGCGCCAGCGCCGCGCCGAGCAGCACCACGGCGAGCAGCGCGATCCAGTGCGCGGCGATGCGGTCGACGGCGTAGCTCGTCTGGAACCCCGTATCGGGCAGCGGCGCGGCGAGGATCGACGCGAGCGGGACGGCGAGGACGACGAGCGCGCCGCCGGCGAGCGCGAGTGCCCGGGCGCCGATCCCGCGCCACAGGATCAGCGCGACGACCGGTCCGAGCACGACGCCTGCCCGCAGCGCGAACAGGACGCCGAGGACGGCCGCTGCGGCGAGGCCCGCGGCGAGTGCGCGGCCGATCGGCCACGGAGCGACGGGCGCCTCGTCCAGCGCATCGGGCGCCGGCGGCAACCCGCCGCGGCGACGGCGGACCACTAGGAACGCCAGCGCCAGCAGGCACGCCGCGAGCGAGGCGATCGCGGCGATCAGGACGACGCGGCTCGGCGCGTAGCGGAACGACGCGGTCGTGCAGGAGCCCGTGAGCGCCCAGCCGTTGGCGTACCCCTGCACCGGCTTGGGCGTACCGAGGTCACGTCCGTCGCACGTCGCCCGCCACCCGTCGCTGAAGCCCGTGCCCAGGACGAGCCAGGTCGCCCCCCGGGTGCGCAGCCGGACGTCCTTCCAGGTCGAGCGTCCGGGCGTGCCGGGATCGACCACGGCGCCGGACCCGGTCGCGGGCGGCAGTCCGCGCGGCGCCGGGGATGTGAGCCGGACGTGATCGAGCAGCCACGGGCCGACAGGTGCGGCGACGGTGATGCGCCGGGCAGGGAGCGGGACGGGGCGGTCGCACGAGACGGCGCGCACCGGCAGCCCGGCGTCGAAGCGAGCGAGCAGGGTCAGGCGCACGCGCAGGTGGACGGTGGCCGCTCCGGCGCGCAGCGACGGTCCGCCCTTGCAGGTGGACGCAAACCGCCGCGGGCCGGCGACGCGGTCGTCGATCACGTACGGGATGCCGGGCGCGCGGACCTCGCCGATCCCGACGGCCCGCCGGCGGCGCTCCAGTCCCGGCGTCCCGGCAGGGAACCGGGCATCGAGAACGTGCAGCGTGAACCGCCGCCCTCGCACCGGGCGCGGGAGCACGACCGCCCCGTCTGCCTGCACCCCGACCGGCGTGCCCAGCCGGTCGTCCACGTCGAGCCGCACCCGCGTCGGGCGCCGCACGCGCACGCGCACGGGATCCAGCCGCAGCCGCCGGACCGCCACCGGCCGCGCCAGCGTCCAGCGCAGCCAGGCGCCCGTGCCGTGCGTCCACCCCGCGATCCAGGCGCGGCCGGGATCCCCGTCGAAGGCGGACGAGGAGCGGTTGCGAGGGCGGCCCTCGAACCGCGAGGACCCGTCGACCACGAACGCCGCGGGCCCGGCGAGCCGGTCGATCACGTGGTCGGGCGTCGCGGGGGCGATCCGCACGAGCGCCTCGGCCCGCCAGCGGCGCGCGACCGGCGGCTCGATCACCCGGCGCCACCCCAGCTCGCCGTCCTGCTGGTCGCGCACCAGCCCGCGCTGACGATCGCCGGTGACCACGCGCGGCCGCGACGGGTCGTCGCCGGTCGTGCGGTCCAGCAGGTAGGTCAGGTCCGTCCGCGCCAGGTCGGCGCCGCGCAGCGCGCGCTCGGCCAGCACCGGCGGCCGCAGCGCCTCGGTCGCATGGACGCCGGGGATGCGCAGCTCGCGGATGCCGCCCGCGCCGCCCTTGCCCAGCTCCGGCAGCCGGACGTGGTCGATGTTGACCACGACGCGGTCGACGTCCCCCAGCCGGACGGGCAGGTGGTTCCAGCCCTGACGCACCGCGAACGAGTGGCCGTTCACCGACACGCGGTCGGGCACGCCGCGGCCGTCGGCGAACGGCAGCAGGTCGATGTACGGCACGTCCCGGCGCCGGTCGAGCACGACGGTCAGCTCGCGGCGCGACACCGCCAGTGCGCGGTCGGCGAGCCAGGCCGTCGAGGGATCGCCGTCGAGCGCCGCGAACGGGCGGCGCTCGGGGAACTGCGCGAACCCCGGTGAGAACGGCGCCGTCACCGAGCGCACGCCGCCGCCGAGCAGCGCGACCGTCTGTGCATCGCCGCCGCGATCCGGGAAGGCGTTGAGCTGCGTCGCGTCCTGCGAGAACGCGTCGCGCGGGCCGAACGTCCAGCCGCTCGTGCCGCGGCCGCGCGCCGCGACGAACACACGGCGCCGGTCGGAGTCGGAGATCACGACGTCGGCGCCGCGCACGCCGGCGGCTCGCAGCTCGCGCGCCGTCAGGTCGCCCGCCTGCCGGACGATCCGGTCGCGCGGGAGCGCCCCGAAAGCCGCCAGCCCGGCGATGCCCTGCGCCGACCCGTCGACGATCGTCTGCGGCCCGCGCGGCAGGACGCGCACGATGCCCCGCGTCGGCAGCGCGTATGCGCGGACCTGCGGCAGCCGGCGGCGTGCGGCGAGCGATCCTTCACCCGGGGCGACGGAGCGGACCGCGCCGAACGCCGCCGACGCGCCCCGCAGCCCGGCGTCGGCCAGCACGCCCGCCGTGTCGGCCTGCGATGGCCCGCCGCCGCGCGAGCGGTCGTCGTCGGCGCCCGCGACGACCGCCCCGACGCCCTGCAGGTCGAGCATCGCGCGCAGCTGCCCCGGCACGGCCCGACGCTGACCGACCAGCGCATCCGTGGTGCGCTGCAGGTCGTACGCGCGCAGGTCGCTGAACGGCACGAGCACCCGCACAGCCACCGGGCGGTCGGTCAGCGCGGGCAGGATCGGGTCGTACGTGCCGCCCCAGTCGTAGGCGCCGAACAGCGAGCCCGGCAGCACCATCGCCCGAGCGTTGCGGGGCAGCGTGCGATCGAGGTCGCGTGCGACGCCGGTCCATGCCGCGGGGATGTGGTCGAACCCGAGCTGGCGATCGACGCCGACGCCGCGCGCGAACGGCCAGGCGGCGAGCGCCAGCAGCCCGAGCACCGCCGCGGCCCCGAGCGCCCGTCGCGGCGCCGACCGCAGCGCGGCCCACGCCGCCGCGGCCGCCAGGCCCGCCAGCCCGGCGATCCCGAGCTGCACCAGCGACCCGGCCTTGTAGGTCGTGCGCAGGAACTGGACGGGCTGCACGTTGTTGTACGTGAACGTCGCCGCATGGCGCAGCGGCGTCCCCTCGGGGAAGCCGACGGCCATCACGAGCACCCCGGCGAGCACGAGCAGCAGGAAGAACCCGGCATGGCGCACGCGCCGCGTCCACGCGAACCCGAGCAGGCTCAGCCCCGGCACCGCGAAGCTCGCGACGATCACCGGCACGAGCTTCAGGTACGCGGCCGCGTCGGCCTGGAACGGGCGCTGCAGGCCCGTGTAGCCGATGCCGATGTAGCTCGTCCAGAACCCCAGGCCGCGCAGCGATTCGCTGATACTCGTCGTGGACCAGATCGTCCCCGGCTGCTCGGTGAACGGCAGGAAGTCGACGCCGTAGTGCGCGTGGACCATCACCGCCGCGAGCCACCACAGCGACGTCGCCAGCCCGATCGCCGCCGTCCGCCAGGCCAGGCTCCAGGCATCACGCGGGCGCACGTCGCCGAGCAGCAGCTCGTAGACGACGAGCAGCACCGGCCCGAGCAGCACCCACGCGGTGACCGCGACGTTCACGCCGCCGCCGATCGAGGTCACGACGAGCGCGAAGGCGGCCGGCCACCACCAGCCCCGCGGGTCCCGCAGGCCGCGGTGGACGCACAGCAGCAGCCACGGCAGCGCTGCATACGCCAGCAGCGTGATGCTCGTCCGCCCGGCGTATGTGACGACGTACGGGTTGAGGACGTAGGTGAGCGCCGCGACCGCGTGCGCGACCCCGCGCGGGCGGCCGAGGAACGCGTCCAGCAGTCGCACCATCCCCCAGGCGCTCAGCGCGAGCAGCGTGCCGAGCCACAGGCGCCCGACGACCCACGGCTCCAGCCCGAGCTTCTCCCCGAGCGCGAAGAACGGCCCCATCGGCCACAGGTACCCGCCGTACTGGCCGGCCCAGATGTGGCCGAGCGACGTCGACGGCGTCCAGGCGCCCAGCACGTGGCCGAGGAACGAGCCAGGATCGACCTGCAGGTCGACCTTCGTGTCGGCGACCGTCAGCCCCGGACGCTGGGCGAGCGCGAGGACGTAGCAGCCGATCGCCAGCGCGAGCGGGATGAGGCTGTCGCGGCGGGCGCGCACCGGCGCCGGAGCGTACCCGCGGCGAGCGCACGCGGATACGCTGCGCCGCGATGCTGACCGCCGTCCGCTGCGGGCTGCTCGCCGGTCCGGTGGCCCTGGCCTTCGCCTCCGGCGGGTTCTTCCCCCACGCCCGCGTGATCGCGGCGATCTGCGCCTGGCTCCTGCTCGGCGCCGCGGCGCTCGCCATCCCCCGGCCGCTGGTGCCGCCGGGGCGCCCCGCGCGGGCCGCGCTGCTCGCCCTGGCGGCGCTGACAGGCTGGACGGCGCTCGCCGCGGGCTGGGCGCCCGCCGGCGGCCCGGCACGCGACGCGCTGGAGCTGGCGCTGCTCTACCTCCCCGCCCTCGCCGCGGGAACGCTCGCCTGGCGCGAGCGCGCCGCCGCCCGCTGGGTCGAGCCCGCGATCGCGACCGGCGCGCTGCTCGTCGTCGCCTACGGGCTGGCCGGGCGCCTGCTGCCGGGCGTCGTCCACCTGGCCCACGCGCCGCGCGCCGGCGGGCGCCTGGACCAGCCGCTCACGTACTGGAATGCGATGGGGACGCTGGCAGCGCTGGGCCTGGTGCTGTGCGCGCGCATCGCGGGCGACGAGACGCGCGAGCGGCCGCTGCGCCTGGCGGCCGCGGCCGCCGCCGCGCCGCTGGGCATGGGGCTGTATCTGACGTTCTCCCGCGGGGCGCTGGCGGCGTTCGGCTGCGGCCTCGTCGTCCTGCTGCTGCTGGCGCCGACGTGGGAGCAGCTGCGCGGCGCCGCGATCGCGCTCGAGGCGGCAGCGATCGCCGCGCTCGCCGCGGCGCCGTTCGACGCCGTCCGCGCGCTGGCGCCGGCGCACCGCGCGGCCGAGGGCGCGGCTGTGCTCCTCCTGCTGCTCGGCGCCGCCGCGGGCGCCGCGGCGCTGCAGGCGTGGAGCTGCCGCGCGGAGGCCGCGGGCGCGACGCGCGCCGGACGACTCGGCCTCAGCGGCGGTCCACGCGCGGCGATCGTGACGCTCGCCGTGGCGCTCGCCGCCGCCCCCTATGCCGCGGCGCTGGCCGGTGAGCGCGGCGGAGCCGATCGGCAGGCCGCGTTCGGTGCGACCAACTCCCGGCTGACGGACGCCGGCAGCACCCGCTACCGCTACTGGAAGGTCGCGGTCGACACCGCGGCCGACCACCCGCTGAAGGGTGCAGGCGCCGGCTCGTTCGGCACCGTCTGGCTGCGTGCGCGGCCGATCGGCGAGCGCGTCCGCAACGCGCATTCGCTGTGGCTGGAGACGCTCGCGGAACTCGGGATCGCCGGGCTCGCGCTGCTGCTCGCACTGGCCGCAGCGGTCCTCGCCGCGGCACACGGCGCGCTGCGGCGCGACGCCGCGCTGGCGGCGGGGCCCGCCGCCGCGCTGCTGGTATGGACCGTGCACGCCGGGCTGGACTGGCTGTGGCAGATGCCGGCGGTCACGCTGCCGGCGCTGGCTCTGGCGGCGCTGCTGCTCGCCGCGCCCTCAGGCGCAGCGCCAGCCACTCCGCGCTGATCGCGGCCAGCACCGCCAGCGACGGCTCGGCGCCCTGGCGGAAGCGCGTGTCGCCGTAGGTCACGACGGTGATCGCCAGCACCAGCCAGACCGGCGTCAGCAGCACCCACAGCCCGGTTCCGCCGCGCCGGCGCAGGATCACGGCGCCGGCGATCGCGAGCGCCATGATCAGCCACGACCAGCGGATCGCCCAGCGCATCGGCCCGGCCGGGCGGCCCTCCGCGGCGTTGAGGTACAGCGCCTGGTCGACGTGCAGCACGTCGAGGCCCCGACCGAGCCGGTGGACCATCACCAGCGGCAGCCGCCCGCGGTGCTCGCGCAGGTAGCGCAGCCCCGACTCGCGGTTGCGGGCGACGTACTGCGACTCGTCCTCCCCCGCGCGCTTGGGGAGGTAACAGCGAAAGCTCCACGACCCGATCAGGCTGCCGCCGTACGTCTCCGGGCAGTTCGCGCCCTGCCAGACCGAGTTCGCGTTCGTGGAGACGACGAACGGGTCCGCGAACGTCGTCAGGTTGCGCATCGTCCAGGGGGCGAGCAGCAGGGCGAACGTCCCGAAGCTCGCGACGGCCAGCGCCACGCGCCGCCGCCGGTCCGTGCCGCCCGCGCAGGCGAGCGGGAGCCCGAGCAGCACGACGAGTCCGAGTCCTTCGCCGCGCGTCAGCCCGGCCAGCGCCGCCAGCGCGCCGAGCAGCGCCGCGAGGCGGACCGACGGCGACTGGCGCAGCGCCAGCGCGGCGAGCAGGGTCGCGGCGACGAGGGCGCCGTACAGCGATTCACTCATCAGCGATCCGTCGGCGGTGATGAGCATCGGCGAGACGGCCGCGATGCCGGCGGCGATCAGTCCCGCCCGGTCGCCGGCCACGCGCCGCCCGATCAGGCCGACGAGCACGACCGTCACCGTCCCGAGCAACCCGGCGATCAGGCGATGACTGAGGTACCCGTTGACGCCGGCGAGGTCGGCGCCCGCCAGCACCAGCTCCCACAGCGGGGGGTGCTCGGCCGTCGGCAGGACCGGCACCGTGAACGGCTGGATGAACCCGGCGCCGTCGGCCAGGTGCTGGGCGACGGCGTGGAACGTCATCGCGTCGCCCTGGACGAGGAAGTGGCGGTTCCAGAACGCGTATGCCCAGCGCAGCGCCAGACCGGCGAGCGCCACCAGTCCGAGCGCGCGGCCGAACGTCCTCCCCATGGCCCAAGCGTATGCTCTCGCCCCCGTGACGGCCGTCGCCATGCAGCCGGAACCCGCACTGGCGCCGCCGCCCGGGAACCCGCGCTTCCCGCTGTTCGACGGGCTGCGCGCCGTCGCCGTGATGAGCGTGCTCGTCGGGCACGCGGCCGGCGTCACCGCGTTCAACGCCGAGAACCGCCTCGGCGTGCTGACCGCGCGCCTGGACGTCGGCGTCACGATCTTCTTCCTCCTGTCGGGCTTCCTGCTGTACCGCCCGTTCGTGTCGGCACGGGAGCTCGGCACCCCGGTCGTGCGCTGGCGGGTCTTCTACCGCCGGCGTCTGCTCCGCATCGTGCCCGCCTACTGGGCCGCGCTGATCGTGCTGAGCATCTGGCCCGGCCTGCCCGGGTTCTCCGAGCACACCTGGAGGTACTTCACGTTCACCCAGATCTACTGGATCGATTCCGCGACGCAGGGCATCGGCCCGGCGTGGTCGCTGTGCATCGAGATGAGCTTCTATCTCGTGCTGCCGCTGCTGGCAGCGGGCATCGCCCGGCTCGTCGCCGGCCGAGAGCGCACGATGCGGATCGAACTCGGCGTGCTCGCGCTGCTGGCGCTCGCCGCCGCGGTGCTGCGCAGCGTGGTCAAGGCGCAGGGCGGGATCCACGTCGTCTCCACGACGCTCGCGACGTACTTCGACTGGTTCGCGATCGGGATGGCGCTGGCCGTGCTGAGCGTCGCCTGGCGGGACTGCGAGCAGGACGCGCCGCTGATCCGCGCGATCACGCGCCGCCCCTGGCTGTCGTGGGCGGCGGCGGGTGTGGTCTACGTCATCGTCGCCACACAGTTCGACCTGCCGCGCGGGTTCTTCGCGATCTACACCGACGTCGGCTACCAGGCCCGGCACGTCGGCTACGCCCTCGTCGCGCTGCTGCTCGTCCTGCCCGCGGTGTTCGGCGTCGCCGGCGGCGGCTGGCCGCGGCGCCTGCTCGCCCACCCGCTGGCGATGTGGCTCGGGCTGATCTCGTACGCGATCTTCCTCTACCAGGTGCCGCTCACCGTCCACCTGCGCACGCACCAGTGGTGGAACCCGCTGCCGGGCCTGGCGTTCCCGATGCAGGTCATCGCAACGACGCTGCTGACCGTGGCGTTCGCGGTCGCGAGCTACCACCTGGTCGAGCGGCCGATCCTGCGCCACAAGGACCGCGCGCCGCGGTGAGCGACCACACGCCCGACGCGCTCCGGCCGCCACCCGGCAACCCGCGGTTCCCGCTGGTGGACGGGCTGCGCGCGATCGCCGCGCTGTCGATCGTCGCCTTCCACGCCGGCGGCGCGACGTTCTACACGCTGTCGCATCCGTTCGGCGGCTACGTCGCACGGCTGAACGTCGGGGTGACGCTGTTCTTCGTCATCTCCGGATTCCTGCTCTACCGCCCCTACCTGGCGGCCCGGTTCGGTGGCCCGCCCGCCCCGCGCATGCGCGATTACGCGCGCCGTCGCGTGCTGCGCATCCTCCCCGCGTACTGGGTCGCGCTCGTGGTCCTGGGAGTCGCTGCGGACCTGTCGTTCAACGGCCACGTGTGGGTCTACGCGTTCCTGCTCCAGGGCTACCGCCTGAACTGGGTCCTCGGGGGCATCGGGCCGGCGTGGTCGCTGTCGATCGAGGTCGCCTTCTACGTCGCGCTGCCGTTCTTCGCGCTGGCGCTGGCGCGGCTGGAGCGCGGGCGCCCGCGGGCGGCGATGATCCGCATCGAGGCCGCCGGGCTGGCGCTGGTCTACGCCGGCGCACTCGCGGTGCGGATGCTCGCCTTCCACGCCGCGGGCGGGCAGGCGGCGGTGCACACGACGCTGCTCGGCACGGCAGACTGGTTCGCCGGGGGCATGGCGCTGGCGCTCGCGTCCGTCGTGTGGCAGGGCCGCGAGCGCTCCTGGGCGCCCGCGCGCATCGTGATCGACCGGCCGTGGCTCCCGTGGGCGCTGGCAGCGGTCCTGTTCTTCGTGGTGGCCACGCGGCTCGGCATCCAGAACGGCTTCATCCCGGTCTACACCGGCCCGCAGTGGCTGGCCCAGGAGGTGCTGTTCGGGCTGATCGGCGTGCTGGTCGCCCTGCCGGCGGTGTTCACCGGCGAGCGCCGCGGCCTGGTGCGCGGCCTGCTCGGGCATCCGGTCGCCGCGTGGCTCGGGCTGATCTCGTACGGGATCTTCCTCTGGCACGACCCCGTGCTGGTCGAGTGGATCCGGCCGCACACGATCGGCTGGTCACACCCGTTCTTCGGCACGCTCGCGGTCCTCGTCCCGGTTTCGATCGCGTTCGGGGCGGCGAGCTACTACGTCGTCGAGCGCCCGGCCCTGCGGTTCAAGGAGCGGCGGCCGGCGCGACGAGCCGCCCGGCCCAGCGCGGATTGAGCGCCTGCGCGCGACCGTAGGCGGCGCCCGCGGCGACCGCGTCGCCGCTCGCCGCCAGCGCGTCGCCGAGGCCGACCCAGGCCGCGAACGTCTGCGGCTCACGCACGGTCGCGCGACGGCCCAGCCGCAGCGCGATCGCCGCCTGCCCGGGCCGGACCGCGAGGGCCGCGGCAGCGTTGGCGAGCGGCGTCGCGTCGACGCACGCGTCGTCGAGTCGCCCGGCCGCGGCCTGCGGCCCGCCGTCCGGAACGCGGCCGCTCAGCCCGAGCGCGACGAGGTCGAGTTCCGTGCCCGTGCAGCGCCGCGCGTCGTGGTCCCACACGGCGAGCGTCGCCACGGCGAACAGGCACACGGCGGCGACGGCGATGCGGGCGACCACCCCTGGATCGTACGCACGGCGCCGGTAGGGTCATCGCATGGCACGCCACGTCGCGTTCCTGCGCGGGATGAAAGGTGCCAGGCAAGCCCGCGGGAAGCCCTCCGCCCTAAGCTTCCGCCCCGATGCCCGGCCCCCAGATCTCGATCCTCGTCCCCGCCTACGGCGAGGCGGCCACGATCGAGACCGTCGTGCGGCGCGTCACCGACCTCGGGCTCGACGCGGAGATCATCGTCGTCGACGACGGGTCCGCGGACGGAACCGCCGAGATCGTCACCGCGCTCGGCGAGAAGCTGCCCGGCGTTCGGCTGATCCGCCACGAGCGCAACCAGGGCAAGGGCGTGGCCGTGCGCACCGCGATCGCCGCCTCGACCGGCAAGTTCGTCCTGATCCAGGACGCCGACCTGGAGTACGACCCGGCCGACATCCCCAAGCTCCTGCAGCCGCTGCTCAACGGCGCCGCCGACGTCGTCTACGGCACGCGCCTGCGGGGCGGCGAGCCGCAGCGCGCCCACCTGTTCTGGCACTACGCGGGCAACCGGTTCCTGTCGCTCATGACGAACGTCCTCTTCAACAC
>JBKJRO010000135.1:0-22058 GCA_046594555.1 Solirubrobacteraceae bacterium
AAGCTCGACGCCGACGGCGGCGTGAGCGGCGTGCTGAACGGCCGCCGCGTGCGGTTCCGGGCAGGGCGCGCAGCGGCCGCGTCGCACCGGGCCGACGGCTCGCGCATGCCGCGGGTCACCAGCGCGCTGCTGCGGCGGCTCGCCCTCAGGCGACGCTGAACGTCACCCGGCGCGATCTGCACGGGTCTCCCGTGCCGATGGTCCCACGCAGGATCAGGCTGCCGCGCGCGCGCCGCCCGTCGCGGCCGATCCGGCCGTCGACGCGCAGGCGCTCGGAGATCGGGCCGGCGGTGAAGCCGAATGCGCCGGAGGCCCCGACCCGCCCGGAAGCGGGGTCGTCGACCGCGATCGGCGCGATGTCCCCCTCGGGAACGCAGACGTAGCGCCGCAGCGTCACGCGCACGCGCACCACCCTGCCGCCGCGGAGCGTGAGCGCGACCGCGGCGCCCTCGGACGTGCGCCCGCGCAGCGTCAGGGCCGGGGCGGTGACCGCGTGGGCGGGGGGCAGCGGGGCGGCGGCGACCATCACCATCAAGGGTAAGGCTGGAAGCCGCCCGCGGCGCCGCGTAGTGTTGGCCCGTGAGCGCGTGGATCATCGTCGGACTCGCCGTCCTCGCGTTCCTCGTCGGCGTGGTGATCTACGACCTGACGCAGACGCGCCACGCGGTCCTGCGGAACTTCCCGATCGTCGGGCATTTCCGGTACATCCTGGAGGCGGTCGGCCCGGAACTGCGGCAGTACATCGTCACCTCGAACGACGAGGAGCGCCCGTTCAGCCGCAACCAGCGCCGCTGGGTGTACGCGTCGGCCAAGCAGGAGATCAACACGTTCGGGTTCGGCTCGGACAACGAGATGGAACGGACCCCGGGGTACCTGATCCTCGAGCCCGCGCCATTCTCGGCTGCGGCCCCGCGGCCCGGATCCCCGGCAGCGGGGCCGACCTTCGAGGTGCCGGTGGGGAAGGTCCTGGGCGCCGCGCGCGGCCGCGCCGGCGCGTTCCGGCCCGCATCGTTCGTGAACATCAGCGGGATGAGCTTCGGCGCGCTCTCGGGGAACGCGGTGGAGGCGATGAACCGCGGCGCGCAGATCGCCGGCTGCCTGCACAACACCGGCGAGGGCGGGCTGGCCGATCAGCACCTCCACGGGGCGGACCTGACCCTCCAGATCGGCACGGCGTACTTCGGCTGCCGCGATCCCGCGGGGGCGTTCTCGCTGGAGCACCTGAAGGAGACGCTCGCCCGCGGCCCGGTGAAGGCGATCGAGATCAAGCTCAGCCAGGGCGCCAAGCCGGGCCTCGGAGGCCTGGTTCCCGCGGCGAAGATGACGCCGGAGATCGCCCGCATCCGCGGGGTCGAGCCGTGGAAGGACTGCCATTCGCCGCCGACCCACACCGCGTTCCACGACGTCGACGGCCTGCTCGACTTCGCCGAGATGATCGCCCAGGAGACAGGTCTGCCGGTGGGCATCAAGTCCGCGGTCGGGGACCGCGCGTTCTGGCACGACCTCGCGCACCAGATGGCGACGACCGGCCGCGGGGTGGACCACATTACCATCGACGGCGGCGAAGGGGGGACGGGCGCCGCGCCGCTGGCGTTCGCCGACCACGTCGCGCTGCCGTTCAAGCTGGCGTTCGCGCGCGCCTACACCGCGTTCGCCCGGCGCGACATCCAGAACGACGTGGTCTGGATCGGCTCGGCGAAGCTCGGGTTCCCCGACGCGACGATCTTCGCCCTCGCACTCGGCTGCGACATGGTGAACGTCGGCCGCGAGGCGATGATGGCCGTCGGTTGCATCCAGGCCCAGCGCTGCCACACCGGGCACTGCCCGACCGGCGTCGCGACACAGACGCCGCGCCTCACGCGCGGCCTGGTCCCGGACGACAAGGCCGGCCGCGTCGCCGGGTACGTCCGCGCGCTGCGCGGCGAGGTCCTTGCGCTGTCGCGGGCGCTGGGGCATGTCCACCCGGCCCTCGTCGAGCCCGACCAGCTGCGCCTGCTCACCGACGACTTCGCCGGCCGCCCGGTCGAGGAGGTCTTCGGCTACGCCCACAAGTGGCGCCAGGTCAGCCCCGAGCGCCGCGCCGAGATCGAGGCCGTGGCACGGGCGGCGGGGGCACTGGCGGAGTAGCCCGGTCCGCTCGGAGCGGACCGCGGCGGCGGGTGCGGGCGCGTCGCGGCTTCCGTCTGCGCGGTGGTCTCGGCCGGCTGGGATGGACGTCTGCCCGCGCGTCCGTGCGGGACGGACGACGCGAACTCGGAGTGAAGCGCGGGTCCGGCGTCACAGTCCCGGCGGTCCACCGAATTCGTTGTGAGTTTCTCGGTCCATGTCCGAGAAACTCGCAGCGAACGGGCCGAGCGTCCCGGCGCGAAGCCGGAAGCCGCGCCCGTCCAACCAGCCGAATCCGCGGCGCTGTCGGAGACCGACACGCGCCCGCACCCTCCGTCAGCCGAGCAGGTACCGGCCCGACAACGGCACCTCCGTCGCGGGCTCGCTCGTCACCGGCTCGCCGTCGAGCGTCACGGCAAGCGTCGCCGGGTCGACGCGGATGGTGCCGCGGCGGGTGTTGCGGACCATGTCCGACGCCGACAGGTCGCGGCACGCATGAACCCTGGCGCGCGGGCGGGAGGTGGGAAGGTCCGCGTCCATCGCAGCGCCGGCGAGGAACGCGAGCGACAGCGCCGCCGGCGCGGTGCCCAGCGCACCGATCTGCGGGCCGACGCGGACCGGCTCGGTGAGCATCGTCGTCGCGTTCCCGTCGCCGGCCGCGCCCCAGGCCGAGACGCCGGACTTCAGGACCAGCTCGGGGCGCACGCCGCACAGCTCGGGGCGCCAGAGCACGGCGTCCGCGAGCTTGCCCGGCTCGAGCGAGCCGACGTCGGCGGCGAGGCCGTGCGTTATCGCGGGGTTGATCGTGCACTTCGCGACGTGCCGCAGGACGCGCTCGTTGTCGCTGGTGCCCTCGGCGCCGCGGGCGCGCTTCATCAGCGCCGCGTTCTGCAGCGCCCGGCGGAGGATCTCGCCGATCCGGCCCATGCCCTGCGAGTCGGAGGTCAGCATCGGGATGACGCCGAGGTCGTGCAGCACGCCCTCGGCCGCCATCGTCTGCGCCCGCACCCGGGCGCGCAGGATCGGCCAGTCGCCCGGGCGGCCGAACGGGTCGAGCACGTGGACGGCGGCGACCATCGCCAGGTGCTCGGCCTCGGTGCTCACGCCGAACGGGACCGTCGGGTTCGTGGACGAGCACAGCAGGTGCGGTTCGCCGGCCAGGTCGAGCAGGTTCGGCGCGTGGCCGCCGCCGACGCCCTCGATGTGGAACAGGTGGCAGGTCCGCCCGCCGATCGCGGCGAGCGTGCCGGACGCGTCGATCAGCTCGTTGAGCCCGTCGGTGTGGATCGCCAGCTGCACGTCGTGCGCGTCGGCCAGGTCGAGCGCGCAGCGCAGCTGCTCGGGCCCGGCCGCGACGTCCTCGTGGATCTTCAGCCCGCCGCCCCCGGCGCGCAGCGTCGCCTCGACGGGCTCGGGCCGGGCTGAGGATCCGCGAACGAGCAGGCACGCGTTCAGCGGCACCTCCTCCAGCGCCGACCAGACGGCCCGCAGGCCGGCCTGGGGGCCGGTGCCGAGGTTCCAGACCGGGCCGTAGTCCTGGATCACGAGCGTCGTGACGCCGCCGGCAAGCGCCGCGTCGGCAACCTGCGGGGAGAGCCAGTGGACGTGGGCGTCCACGCAGCCCGGCGTCACGATCATCCCCGTCGCGTCGACGACGGCCGTCTGCGTGTCGAGCACGACGTCGACGCCGTCCATCGTGTCCGGGTTCCCGGCCCGGCCGACCGCGACGATCCGCCCGTCGCGCACGCCGATGCTCGCGCGTCGCACCCCCAGGACCGGATCCAGCAGCAGGCCGCCGGTGATGGCGATCTCAACGCCGCCGCGCTCGGCCCGCGCGCCCAGCCCGTCGCGCATCGTGCCGCCCCAGCCGGCGAGCAGTTCGTCGGGACCGCCGACGTCGTCGCGCTCCGGCGCGACCTCCAGGCCGCTGTCACCCAGGGCGACGCGATCAGGCACCGCGGTACCCCCGCTCGCGCGCCAGGGCCACAGCCGCCTCGCGAGCGCCCGGCTCGTCCAGCGGGCCGTCGGCCAGGCCGCCGTGGCCGCGGATGATGCGCGCCCCGCCGATCGGGCGGATCGCGACGTCGAGGCTTGCACCGGCGGGGATCACGGCCTTCTGCCCGGCCGGCATCGCCAGGCGCATGCCCCAGGCGGCGGCGCGGTCGAAGCGCAGGTCGCGGTTGGCCTCGAACAGGTGCAGGTGCGAGGTCAGGCCGATCAGCACCACGCCCTCGTTGACGATCGTCAGCCGCGCGGCCGCGTCCGCGTGCCAGTCCGGTTCCCGCGTGACCGGCAGGGGCGGCGCGTCGCGGCCGAGCGGATCGTGCAGCACGATCAGTCGCATGCCGTCTGTCAGCAGCGCCTCGACTTCGATCCGCGGGACGAGCGCTGCGACGCCGTCGGCGACGTCGGCGACGCCGAGCACGCGATAGCCGGTGGCCTCCACCTCGGCGTAGGACAGGCCGTCGCGTGCCGCCTCGCAGACCTCGTCGGCGATCAGCGCCGTGGCCTCCGCCTGATTCAGCCGCAGGCCGCGCTCGCGCCGCCGGCGGGCGAGCTGGGCGGCGAGGAAGAGCAGCAGGCGATCCTGCTCACGGGGCAGCAGCCGCATCGTGCGGGTGAGCCTACGGGACCGCGGGCGCGGGCGGATCGCCCTTGCGCCTGCGGCGCCGCGCGTCGAAGCGCTCGAACGCCGCCGGCCAGTCGACCCGGATCAGGGCGACGAGCCCGAGCAGCATCAGGATCTGCAGCGCGATGCCGTAGGGGGAATACAGGCCGTGCGTCAGGACGTCGCCGAACTGGTTGACGGCGACCACCGTCCCGGCGACGTAGATGCTGTAGGTCACCAGCCGCCCAGCGAAGAACACCGCCGTCAGGCGGCCGAGCCGGACCTCGGCCAGGCCTGCGGCGATGAAGAGCTGCGCCGAGGGCAGCGGCGACACCAGGAACGTGCCGAGCATCCCAGCCGACAGCGCGGGCTCGGCCTCCAGGCGCCGCCCGAGCAGCTCGAGGCCCTCACGGCGGTCCTGCGGCAGGTGGCGCCGGAGGGCGTGGGCTCCGCGCGCCAGGGTGTAGCGCCCGGCGGCGGATGCCGATGCGCCGACGACGACGAGCGGCACGGAGGGCACGTCGTAGCGGATCTTCAGGAACGCCAGGACGATCCACGTCGGCGGCCCGAACGCCGGCATCAGATTCACGGTGAACACCAGGCCGAGCGTGAGCAGCAGATGCGAACCCATCGGAACGAGCCTACGGCCGCGCCGCCGCTACGGTGGCGCGGATGCTCGTCGGGCGGGCGGTCTGATGACCGACATCCTCATCCTCTTCCTGATCGGCTGGGCGACCGCGTTCGCGACCGGTCTCGGGGCGATCCCCGTGTTCCTGCTCGAGGAGCGGGCGGCGGACTACGGCGCCGCGCTGACCGGCTTCGCCGCCGGGCTGATGGGCGTCGCCTCCGTCCGCGGCCTGCTGATCCCGGCATTCGACGGCGGCGGCATCGGCGTCGTGCTGGCGAGCTTCCTCGTCGGGGTCGTGTTCCTGCTCGGCACGCGTGAGGCGCTGCGCCGCCGCGACGCCCACGTGCGCATCGAGGACGCCCTCGGGGATTCCAGCCGGCGCTCGCTGCTCGTCGTGCTCGTGCTGTTCGTGCACAGCCTGCCCGAGGGCCTGGCGATCGGGACCGCCTACGCCTCGACGCAGGAGGGGCTGGGGCTGTTCGTGATCCTCGCCATCGGGCTGCAGAACATCCCCGAAGGGACCGCTACGGCGCTGCCGATGCAGGCGGCCGGATACTCGCGCCCGCAGCAGTTCTGGGCCGCCGTGCTGACGAGCGTGCCGCAGCCGTTCGGCGCCGTCGGGGCGTTCGTGCTGGTCGATCAGATCACCGCGCTGCTGCCCGCGTCGTTCGCCTTCGCCGCGGGCGCGATGCTCGCGCTGGTCGTGTTCGACCTCGTGCCGGCGTGCTTCACCCGCGCGGCCTGGCGGTCGGCCACGGTCGGTGCGACTGCCGGCGGCGCGCTCATGCTGGCGCTCAGCGCGGTGCTGGGGGTGTAGCCGGGACGACGATCACGGGGCAGCGCGGGTCGTGGCTCAGCGCCTCGCCGGTGCTGCCCTCCATCGCCCGCTCGATCCAGCCGTGCGGGCGCCATCCGACGAGCAGGACGTCAACCTCGGTCGCGAGCGCGCGCATCTCCTGGATCGACAGTCCGGTGGTCGCGTGGGCCTCGACGCCGGGGAGCGCGGCCAGCCGCTCCTCGGCGGCCTGGCGGCGCTGCTCGGTGTCCTTGCTCAGCGCCGGGGCGACGGCCGGATCGACGAGCCACGTCGCGACCTCGACTGCCTCGACCACGTCGATCGTCGCGCCATGGCCGGCGGCCAGGGCGCGCGCGAGCTCGAGCGCCGCGAGTGCCTCATCGCTCTCGTCGAAGCCGACGCCGATGCGCCGGATCGGCGCGGGCGCAGCGGCGTAGCCGCGTGGGGCGACCGCGACCGGCAGCGCGGCCTCGCGGATCGTGCCGCGGGCGTCGTCGCCGCCCAGCAGCCGCGCGAGCGCACTGCGGCGGGACGTGCCGACGACGACGATCGTCGCGCCCGCCTCCTCGGCCAGGTGCCGCAGCCCGGAACCGACCGACGGTGCCTCGCACAGCAGGACCGCGGCTTCGACGCCGGCGGCGGCGCGCTCATGGTCGAGCAGGAGTTCCGCGTCGGCGCGGACGGCCGCGTCGAACGCGAGGTTCGCGGCGCGCGTCGCCCGGCCGTCGCCGGGGGCGACGTACGCGAGCGTGAGCTCGGCCCCGTCGCCGCCCAGGGCACGTGCGAGGGCGAGCGCGTCGCGCCCGCCCTCCTCACCGTCGATGCCGACCAGGATCTTCATGATGCTCACCTCGCTACTGCACGCTCATCGAACCGTACATGCCACCGGCGTCGTGGCCGGGGAGCTTGCCGACGACGACGTACGTGCCCGGCCGTCGTTCTTCTGGGTGATCTTCACGTCGCCGGCGACGAGCAGTGCCGTCTTGAAGTTCATGCCTCCAACCTGCCCTAAGGCGGAATCCGGTGCATCGGCACCCGGCCGCACGCGGCTGCGGAAAACCCGCACCGCCGCCGCTCAGGCCGGCCGGTCTTGGGCCAGCGCGGCGTCGAGCAGCGCGTGAACCCGTCGCTGGCACCACAGCGGGCGCAGTGTGTGCGTCTGCGCGGTCTGCGCGACGAGGTGCAGCTCGATCGACGGCCAGTGACCCAGGCGCCCCAGCTCGCCGCCGCGCACCAGCTCGTCGTGCAGGGGTTCGTCGCCGGTGAAGAGGAACACCGCGCGGGCCGGGACCGCGTCGAACGCATCGAAGCAGCGGTCATATCCGGCGGCGGGTGGGTCGGGCCGCCGGGCGACGCGCGCCGGCAGCGTCCGGGCCCGCGTCACAGCCAGGTCGGCGGCCGCGCGGGCGACGACCGCGGGGCGCGTCGTGGACTGCCGGCTGTCCAGGACCCTGCGCCACGTGGAGGGCCGCGCGAGCTTGCGGAGCTTGCGGACCTGGTGCAGCGCGCGGACCTCGTCGTCCCAGAGCAGCGCCCGGGGGTTGATGAGGTAGACGCCCGTGATCCGCGCGTCGAGCAGCGCGGAGTGGAATGCCCAGTAGGCCCCGGAGCACAGGCCGAGCAGGACGAAGCGCTGCGGCAGCCCCCGGCGGCCCAGGTCGTCGAGCGCGGCGATCACCTGGGGGATCAGCACCTCGGTGTAGAAGGCGCCGACGTCGGCGTAGGCGGTCTCGTCCCCATCGGCCTCGCCGATGCCCTCCAGGTCCAGGCGCAGCGAGGGGACGCCCTGCGCGGACCAGCGGCGGGCGGCCTCGACCCACATCCGGTTGGGGCCCGCGTGCGTGAGCGCCCCGGCGTTGAGCAGCACGGCGCACACGTCGGCGCGGTCGCCGGTCGGCTCGGTGAGGATCCCGAAGAGGTCCCCGAAGGATTGCCGGATCGCGACCGGCGTCTCGCGGGCGCCGGGCAGATCGAGGCTGTCGCGCGCGACCGGGACCGCGCCGGGTGCGGCCGACGGCTGGCGCGGCGGCGCGGCTCGCAGCCAGGACGTGATCGTGTCGGCGGTCTCCAGCGGCGGGACGGCTTCGGTCGGCTCGGCCGTCATCGCCGAGTAGCCGGGCCCGGGCAGCACATCGACGTGTGCGCCGGCGTCCCGCAGCGCCGCCTGCAGCGCGGGGTCGGCGGGCAGGTCGTCCCGCCCGAGCAGCAGGACGCGCAGATCCGCCGTCAGCGCCATGGGCGGGGCAGTGAGGTCGAGGGCTCCGAGATCCGCCAGGGTCGCGGCGGACATGACGTAGCCGCCCGCGATCTGCGCGCCCGGGGGAAGGTCGGCATCCGGCACCAGCTCGGGCGGCGCCGCCGGCGCGTGCTCGAACTTCCCGAACGCCCGCAGCGCGCGGACGAGCGTCCGGCCGGTCGCGGGGACGTTCCACAGCACCACGTCGTCGGCCGGCGTGCCGGATGCGACGGCGCGGACCGCGGCGAGGCCGCCGAGCTCGAGGCCGATGACGGCGACGCGCGAGCAGTCTGCGCCGTCGCGCAGCCAGCGGACGGCTGCGTCGACGCCCGCGGTCCAGGCGCCGAGGAGGTCCGGATCGTCCGGCGAGCCGCTGCTGTCGCCGCTTGCGGCGTGGTCGATGCGCAGGACCGGGAACCCGGCGGCCGCGAGGCGCTCGGCCCAGGCCCGTCGCGGGCGGTGCGAGCACATCGCCTCCCAGCCGAACTGCGGGCTGATGACGACGCCGGTGCGCGAGTCGCCGCTGCCGCCCGCGTCGTGGAACACGGCGAACACCTGGTGCCCTGCGGCATCGAAGTACAGCGGGCGTGGGCGGGGGATCTGGCTCACCGCGGGTGGTCTTCGACGCCGGTGGTCAGGCTCCCGTCCAGGTTCAGCGCGGTGATCGTCGCCTCACGGACGTCCGCCTCCCCAGGTCCGGCGCGCAGCGCGATCGTCCGGGGATGCCCGGGCTCGATCGCGCAGCAGTCGTCCGCGGCCAGCCGGCCGGCGGCGTCGATCCGGACGCCGTAGGCCACGCGACCGGTGCTGATCGTGATCTCGCGTCCGTCACGGGCCAGCGTCGCGGCGAGGCCCAGGTCCGCGGCGCTGACGCGCTCCAGCGGCCGCCCCGCGGGGAAGCGGAAGGCCTGGGACAGCACGGCGCCGTCGCCGCCCTCCAGGGTCGCGACGACGGTGTCGTGCGCGGGCGGACCGAAGCGGTAGGCGTACGACGCATCGACGAAGCGCCCGAGGATCGCTTCGGCGTCGTGCGTCGCGGCGCCGTGAGCGGGAAGGGTCAGGTCGATCACCCCATCCTCGATGCGGTGCTCACCGTCGCGGTACAGCGCGACGCGCAGCCGCGCCGCGAGCGGCGCCGGGCCGTCGTTGGCGACGTGGACCGCGATGCCGCCCAGGCCCTCGTCCGTCGTCCACACGGCCACGGGCGCGAGGACCCGGCGCAGGTGGTGCAGCGCGGCCTTCGGCCGGCCGGTGGCGTCGACCAGCCCCCAGCCCGCGCCGGCGACGAGGTCGCGCAGCCACAGGACGACGCCTCCGGCGCACGGCGATCCCGCGCGCCGCCACTCGCCGAACACCTCGGCCATCAGCTCGCCGCTGACGGCGCGCGACAGCTCCAGGTAGCGCGCGCGGTCGGCGCGGCGCAGCGCGGCCGGATCGACGCCGAACAGCAGCCCGAGGTAATGGTCGCGGACGTCGTCGAAGTCCCAGTCGGTGCCCTGGTCGCTCATCACCCCCGCCTTCCAGCGCAGGTCGTCGAACAGCTCGCCGCCCGCTGCGATGCCCATGCCGGCGATCGTGACGTCGTCGGGGACGTTCGCGATCGCCAGGCACTCGGACGCGAAGCGGACGTCCGCCCGGCGCGCGTCCTCGATCGGGCGCCGGTAGCCCCCGACGCCGAAGTAGTTGGCGACGCCCGCGTCGCTGCGGAACGGGAGTGCGCCGCCGGACGGGGCGGAGGGGATGTGGACGGCGTCGATCCCGCTCGCGGACACCAGCGCGGGAAGGAGCTCGCCGAACAGCTCGCCGCGGCCCAGCGCCGGGTCCAGCCCGAGCATCGCGACCTGCTGCTCGATCTCGCTGTTGCCGCACAGGACGACGGTGCTCGGACGGCCGGCGACGGCGTCGATGACCGCCCGGGCCTCGGACTCGACCGCGGCGCGGAAGGCCTCGTCGGCGATGGGGTAGTCGAGGTTGGCGAACATGAAGTCCTGCCAGACGAGCATGCCCAGCTCGTCGCAGAGGTCGTGAAAAACGGGCGACTCGTAGGCCCCCGTGCCGACGACCCGCACGAGGTTCAGCCCGGCGTCGCGCGCCTGCTCCAGTGCGGCGCGCAGCTCCTCGGTCGTGGGCGCCATCCCGACGGGGTCGATCGGCGTCCACACCGCCCCGCGGGCGAAGATCGCCACGTCGTTGACGTGCAGTGCCAGGCCGTCGCGCTCGACGTCGTGGTCCGCCGTCGGCCCGGCCCGGAGGTCGCGGAAGCCGACGCGCCGCTCGGCAAGCACCGCACCGTCGCGGTCCGTGACGCGCACGTCGTGGAGGATCGGCTCGCCGTGTGTGTGCGGCCACCAGCGGGCGACGCCGGGGAGGACGAACTCGAGGTCCCACGCGCCGGTGCCTGCGCCCTGCGCGGCCGCCCCCGGCCCGCTGACCTGCACGGTCACGAGGTCGTCGCTGCGGCCGCGGACGGTCAGGACCCCGTCGTCGCCGCGCAGGGCCGTCCGGAGCTCCAGCAGGTCGAGCGCCGTCCCGCTGCGGCGCTCCAGTCGCACCGGGCGCCACGGCCCCACCGCAGCCGGTCCGGGGGCGAATCCCGGTGCCCGGCCCAGCAGCATCGTGCGAAGCCAGCGCAGGTTGCCGTCGACGACCTGCTGGCGCCAGCGGGCACGCGGCCGGCGCGGCACGGCGAGCAGGGGGGCGATCGCGCTGCAGCGGATGACCAGCTCGTTGGCGGCCAGCAGGTCGCCGGTCACGTCCACGCTGTGCGCCGCGAACATCGAGTCGCCGCCGGTCAGCGGCGCGCCGTTGAGGAACGCGGCGGACACCGTCGCGACGCCGTCGAGGTGCAGCAGCGACCGCTCGCCGGGCTGCGCGGGGCCGGCATCGAAGCGGACGCGGAACCACCAGTCCTCGGCGTCGAAGTCGTGCGCGCCGCCCGCCGACCACAGCCCTGCATCGCGCAGCACCCCGGCGGCGGTGCCCGGGACGCGAGCCGCGAGCCAGGTCAGCCCGCCGAGGTCGTGCGGCGTCGCGCAGGCGCCGGGCGCGGTGTGCGCGGCCTCCCAGCCCGCGTCGAGCAGGACCTCATGCGAGGGCATCGTCGAAGCGTCCCATGGCCTGGTCCCAGGCGGCGCCGAGCGCGTCGATCGTGGGCGCCGGGTCGAAGGCGCGACGCCGTGCGAGCTTGAACGACAGGACCTTGGCGTCATCGACGATCCGCCGCAGCGCCTCGGACGCCGGCGCGCCGGCGTCGCCGAGCAGCCAGTCCGACAGCAGCGCGCAGACCTCGAAGCCGGCGCCGAACATCCGCGCGGTCGCGAACGCGTAGTCGTGGTACGCCTGCGCGTCGCCTTCGAGCAGTTCCGGCAGGCGCTGCTCGAGGGCCGCGCCGAAGCGCGGGAACGGGTTGTCGGCCGGGCGCCGCGCGAGGTGGCGGCGCACGCGGTCGGCGGCCGCGGCCTTCAGGTCCTCGCCGGTGAGCCGCGGCCCGGCGTCGAACCGCACCAGCTCGGTGTATGGCGGCAGCACGTCGGGCGACAGCTCGCGCGCGACGCGCAGGGCCTCGCGATAGTCCTCGCCGTCGAGCTCGAAGTACCCGGCGTTGTGGAAGTAGCGCAGGCGCTCGGCGCCGAGGTCGATCGCCTCGGCCGCCACCGACGACTTCACGTGGTCGCGGCGATACGCGGTCGATGCCGTGTCCGGCAGGAAGTACGAGTCCAGCTCGACGATGATCGTGCGGCCCGCGTCGAGCTGCTCGGCGATCTGCTCCGGGAGCGGGCGGTAGGGCTGCATCTCATGGATGTCGATGCCGAACAGCAGCTCCAGATCCTCGGTCGAGGGCTTGAAGAACGTCCACTGGTCGCCCTCGAAGTCCAGGCGCAGCGCGCTGCCCATCGCCGCGAGCGGCTCGTCGCCGCGCGCGTGGACGAGCTCGATCAGGATGTCCGCGTAGCAGTTGGTCTCGCCGTAGGTGGCGCCCCCGGCGTGGATCGCGTGCGGGCGATACGTCGCGGGATCCAGGCGCAGCAGGCTGACCAGGCCGGTCGGCGCGGTGCTCAACGAGCCCAGAGCCCCTCGCGCACGTCGGCCGGCCACGCCTGCGGGTCCAGCCCGTGGCGGCGCAGCAGCGCCAGCACGACGCGCTCCTCGCCGAAGCCCAGGCACGCCGTGTGGGCCGTGGAGCCGTCGGCCATGGTGATCCCGTGGGCCGCCGCGAAGTGGTCCTGGTGGTAGTTGAACGAGGCGACGGCCGTCGGCTCGTCGCCCGCGATCGGCACGTGGATCTCGAACTTCAGCGCCTGCTCGCGCTGACTGGCGGCGAGCATGCGGCCGCTGCGGCCGAAGAACGGGTCGGTCGCGACGTCGGACCGCGCGTCGAGCCCGAGCCGCAGGAGCAGTTCGACGGCGCGGTCGCGCCACGTGTCGCGCCACGCGGCGACCGTCTCGGGCTCGCCGATCCGGACGAGTTCGCGCTGGTGGAACATCTGCAGGCGCGCCGGGTCGCCCGACGGCTCGTGGCGGAAGACATAGGAGCCGCCCGCATCGACCATGATCCCGCCAGGCTCCAGCGGCCCGCGGGCGCCGATCGCGGGGTAGACCGGGTAGCACGCGGCCGGTGTCAGGACGAGGTCGCTCTGGCGCTGATGCTCGCTCCAGTCCTCGTGCCGGCACGCGCGGTCGTACTGGTCGGCCGCCTCCGGCTCGCCGCCCTCGAACGCGAAGACGCTGCCGGCCAGGTGTGGAAAGGACTTGAGGTAGCCGCTGTCCTCCATCTGGCGCCGCGGGATCAGCGGCGGGAAGCGGAGCACCTCGGGCCGATCGACGAGGGCGATGCGGCCGATCAGGTCGTCGAACCGCAGGCGCAGGTCCTCGAAGACGCCGCCGCGGCCGTAGACGCCGTGGACGCCGGTCGCGACGAACAGCCCGGCAGCGAGCAGCTCGGCGAGAAAGGCGTCCTGCGCGGGTGTCCCGGCCCGGAAGTCGGCCACGTGACTAGACGTCCTTGGCGATGAGCAGCAGGCTGGCGTTCGTCTGGTGGATGCGCTCGTTGGCGACCATCAGCGGCGCCGACATGGCGTCGCGCAGGTGCCGGCCGACGCTGAACGGCGTGTCGTTCTTGAAGCCCATGATCCCGCAGACGCCCAGCGCGCCCTGGCAGACGCGGACGCCCTGCTCGGACGAGGCGATCTTCAGGTTGTTGAAGCGCAGCGCGGACGCCATGGTCTGCAGCGACTCCCCGTCCCCGTCCCCGTCCTCGAGCGCGGCACGGTACGCGGCGGTCGCTGAGTGGATCTCGGCGCGCAGCAGCGAGAGCTCGCTCATCAGGTGCGACAGACGCAGCGCCGACGACGGCGTCTCGCCGGGCTTCTGCTTGGCGGCGGCGCGCACGAACGCGCGCGCGCGATCGAAGGCATCGGTGGCGACGCCGAGCCACGTGTGGGCCCAGAGGATGTGGGTGACCGGCGTCATCGAGACGGCGGAGATGTGGGCGAACGGCGTGGGGAGGACCTGCTCGGCCGGAAAGGCCGCCGACACGGTCCCGCCGGGGGAGCAGGTGCCGCGCATGCCGAGCGGGTCCCAGGTGCCGAGGTTCTCGAACGTCGTCTGGTCCATGTGCGTCAGGACGACGACCTGGTCGTTGCCCTCGGCGTCGGGCGCGCGACGCAGCGTCGTGAAGAGATCGTCCGCGTGCTGGCAGTACGACATCACGGGCGCCTGCTTCACGAACGTGCAGGTCCCGTCCCCGGCCGGCGTGACCGCCGCGATCGAGCGGCCCATGTCGCCGCCGGTGCCGATCTCGGACGTCGCCGAGGCGATGAGGCGGTCATCGTCGGCCAGCCGGCGCAGGTAGTCCTCGTACCAGGCGGAGTCGCCGCGGTGGCGGACGATGCTGTCCACCTGGATCTGGTGCATGGCGTAGACCATCGAGGTCGCGGCGCAGCGGCGGCCGAGCTCGAAGCAGGCGGCCGCGACGGTGTCGAGCGACAGCCCCAGGCCGCCGAGCGCGGTCGGGACGAGTGCGGCGAGCGCATGGATCTCGCGGAGCGCGGCGATCGCCTCGACCGGGAAGCGGGCGTTGCGATCCACGTCCTCGGCGTTCGGGCCGGCGATCTCATCCGCGATGCGGCGGACGTCGGTGAGGAACGCGGTCGCGGTCTCGGTGGCGGTCATGGTCATGCGGCGGCTCCGTCCTTGATGGTGCGCACGGCTTCGTCGATCGCGGCGATGCTCTCGAACACGCCGCGCTTGAGCATGCTGTCAGGGAACTCGATGTCGAAGGCGTCCTCGAGCGCGAGCATGACGTTGACGCTCGCGTGCGAGGTCATGCCCGCCTGGTACAGATCGGCGCGCTCGTCGAGCGACGCGGCGTCCGCGGAGAGCCGTGCGTGGTCCTGGAGGATCTGGCGGATGGCGGCAGTCACCGCGTCATTATCGGTGCTGGGACGCGAAATGCTGCAAGCACCACTGCCGCGGCATGTCCGCGCTCCCACGTGAGCGAGACCGACAGGTCATCCAGGTCCAGGCCGGCGGCGAGCCGGGCCGCCGATCCGCTGAGCGCCAGCGTGGATGCGTCATCCCGCGCGAGGCGCACCTCGATGTCCGTCCACGGCAGTGGCGTCCCGCGCGCCGGGCGCAGCACCTTCATCGCCGCCTCCTTTGCGGCGAGGACCGCGGCGAGGCGCACGGGATCGGGGTTGCCGGCCGTGCGGCACGCCTGCGCCTCACCCGCGGTGAAGACGCGCGCCAGGTAGCGATCGCCGTGGCGCTCCAGGGCCTCGGCGACCGAGGCCACGGCCACCAGGTCGATGCCGACGCGCATGGGCACCGGTTGATCCTCGCACCCGCTCCGGCTACCAGCCGCTCGTCCCGGCCGCGCCCTTGAACGGGCCCTCGATCTCAGCGGTGATCCAGCCGCCGTAGAAGTCCCCGGGCTGCGCGCGGACGAGTTCGCCGTCGAGGCGGCACGCGTCCATCCGGCCGGGGTAGAAGGCGACGTGGCCGCGCAGCGCTTCGTACGCCGCGGCCGGGTCGTGGTAGCCCCAGGCGGCGGCCCGCTCGACGACGTCACCCCCGACGACGTCGAAGTAGTCGGCCAACCCCTTCCACTCGCAGACCGTGCGCCCGCGCGCCGCGGGGATCAGGGCACCGGCGACGATGTCGGCGGCCGGGATGTAGATGGCCGGCGGGTGGCTGGTCTCCAGGAGGCGCAGGGCGTTCGCCGAGTCGGCCAGCAGCCGCCCGCCGAGTTCGATCCGCGCGCGGCGGGTGCAGCCCTCCAGGCGAGGCGGGCGAGGGTAGTCCCAGACGCTCTCCATGCCTGCTCTACGCGGCGGCGGGTGATCCGGTTGCCGCCGCGACGAAAGGCATAGGCTCGCACCGGGCACGTCGCCTGCCGGATGCAACCACGAGGAGTCATGTCATGAAGCTGTACGTCTGCTGGGGCACGTTCCAGGTGCGGGGAATGCGCTCGCATCCCTGCCGCAACGCGTACCTGGCGCTCAAGGAGGCCGGCCACGAGCCGGAGGTCGTCAAGGCCTACGGCTACGGGCCGCTGCCCGACTTCACGCGCGGCCGTCGTGAGGTCAAGCAGCTCAGCGGCGCCTCGTGGGTGCCGCTGCTCGTCACCGACGACGGCGAGATCATCGCCGACTCGCAGCGGATCATCGACTGGGCCCGCGAGCACCCGGCCGTGGCCGCCGCCGCGTAGCGCGCCGGCTCAGCCGCCGGGCGTCGCGAATCCCGCCAGTGCCTCGCGCAGCGCCACGTACGCGGGACGCGGGGTGCCGTCGGCGTTCGTCAGCGCGGAGTCCCACGTCGACGGTCCCGGATTCGCGCGCCAGTTGTAGAGGTAGACGCGCCGGATCCGCGGGCTCAGCGGGACCAGGCGGTTGAAGATGAACCGCACGGCGTCGGCCGCGTGGTCGACGCCGGTCGCAAACGCGATGCTGCTGCCGTTGTTGCGCTCGACGACGCCGCCGGTCTCGGTCAGCCAGATCTCGCCCTTGGTCGCCTGCAGGATGCCGCGCGTGCCGGTGGCGCGGAACTGGTTGGCGTCGATGTAGTTGTGCAGGCCCCAGTACTTGGGCTCCTTGCGCGCGGCGCGGCGGAAGCGCTTGATCCAGCCCTTCATGCTCGCCGTGTCCACCATGTCGGCGGCGAGGATCGTGCAGGACGGGCACTCGTGGCGCAGCGCGCGCCAGTAGCGCGCGGTGATCTCGGGCTTGGAGCCCTGGATGTTCGGTTCGTTCCAGGTCCCGAACTCCGTGACCCACGGAAAGCGCTGACGCACCGCGCGGAAGGCCTGGACGAAGCCGTCGGGCGTCGGGCGATCGCGGCCGTTGGCGCGGGAGTTGCCGAAGGTCAGCAGGACGTCGATGTTCAGCGCGTGCGCCATGTTCAGGTAGGCGTCCATCTGCGCACGCTGGTTGTCGTCGTAGATGCCGTTCCAGCCGACGAGCAGCCGCGAGTGGGTCAGCCCGGCCAGCGAGAAGAGCGGGTCCATGAACAGGTCCGGGTGCTGCTCGGCGATGCCGACGACGGGCGCGACGCGCTTCGCGGGCGCGGGCGCGTGCGCGGGCTTGCGGACGGCGGCCATGCCAGCCTGCGGGGCGGCACAGGCGACGGCGGTGAGGAGGGCCGCGACGACGGTGATCCGCGGGGTGAGCGTGCGCATGGAGTCGGTGCCTTGGTCGGTGGGGGCGTCGCGGGCGCCGGGAGACGGCACGCCGACACGGGTGCGCGAGCATCGGCGCGCGATGCGGGGCAGCCGACGGCCGCAGCCGAAACACACAGGTTCGGCTGCGAAGGCGTGACAGAACCGCACGGTCGGCGCTGCGGAGCGCCCGGCGGCAGGCGGCCGCTCATGCCTCGAGCGCCTCGGAGGCCTCCAGCCACGCCGCCTCGAGGGCTTCGCGATCGGCGGCGAGCGCCGTCTGCTGCTGCTGCAGCTCGCGCAGCCGGGCGTGGTCCGTTGCTGCCGCGGCCATGTCCTCGTGCAGGACGGTCTCGCGCTCGGTCAGCCTGTCGAGCGCCCGCTCGAGCCGCTGCACCTCCTTGCGCCCGGCGCGCTGAACCGCACCGGGGGTCGCGCCGCCCCGCGCCGCCGCGGGGGGCGGCGCGGGCGCCGACGCCTCGCGGCGCAGCTCGACGTACTGCTCGATGCCGCCGGGCAGGTGACGGATCGCGCCGTCCGTCGTCAGCGCGAACACGTCGTCGCAGACGCGCTCGACGAAGTAGCGGTCGTGGCTGACGACGACGAGCGTGCCGGGCCAGCCGTCGAGCAGGTCCTCGAGCGCGGTCAGGGTGTCCACGTCGAGGTCGTTCGTCGGCTCGTCGAGCAGCAGCACGTTCGGCTCGCCCATCAGCAGGCGCATCAGCTGCAGCCGCCGCCGCTCGCCGCCGGACAGGTCCCGGACGAGCGTGCGCGCCTTCGCGCCGCGGAAGCCGAACCGGTCGCAGAGCATCCCGGCGGAGATCTCCTGCCCGTCGCTGAGCGTCGCCTCGCCGCGCACGGCCTCGAGCGACTCAAGCACGCGCAGGTCGCCGGGGATCTCGGCGGTGTCCTGCGAGAGGTGCGCGAGCCGCACGGTCGCCCCGCGCTCGACGCGGCCGGATGACGGCTCCAGGTCCCCGGCGAGCAGCCTGATCAGCGTCGTCTTGCCGGAGCCGTTGACGCCGACGAGCGCGACCCGGTCGCCAGGGCCCAGGCGCCACGTCACCCCGTCGAGCACGGGGCGGTCGTCGTAGGCGACCGACACCGACTCGGCAGCGAGCACCTTGTCGCCCAGGCGGGCCGTGGCGAACCGCAGCAGCTCGGCGCGGTCGCGGGGCTCGGGCTCATCGGCGATCAGCGCATTCGCCGCCTCGATGCGGAACTTCGGCTTGGCCGTCCGCGCCGGCGGGCCGCGGCGCAGCCACGCGAGCTCCTTGCGCACCAGCTGGCGGCGGCGGTCCTCCCGCGCGCCGGACTGGCGATCGCGCTCTGCGCGAGCCAGGACGTAGGCCGCATAGCCACCCTCGTACTGGTGCACCTCGCCGTCGGCGACCTCCCAGGTGGCCGTGCAGACCGCGTCCAGGAACCAGCGATCGTGGGTGACCACGAGCATCGCGCCGCGCCGGGCCGCCAGGTGCCGCGCCAGCCAGTCGACGCCTTCGACGTCCAGGTGGTTCGTCGGCTCGTCGAGCAGCAGCAGCTCGGGGGCGTCCAGCAGGAGTCGCGCGAGCGCGATGCGTCGGCGCTCGCCGCCGGAGAGCGGGGCGATCGGCGTGTCGATGCCGGCGGGAAAGCGCGTCATCGCGACGCCGCCGAGCAGTCCGTCGAGGACCGAGCGGAACGTCGCGTCCGCGGCCCACTCGTGGTCGGCGCGGTCGCCGACGAGCGCCTCGCGGATCGTCTCGCGGGCGCCCAGGTCGTCGCCCTGGCCGAGCAGCGCCAGGTGCAGGTCGCCGGCGCGGGTGACCTCGCCGACGTCCGGGGCCTCGGTCCCGGCGATCAGCCGCAGGAGCGTGGACTTGCCGTCGCCGTTGCGCCCGACGACGCCGATCCGCTCACCGGCGCCGACGCCGAGCGTGATGTCGCGCAGCACCGAGCGGCTCGCATAGCCCTTCGCGACGGTCTTGAGGTTCACGAGGTTGCGAGGCTGCGCCATCGGGGTGCATCCTGACCGGAACCCGGCCGTGACTACCCTGCGGTCATGTCCTATGCCTCGGCCGACGTCCGGCAGGAACTGCTCGACGCGGTCGCGGAGACGATCGACGAGATCGCCAAGGCGGTCGCGGCGCTCGGCGGGGCCTACGAGCTGCTCGACGAGACCAGCGGCGACAAGCTCGAGGCCGAGCTGTTCCGCCCGATCCAGCTCGCCTATGGCCGCGCCCAGCGCACGTACACCGGGTTCGCGCAGCGGTTCGACCTGCAGGCCCGCCCGTTCGTCCCGGCCGGAGAGGGCGCGCCGTCGCACGGGGTGCAGGGGTTCATCGAGCTCGCCGTCGAGGCCGTTGACGAGGCCGACGGCAACCTCGCGACGCTGCAGGACTCGATGATGCCGGTCGAGGTCGGCGACGAGGAACTGCGCGCCGGGCTGGCCGAGGTGCGGCGCCTGCTGGGCGACCTGCGCGGCAGAGCGGCCGCCTTCTCGCGCGGCTTCGGTCGCTGAGCGGCTGCGGAGTTGCCCACGCTGCGGTTCGGTCGTTCGCTGATGCGCGGCCGGCGCGGGCCGCGGCAGACTGTCGCCATGAACCTCAGGTCCGTGATGACCCTGCCCGTCGCGCTCGCCGTGCTGGCCGCAGGCGCGAGCAGCGGGGCGACGGCGCCGGCCGCCGGCATCGACCCGCTGCGCGGTGCGAGCACCAAGCCGGTCCACGTGAAGGCGACCAACCGCAGGACCGCCCTGCTCAACGGCGTCCGGGCCGCCCGCCACGAAGGCTACGACCGCGTCGTGTTCCAGTTCCGCAACGTGCTGCCGGGCTACGACGTGCGCTACGTCAGGCGGCCGGTGCGGCAGGACGGCTCCGGGAGGGTCGTGCCGGTCAAGGGTGCGTACGTCCTGCGGGTGCGGATGGAGAACGCGCTCGACGCCGACCTCACGCACGAGAGCGCGCCGCTGACCTACACGGGCCCGATGCGATTCACGCCGCCGACGCCGCAGGTCGCCGAACTCGTGCGGACGGGCGCGTTCGAGGGCATCCTGACGTGGGCGATCGGCGTTCGCGATCGCGTCGACGTCCGTGTCAGCACGCTCCGCGCTCCGCCGCGGCTGGTCGTGGACGTGCGCAACCACTGACGGCGGGCGGGCGCTCGGGCACTCGCCCGCGCGTGGTCAGGTGGACCTGTGCCACCTCGCGGGGTGGCGCCGCGCTGCTACTTCCCGGTGGTCCGGTGCATCGCGGCGCGCGCGTGGCCGGCGCGGCCGGAACCGATGCCGGTGGCGCCGCGCGCCGCGCCGTGCACGGGCGGCGGGGTGCGGCGGATCAGCAGCCGCAGCGCCGTGTCATCCGGGCCTTCGGCGTCCCGCTCGGTCACTGTCTTGGCATCGACCGTGCGCAGCACCGGCCCGCGCTTGGGGTCGATGACCGCGACGACGAGCTTCCCGCTGCTCGGCCGGTCGAACAGGATCCCGTCGAGCGGGTGCCCGGAGGCGTCGATGGTGACCAGGTCGGAGGCGGGCTCGCTGTCCATGGAGCGAGCGTACCGCGCGGCGGGCCACCGATCAGCCGCCGGCGCTGAGAGCGGGCCGCCCGCCGGGCGACCCGCTCCGCTCAGCGTCTAACAGGCCGGCGGGCCGAAGGGGAATCCCTCGGTCATGTGGAGGTTGTTCGTGAAGCAGCTGCCGTTGCCCGGGTCGTCCAGGTACACGAGATCGCCGGCGACCAGCGTGCGCGGGTCCGGGGCGGTGCCGTTGTGCAGCGCGATGTTGTTCTTCACGATCGTGCGCGCCGATGTGTCGCCCGTGATCGGGTTCTGCACCGCACCGATGCCCGCGGTGTGGTTGTAGGTCACCGCGTTCTGGCGGATCGTCACGTCGTGCCCGCCGACGTTGAGAATCCCGCTGCCCGACGGCAGCAGCTGCAGGTCCTCGGTGAACGGCGCACACCCTGCCGGCAGGCTCTGCGCGTCACAGACCTGCGGGAACGGGTTGGGCCGGTTGTTGGCGAAGACGACGTTGTTCTCGATCAGCGCGAAGTTCGTCGAGTCGCGCGGGAGGCCGGGCAGCACGATCACGAAGATCCCGACCGTGTTGTTCGTCGTCACGTTGCGGCGCACGAACGTGTTCTGCGTGTTCTCCAGCTCGATCGCCAGCGTGCTGTTGGTCAGCACGTTGTCCTCGACGCGGATGTTGTCGTCGACGCCGACGTAGATCGTCGCGTCGTTGCCGCCGCCGCCGGTGTTGTGGTCGATCAGGCCGTCGCGCGAGCAGCGCGGGAAGATCCCGTACTCCGCGTTGTCGAGGTACTGCCCTGCGGTCACGCGGAAGCGGTTCACGCCCATCATGAAGATCCCGGTGTCGTCCGCGTTGCGGATCGTGAGGCCGTTGAGCGTGAAGTTGCTGACGACGTAGGACGGCGTGGTCGTCGCGCAGCTGGGGTCAGGCTGCAGTTCGCCGTTGACGTCCGCATGACCGACCGTGATGCCGTAACGGTTGCCCGCGGCGTTGATGACGGCGGAACGGCTGCCCCGGATCGTGATGTTGTTCTTCTCGACGTTGACGGTCGGGCCCGAGTAGGTGCCGTTCGAGACCGCGATCGTGTCGCCGGGAGCGGCGGTGTTGACGGCGTTCTGGATCGACTGGGTGTTGCCGGTCGGCGGCACGACGATCGTGGCGGCCCCGGCGGTCGCGGGAACCGCGACGAGGGCCGCTGCGGTGACGACGAGCGCGACCGAGCGGCGCGCGGTCCTTGCGGTGAGAACCATGGGATCTCTCCTGTCCTGGAGTCGATGCGCGAGCGGGGGACTCGAGGTGGAACGCCCGGCCACGGGCTCACGCCGGAGCACGAACCTATCCCGGCTGCGGCATCCGAAGCAAGCGCGCAGCGGCGGCGTCGGCGCGCGGTGATGCCCGAGGAGGGACTCGAACCCCCGGCACGCGGATTATGATTCCGCTGCTCTAACCGACTGAGCTACTCCGGCGGGGGCGAGCAGTGTAGCCGTGCCGGGAACGACGAAGGCCCGCCGTGGCGGGCCTTCGGG
>JBKJRO010000140.1:0-12054 GCA_046594555.1 Solirubrobacteraceae bacterium
CGCTTCTCCGGCGGCGTGCTCCTCATCGTCGCGAGCGACGTCGTCGTCAGTTCGCTCGACCGCGTCGTCGTCGGCGCCCTGCGATCCGCGTCGACGCTGGGCCTGTACGAGGCTGCCAACCGCATGAACGTCCTGATCCGTTCTTGGTCCGGCAACTTCATGGTGACGCTTCTCCCGGTCCTCACGCACCTCGATGCGCACGGTGAGCGCGAGGCGTCCCGCGAAGTACTCCTCCGCGGGACGCGGTACACCCTCCCAGCGGTCGTCGGGCCGACTGTCGCGCTGATGGTGCTGTCAGATCGCGTACTTGCGGTTTGGCTCGGCGAGCGTTATGTCGCGGCGGCCCCGGCAGCAGCAGTCTTTCTCGCCGTATGGCTCGTGACACCGAATCTGTCGATCGCGAGCACGATGCTCATGGTCGATCGCAATCTCCGACAACTTCGGATCTACGCCTGGTCAGTGGCCGCCGTGAACCTGGTGCTCTCGGTCACCCTCACCGCCTGGCTGGGGCTGATCGGCGTCGCGATCGGCACGACGGCCGCGTACGTGCTGCTGGTGCCGTACTTCGTGTCGTTCGGCTTCGCGGGTCGCGGTGTCACTGCACGAGAGTTCGCGCGTGAGGCATGGATCCCGACGTACGGGGGTGGTCTCCTCCTGGCCGCCGGGCTGCTCGCGGTGCGGCTGGCCGTGCCGCTCGACCACGTGTGGTCCGTGGTCGCCGTTCTCGTGGGAGGCGTCTGCGTCTATTGGCTCGGGTTCTACGCCGTCGTCCTGCGGCCCGACGAGCGCGACCTCATACGCAACGTCGCGCGCCGCGCGTGACCGCGAGGCGCACAGCACCGCGGCCGGAGGTTTGCAGTCGGCCATTCGAGACGACGGTCTCGAAGTTTGACGTGCGCGTGTGGGCATGCGAACTTCCGGCCGGTCCAAGCACGGTTCAAGCATCAAGAACGGATGGGTGACACGCCGCATGGCGAAGATCGACCGAGACGCCTTCTACAGGGACGGGTACGCCGTGGTTCGTGGCCTCTTCAGTCCGAACGAGGCCGAGGAGATCCGCGAGTCGACGATTGAGCTGTTGGAACGCCTCGATCGTGAAGGCGCGGCAGCGCGTACCGAGGGTCCTCAAGGGGTGAGATTGGCGACGAAGGGCGACATGCTCACGTACGAGTCGCTCCGGCGCGTGCTCCTTGACCCACGACTGATCGCCGCAGTCAAGGACGTCCTCGGTGACGACCCCGTCTACTGGGGCGAGAGCGCCGTCAACGTCGGCGATGCCGGCGGCGGCGCTCGCGGCTGGCACACGGATTCGTACGACACGGTGGTGACCAAGGGACCCAAGTACCCGCTCGTTCGCTGTGGCCTCTACTTCCAGGACACGGTCCGCCATAGCGATGGCCTCGCGCTCATCGCCGGGTCCCACGCCAAGGACCAGTATTCGACCAGGCTCACGAGCAGGCTCGGAAGAATGCTGCGTCCATGGCTTGGGGCCCGGAGGACGGTCTTCGTCGCCACGGAGCCCGGGGACTTCGTGGTCTGGGACATGCGCATCGTCCACTCCGGCGAGGTCGTCCGCCTCAGGCCGGCACCGTCATTCGCGGTGCCACTCGCATGGCAGGGACACATTCCTGCGGCACTCCGCATGCCGCCCGAGCGTCGGCGCGTGGCGATGTTCCCAACATTCGGGCTCTCTGGCCCGGACCTGGACAGCCTGTTCGAAGATCGCGCCACCCACGACTGGGTGAACAGCATCTGGGAGTCGTCCCACTTCCCGCCATCGGTCGTCGACGAGGCAGCCGCCGCAGGGCTCCGGGTGATACGCCCGGCCCCGTCGTACGGCCAGGACGACGAAGTCACGCAACCGCCGGTCGAGAGCCAGGCGTAGTTCGACCCACAGAAGACGAGCGGGGCACAGGTCGTCGCGCCGCGGATGACGCGGGACGTACCATTCCGCACCCGCCCATGGCCTCCGACCCGTCCAGCACCGACGCGCACCTGCCTCGCCCCGCCGAGTCCCTTCAGGCCATCGTGCGCCTGCGCGAGGGCGGCCGCGAGCGCGACGGCCTGATCGGCCTGGATCGCAACGAGCGCCTGTCTCCGCTGCCGGACGCGATCATCGAGGAGATCCGCGCCGCGACCGACTCGGCGCTGCTGACGCACTACCCCTCGACCGACCGTCTGTACGACCTGCTCGCCACGAGCTTTGGCGTCGCCCGCGAGCGGCTGCTGCTGACCGCCGGGTCCGACGCCGCCGTGAAGGCGCTCTATCAGGTGTACGCGCAGCCGGGCGCAACCGCCGTGATGCTCGATCCGTCCTACGCGATGTATCCGATCTACGCGCGCATGTACGGGCTTGAGCCGGTGCAGATCGCGTTTGGCGAGAACCTGTCGCTCGACACCGCCGCGCTGCTCGACGCCGTGACGCCCAGCACGCGCCTGGTCTTCATTGCGAACCCCAATCAGCCGACCGGCACGGTCCTCGAGGACGGCGTGATCGCCGACCTGATCGCGCGCGCCGCGGAGATCGGGGCGCTCGTCGTCGTCGACGAGGCCTACTACCCGTTCTCCGGGCACACGCTGCTGCCCTGGGTCACCGAGCACCCCAACCTCGTCGTCACGCGCACGTTCTCCAAGGCATGGGGCATGGCCGGGCTGCGCATCGGCCTCGTCGCCGCCCACCCCGAGGTCGTGGCCAATCTGTACAAGGTGCGCTCGGCCTACGACGTCAACGCCGTCGCGGGCGCCTGCGCCGAGGTGCTGCTCTCCCACCCCGAGGTCGCCGAGGTCTACGCCGCCGAGGTCGCCGCCGGCCGCGAGCTGCTCGTGACGCGCGCCGCCGCGCTGGGGCTGGAGCCGATCCCGAGCCTCACGAACTTCCAGGTGCTGCGCGTCGCCGGCCGCCGCGACCCGGCCGAGCTGGTCGCCGCGCTGCACGAGCGCGGCTGGATCGTCAAGGGCCCGTTCGGCTCGCCCGGCCTGCGCGACTGCATCCGCGTGACGCTCGGCGGACCGGACCTCATGGGACGGTTCGCCGACGTGCTGACCGAGGAGCTTGGCGACCGATGAGCGCTGCGGGACGCGAGACGCTGCGCCGCCGCCTGGGCCTGCGGTACACGGGTGTCATCGCCGACCTCGTCGAGCGGCGTGTCGATGAGCAGCCGCAGTTGCGGGAGTGGTACGAGGCGATGAGCGACGAGCAGTCGCGCGTGCACGAGGGCGAGATCAACGCGGTCGAGCTACCGCATTTCCGGCAGGCGCTGCGCTACTTCCACGCCTGGCGGGTCAACGAGGTCCGCAGCCGACTCGGCGCGCGGCTCGCCGACGCCGACCTGCTCGACGTCGGCGACACCGACGGCCTGATGCTCAAGCACCTGGGCAAGAGCGGGCTCGGCTTCAACATCTCCCAGGTCGCGATCGACAACATCCGTTCCAACGGCGTCGACGCGCAGCTCGGCGATGGTCACGGGCTGCCGTTCGACGACGCGAGCTTCGACGCCGTCCTGTGCTTCGAGACGCTGGAGCACGTCGAGAACCAGGCGCAGGTCCTGGAGGAGCTGGCCCGCGTCTGCCGGCCCGACGGGCGCGTCTTCATCTCGATCCCGTGGGTCCGCAGCACGCGGTTCCACGAGCGCGATCCGACGCAGCCGCGCGGCTATCAGCACATCACCGAGCTCTGCCGTGACGACTTCGCGGCCCTGGTCTCGCACACGAGCCTGGAGATCGCCGGCGAGTCCGTCTGCGACGTGCTGGGCCGTCCGCACACCCCGGCCGAGCACGTCGTTGCGCTGCACGCGCGCAGCGGGGACCTGATCATCGGCCTGTTCAAGCGCTTCCAGTTCTTCGAGCTCCGCAAGCGCCCCGCATGACCGCGTCCGAGCCCAGCTGGGTCGAGCATCCCGACCTCGTCGAGTTCTACTCCAGCCAGCGCAACGCGCCGGAGGACCTGTACCCGTCCGAGCGCCGCTTCCTGCCATGGCTCGCGCAGGCGGCGGCGACGGTGCTCGACGTCGGCTGCGGCGCGGGCGGCTTCGCGGGGATCTGGGATCACTTCCACCCCGGCATCGCGTACACGGGCGTCGATGCGTCGGCGTCGCTGATCGACGCCGCGAGGCGGCTGCACCCGCAGGCCCGCTTCGAGCAGGCCGACGGATCGCAGCCGCTCCCGTTCGGCGATCGCGAGTTCGACGCCGTCGCCGGGCTCGGCTGGCTGCACCTGGAGCCGCGCTACCGCGACGCGTTGCCGGAGCTGTGGCGCGTCACCGGTCGGCGGCTGTTCTTCGACGTACGCCTGCAGACCGACGCGGCGGGCGACGTCGTCGGCAGCCAGCGCCTGGCGCTGAGCGGCGACTGGGACGGCGCGACCGAGATCCCGTACATCGCGGTCGCCTGGCCCGAGTTCGCGCAGAAGCTGCTGGCCCTGCGCCCGGCGAGCATCCGCGCCTGCGGCTACACCGGGCCTCCGGCGGATACCGTTAGTCCGATGCCCGTCCCGGTCTGTTTCGCGACCTTCGTGCTGGAGCGCGGTGAGGATGCCGCCGATGAGCCCGCGGTGCTCCTCGACCTGCCCTTCCCCTGGCCTGCGGGCCTGCCCGGACGCGTCGGCCCGCTGACCGACGCAGAGGCCGGGTCATGATCTGCGCGCTGCTGTTGGGCCGCGGCGGGAGCACCGGCCTTCCGGGAAAGAACACGATGCCGCTCCTGGGTCGGCCGATGATGGTCTACCCCCTGCTGGCTGCGCAGAACGCCGCGACGGTGGACCGGATCTACGTCTCCACCGACAGCTCGGAGATCGCCGCCATCGGCCGCGAGCACGGAGCGCGGATCATCGACCGCCCGCCGGAGCTCTGCACGCCCGAGGCGCTCGGCGAGGACGCCTACCGCCACGGCTACGAGGTCATCCGCGACGAACTGGCCGGCGAAGGCGAGGACGTCGAGCTGCTGGCGCTGCTGTTCGCCAACGCGCCGACCGTCAGCGGCGAGCTGATCGACGAGGGCGTCGCCACGCTGCGGGCCGACCCGGCGATGGACTCCGCGGTCACCGTGTCCCGCTACAACATGTGGAGCCCGCTGCGCGCGCGGCGCCTGGAGCCCGACGGCACGCTGCAGCCGTTCGTCCCGCTGGAGACGTTCGGCGACCCGGCGACGCTGAACTGCGACCGCGACTCCCAGGGCGACGTCTGGTTCGCCGACATGGGGCTGTCGATCGTGCGCCCGCGCTGCCTGGAGCACATGGAGGACGGGCTGCTGCCGCAGAAGTGGATGGGGCGGCGGATCGCACCGATCGAGTCCTGGGGCGGCTGTGACGTCGACTACGCCTGGCAGGTTCCCGGCGCGGAGTACTGGCTGCGCGAACACGGCTACGAGGCGCCATCGTGAACGACCACCTGACCGTCCTGCTGTCGGTCTCCTCCTTCGGGCAGGCGAGTGACATACCCGTGCAAATGCTCAAGGACGCCGGCGTGCGCGTGATCGAGAACCCGCACGGCCGCCGGCTGAAGGAAGCGGAGATCAGCGAGCTCATCGGCGATGCCGACGCGCTGATCGCCGGCACGGAGCCGCTGAACGCGGCCGTGCTCGAGCGGGCCGTGCGCCTGCGCGTGATCTCACGCGTCGGCGTCGGCCTGGAGAACATCGACCTGAACGCCGCGCTGCGGCTGGGGATCGTCGTGCGAAACACACCGGAAGCACTCACCGACTCCGTGGCCGAGATGACCCTCGGCGGGATCCTGAACCTCCTGCGGCACCTGAGCCTCATGGACCGCGAGATGCGCGCGGGCGACTGGAACCGCCGCATGGGCTCGCAGCTGCGGGGCAAGACGGTCGGCATCATCGGCCTGGGCCGGATCGGCCGGCGCCTGGCCGAGCTGCTGAAGCCGTTCGAGGTGACGATCATCTCCAGCGACCGCGCGCCGGACTCGGGTGCCGCCGAGCGCCTGGGCGTCACGTACGTCGAACTGGACGAGCTGCTCGCCGCGGCCGACGTCATCACGCTGCACGTGCCCGGGCTGGAGCACCCGCTGATCGCCGAGCGCGAGCTGGCGCTGATGAAGCCGGGTGCGATCCTCGTCAATGCCTCGCGCGGCGGGCTCGTCGATGAGGGGGCGCTGCTGGCAGCGCTGCGCGAGGAGCGCATCTCCGGCGCCTACCTGGACACCTTCGGCGAGGAGCCGTACGCCGGCCCGCTGCGCGAGCTGCCCAACGTCCTGCTGACGCCGCACGCCGGCTCCTACTCGGCCGAGGCGCGGGAGCGGATGGAGACGGAGGCCGTCACGAACATGCTCGGGGCGCTGGAGGAGTTCGAGGGATGATGGCGCTCGGCGCCGGAGCCGCGTGATCCGCGCCGCCGTCTTCGACTTCGACGGCGTCGTCCTGGAGTCCGCGGACATCAAGACGCGCGCGTTCGCCGCGCTGTTCGACCACGACGAGCGCGCCGTCGCGCATCACCTGGAGTTCGCCGGGGTCTCGCGGTACGCGAAGTTCCGCCACATCACCGTCGAGATCCTCGGCCGACCGTATGACGATGCCGAGGAACGGCGGCTGGGCGACCGCTTCTCCGAGCTGGTGCTGGAGGAGGTGCTGCGCTGCCCGTTCGTGCCGGGTGCGCGCGAGCTGCTGGAGCGCCGCAGCACGCAGGCACGCCTGTTCGTCGCCTCGGGCACGCCGCAGGACGAACTGCGCGACATCGTCCGCGCCCGCGGCCTGGAGCCGTTCTTCGCCGCCGTCTACGGCACACCCGACACGAAGGACGTGATCGCCGGGCGGATCCTCGCCGACGAGGGCATCGCCCCGCACGACGCGATCTTTGTCGGCGACGCGATGACCGACCTGCTCGGCGCGCGGGCCGCCGGCATGCCGTTCGTCGGGCGCGTGCCAGAAGCAGGGGCCGACGTCTTCGCGGGCGAGCACGTCCATACGGTGGCGACGATGGCCGAACTGGACGAGCAGTGGGACGCCCTGTCGGCGACGCCGCCGCCGGTGCCGTGAGCGTCGTCGTCGCTGCGCAGTCCGATGTCGGCGCTGCGGCAGCCGACGCGGACCGCTGGATCGACCTCGGCGAGGATCCCGCCTGGCTGCGGGCCGCCGAGGCCGGTCCGCTCGGGCAGCTCGAGCGCGTGTCGCTCGCCGATGCGCGGATGGCGGCGGCCGCAGAGCTGCGGCGACCGTTCCTGGACTGGATCGGCGAGCTGGGCGTGGCCAACGACGGGCCGGACTGGTGGGCCACGGAGCTGGCGGCCAAGAACGTCTATCTGTTCCTCTTCCAGCGCCTGTGCTCGCTGCGCGCCGCGGCCGACCTGCTGGACGACCGCACGCTCGTCACCTGCTCGACCGCTGCGGTGATGGACGCTGCCGCCACGCTGGCCCAGGAGCGCGGACTGGAAGTGGAACGGCGTCGGTCCCCTGCGAGGGGTCGCGCGTCACGTCATGACGCCGCCTACGGCGTCTGGACCGCGCTGCCCCACCGGCGCCCGGCACTGCCGGCGCAGCGCGATGCGGACACGCTGCTCGTGACCTGGGTGGACGGGCGCAGCTTTACGGAGGACGGTGCCTACCGGGACCCGCACTTCGGCCGCCTGCCGCAACTGCTTGCCGAGCGCGGCCACCGCGTCGCGCTGCTCGCGCGCGTGCTGCCGTCGATCCCCTTCCGCCAGGCCGTGGCGCAGCTGGCGGCGAGCGGCGTGGCGGCGTTCCTCCCAGAGGCGCTGCTGACCACCGGCGACCGCCGCGCAAGCTGGCGGCGGGCGCGGCGCTACGTCCCGTCGATCGACACAGGTGCGCGGCTCGGCGGCGTACCGATCGCCGCCCTGGCGCGCGAGCTGATCGACCACCACCGCATCCAGCACGCGTACGCGCTCACGTACGAGCGCGTCGTGGCCCGGCTTGCCGCGGCCGGCGTTCGCCCGAAGCGCGTCATCGTGCCCTGGGAGGGCCACGCGTGGGAGACGGCGCTGATCGACGCCGCGCGCCGGCACCTGCCGGGGGCCGAGGTTGTCGCCTACGACAACCTCAACTTCTCCAGCCTCGCGCTGTCCCTGTACCCCGGCATGCCCGAGCTGGCCTGCCGCCCGCAGCCTGACCGCATCGTCACCAACGGCCCGGCGTTCGCGCGAATCCTGGAGGCGGAGGGCATCCCGCGCGAGACCGTCCGCGTCGGCTGCGCCCTGCGCCACGAGGGCCTGGATGCGCGGCCGGCGTCCGACCGCTCCGGCCCGGTCGTCGCAGCCGGCAGCATCGACGCCTCACAGACGATCGAGCTGATCGAGGCGGCGCACGCCGCGTTCGGCGACGCCCTGGTCGCAAAGCTCCATCCGGCCTCTGAGGTCGAGCGAATCAGGCGCGAGGTCCGAGCCGACGTGCGCTACGACGAGCGCCCGATCAGCGAGCTGCTCGAGCACGCCCGGGCGATGCTCTACACCTACAGCATCGTGCCGTATGAGGCGCTCGCCGCCGGGGTCCCGCCGATCTTCTTTCGATCCGAGACGCTGCTCGACCTCGACCAGCTCGAGCCGACGCCGGACGTGCGCTGGGTCGGGAGAACGACGAACGAGCTGCGCGCTGCGCTGACAGCGGGCGAGGCCGCTGCCGCAACGTCCGAGTGGCAGGACCGTGCCCTGACGGTCCTCGCCGACGCGCTGCGCCAGCCGGGACCCGACTGCGTCGCGGCATTTCTCGGAGACGCGTCGTGACGCTGCGTGTCGCGGTGCGCTGTGACGGCGGGACGGCGAACGGCGCCGGCCACGTCGGTCGCTGCATCCCGGTCGCCGCGGCGCTGCGGGCACGCGGCGCCGACGCGCGCCTGGTGGGGCGGTACGACGGCGTCGCCGCGTGGCTCGTGGAGCGGTCCGGACTCCCGGTCGAGGCGCCGGGCGGCGCCCCGTGCGGCATCGGCACCGGCGGCTGGGACGCCGCCCTCATCGACTTGTACCTCGACCATCCCACCGAGATGTGCGACGCAGCCGGCCTCCTGCCGCTCGCCACTGTCGGAGAGTCCTCCCGCTGCCCGGATGCCGGGACGTGGATCGACTACCACGCCGGCTCGGCGCAGGGAGCGGACGACCGCCGGCTCGGCGGGCCGGCGTACGTGCCGCTCGATCCGCGGTTCGCCGGTCGCACACCCCAGATCGGGGACCGCGTGCAACGCGTCCTCGTACTCGCGGGCGGCTCCGGATCGGTCCTCGCGGCGGCCGGCCGCTTGGCCGTGTCGGCCGCCGAGGCGCTCCCCGGGGTTACCGTCTGCGCGCCCGCGGGGATCGCCGCGCAGGCGGGCCACGGCGTCGCGGCCCTCGACGACCCGGTCGACGTGCTTGACGCCCTAGCCGGCGTGGACGTCGCGATCGTCGGCGCCGGGATGACGCTCTACGAGGTTGCAGCGGCCGGCGTGCCCTGCATCGCCGTCGGCCTGGTCGACAACCAGCGGGTCGTCATCGAAGGCTGCCAGGCCACGGGGATCGCGATCGGCGTCGATGGGACGCGCGACGATCCAGCGCCCGCCGTCCTCGCCGGGCTCGCGCGTCTCGGTGAGCGCGGCGCGCGCGCCGCGCTGTCGGCCCGCGCCCGCGCCGTCATCGACGGCAAGGGCGCGGAGCGCATCGCCGATGCGCTGATCAGCGTCTGGACGCGGCCCTGAACGGCCTCCGCTGTCGTTAGAGTGACGCCCCCTTCCACCCGGAGCCCCATGGACCTGCGCGACAAGACCATCCTGATCACCGGCGGCACCGGCTCGTTCGGCAAGGCGTGCACGCGCCACCTGCTCGACCACGCAGCTCCGCGCGCGGTCCGGATCTTCAGCCGTGATGAGCTGAAGCAGACCGAACTCCAGGCCGCCTATCCGGGCGAGGATCGGCTGCGGTTCCTGATCGGCGACGTCCGCGACCGTGAGCGCCTGGAGCGCGCCACCCGAGGCGTCGACCTGATCATCCACGCCGCCGCGCTGAAGCACGTGCCCGTCTGCGAGTACAACCCGTTCGAGGCGGTCCAGACGAACATCCTGGGGGCGGAGAACGTCGTCTCTGCGGCGATCACCAACGATGTCCCCAAGACGATGTTCCTGTCGACCGACAAGGCCGTGAATCCGGTGAACCTCTACGGCGCCACGAAGCTCGCCGCGGAGAAGATCGTCTCGCAGGCCAACTCCTACGCCGGCAGCGCCGACGTGCGCTTCGCGACCGTCCGCTACGGCAACGTCGTCGGCAGCCGGGGCAGCGTCGTCCCGCTGTTCCTGCGCCAGGCCGAGCAGGGCGTGCTGACGATCACGGACGATCGCATGACGCGGTTCTGGATCACGCTCGACCAGGCGGTGCACTTCGTGCTCAGCCGCATCGAGATGGCGAGCGGCGGCGAGGTGTTCGTGCCGAAGATCCCGTCGATGCGCGTCGCCGACATCGCCACGGCCGTCGCGCCGGAGGCCGAGCAGAAGATCATCGGGATCCGCCCGGGCGAGAAGCTTCACGAGGTGATGCTCACCGAGGACGAGTCACGTCACTCGCGCGACCTCGACGACTGCTACGTCATCGACCCCGAGTTCCACTGGTGGGACACGAACGTCCAGCGCGAGGGCAAGGCCGTCGTCGAGGGCTTCCGCTACTCGAGCGAGTCGAACACCGAATGGCTGACGGCCGAGGATCTGCGGGCGATGCTGCCATCGCTCCAGCCGGTGGCGTGAGCGACTTCCTCCCGTACGGGCGGCAGGAGATCACGGACGAGGACGTCGCCGCGGTCGCCGCGGCGCTGCGACAGCCGCTGATCACGCAGGGCCCGCTGGTCGCCGAGTTCGAGCAGTCGGTCGCCGACGCCGTCGAGGCCCGGCACGTCGTGGCGTTCGCCAACGGCACCGCGGCGCTGCACGCCGCAGCGGCGGCAGCCGGCCTCGGGCCGGGCGATGAGGTCCTGACCACGCCGATCAGCTTCGTCGCGTCGTCCAACTGCGCGCTGTTCGTCGGCGCGCGACCGCGATTCGCCGACATCGATCCGCTGACCGGCAATCTCGACGCACAGGCCGCCGTCGATTCCGGCATCCCCGACTCTGTGCGTGCCTGTGTCGCCGTCTCGCTCAGCGGCCTGCCGGTCGACCTCGCGCCGCTCCAGAAGGCCCGCGCAGCGGGCCTCACGATCATCGAGGACGGCTGTCACGCGCTCGGCGGGCGGCGTTCGGGGTCCGCGGTCGGGTCCGGGCTGGTCGCGGACATGACGGCCTTCAGCCTGCATCCGGTCAAGAGCATCACGACGGGCGAGGGCGGCCTGATCTCGACCGATCGCGACGACCTGGCCGACGCGCTGCGCGAGTTCCGCACGCACGGCATCCGTCGCAGCGAGCCGACCGGCGACGCGCTCCCGGGACCGTGGCACTACGACGTCGCCACGCTCGGGTTCAACTACCGGATCACGGACTTCCAGTGCGCGCTCGGCCTCAGCCAGATGCGCCGGCTCGAGTCGTTCGTCGCCGGGCGCAACCGCGTCGCGGCGCGCTATCGCGAGCAGCTGGCCGGCGTCGATGGCGTCGCCCTTCCCGCCGAGCCCGGAGACGGCGACCTGCACGGGTACCACCTGTTCGTCGTGCGCTTCCCGGAGGGCGCGGCGCGTCGGCGCACCGTCGCGGACGGCCTGCGCGCGGCGGGCATCGGGACGCAGCTGCACTACATCCCGATCTACCGACACGGCCTGTACCGCGAGCTCGGCTACGGCGATGACGGCGCCCGCCTGCCCGAGGCCGAGCGCTACTACCGCGAGGCGCTGTCGCTGCCGATGTTCCCGGCGATGACTGACGGCGACGTGGATCGGGTCGTGCGGGAGCTGCGGCGCCTTCTCGCGGTCGCGGTGCTGCCCGAACCCGCGGAGATCACCTCGTGAGCCGCGACCTCTCACCCAGCTTCGAGATCGCCGGGCACCCGGTCGGCGGCGGCGCGCCGTGCTACGTCATCGCCGAGGCGGGCGCCAACCACAACCGTGATCTGGGCGTCGCGCGCGAGCTGATCGACGTCGCGGCCGACGCCGGGGCCGACGCGGTCAAGTTCCAGGTCTACTCGGGCGCATCGCTCTACTCGACGAAGACGCCGAAGT
>JBKJRO010000157.1:0-20799 GCA_046594555.1 Solirubrobacteraceae bacterium
AGGGGTGAGCGACGGGACTCGAACCCGCGACCGCCTGGACCACAACCAGGAGCTCTACCAACTGAGCTACGCCCACCACGGTCGTGCCCGCGAGGGCGCGACGACGAGCAGTCTAGAACCCGGGGCGCGGCGCGGGCGCGAGGGGCCTACGACTCGAGCTTGGCGCGGACGCCGCGGAAGGCGCCGTTCAGCACGCCGTCGCGCACACGGCCCTCCACCGGGCCGCGCAGCAGCAGCCCGATCTTCATGCCCGGATCGACCGTGATCGTGTGGCGCAGCGCCACGCCGTCACCGTCCGGGCGCAGCTCGAAGCCGCCGGCCATCGACTTCAGGTCCTTGCCCGTGCCGGTCGCCCGGACCGACACGCCGTCCTCGTAGACGAAGCGCAGGTCGGTGTGCAGCGTCACCACGGACGTGTGGTGGCTGAACGCCGCCCGCGTCACGCGGCCCGCGTCGTCGCGGTCGTGCACGTCGCCGTCGCCGAAGAAGGGATGCCAGTCCCCGTAGCCCTCGACGTCGGCGATCAGGGCCCAGACCTGCTCGGGCGTTGCGGCGATCGTTTCGGTGCGGTCGGCCTTGAGCATGGACGCGGACGGTACCGGCGCGCCGTCCGCCTGCGGGTTGACACTGTGTCAACCCGCAGGCTACGGTCCGGGCGCCCGACGACCCCAGGAGCCGCTCCGTGACCCTCGCCCCCGCGAACGACCTCGCCCGCATCGACCTGTCCGACCTCGAGCTGTGGGCCGACGGCCCGCCGCACCGGGTCTTCGAGCGCCTGCGCGAGGACGGCGCACTGCACTGGAGCCCGCTGACCGGCTTCCCGCACGAAGCGGGCTTCTGGTCGGTCGTGCGCTACGACGACATCGCCGCCGTCGGCCGCGACCACGAGACGTTCTCCTCCGAGCGCGGCGGCATCCTCGCCGTCAACCAGCTGACCGACCACCAGCCCGAGGGCGCGCCCGAGGACCCGCTGTTCCTGCAGCGCCTGATGCTGATCTCGCAGGACCCGCCGCGCCACGACCGCCTGAAGGCGCTCGTCCAGCGCGCGTTCACGCCCGCCCGTGCGCTGGACCACACCGAGCGGATCCGCGAGATCGTGAACCTCGTCTACGACCGCGCGCTGGAGCACCACCCCGACGGGCGCTTCGACCTGGTCGGCGACGTCGGCGTGTTCATCCCCGCGATGGTCATCGGCGACATGCTCGGCTGCCCGCGCGAGGACGCCGAGCGGCTGGTCGACTGGACCAACCGCACCACGGCCTTCGAGGACCCGCGCGTCGTCCCCGACATGGAGGACACCTGGGTCGCGCTCAAGGAGGTCTTCGCCTACGTCCACGAGCTCGTCGAGGAGCGCCGCGCACGGCCGACCGACGACCTGACCTCGGCGTTCATCGCCGCCGAGGTGGACGGCGAGAAGCTCGGGCACGAGGAGATCGTCATGTTCTTCTTCCTGCTGATGGTCGCCGGCAACGACTCGACGCGGGCGACGTTCTGCTCGGGGATGAAGAGCCTGCTCGAGGACCCCGAGCAGCTCGAGCTGGTCCGCACGCGCGCGGACCTGCACGAGCAGGCGATCGAGGAGTTCGTCCGCTTCCACCCCGCGTTCGCCTACATGCGCCGCACGGCGATGCGCGATACGGAGATCGCCGGGCAGGCCGTCGCCGACGGTGACAAGGTGCTGCTCTGGTACGTCTCCGGCAACCGCGACGCGAGCGTCTTCGAGGAGCCGCACCGGTTCGACGTGCGCCGCTACCCCAACCCCCACCAGGGGTTCGGCGGCGGCGGGCGTCACTTCTGCCTGGGCTCCGGCCTGGCGCGGCTGGAGATGCGGATCTGGCTGCAGGAGACGCTGCGCCGCTTCCCCGAGATGCGCCTGGACGGCGACGCGACCCGCCTCAGCTCGACGTTCCTCAACCAGTACCGGACGATCCCGGTGGCCGTGGGCTGAGCGCCGGCGAGTGCCCCCGGCAGGATTCGAACCTGCGACCTGCGGATTAGAAGTCCGCTGCTCTATCCAGCTGAGCTACGAGGGCGGGCAGGCGCAGTGTGACGGGTCGTGGGGACTGCAGGGTGACTCAGACGCCGCGCTCGACGACGATGCGGCCGTCGGCCTCGGCGGCCATGAGCGCCTCGTGGTCGCGCTCGTTCTGGTCGGCGTAGGCGACCGCGAACTCCTCGATCGCCGCGGCGAACCGCGCGCCGGTCCCGACGTAGCCCGACAGCCGGGCCACGTCGCCGGAGCGCGCGTGGGCGCGGGCGAGCGTGCCGCCGCAGGCCCGGGCATAGAGCCCCAGGGCCTGCGGGGTCATCGAGGCGATGTCGGCCGACCCCTTCATGTCGCGGAGCTGGCGCATGTAGAAGTGCCGGCGCGCCTCGCCGGTGCCGACGAACCAGCCGAGGAACGCGTCGCTCGCGGCCTGCATGATCCGCTGGCCCTGGACGACGCGCTCACCCTGCTGCTCGTACTCGCTCGCTCCGGCGTGGGCCGCGAGCACGGACTCCTGGGCTTCCTTGAGCTGGAGGAACAGCGGGTCGCGGTCGCCGTTGCCCATCAGCAGCAGCATGTACGCCTCCGTACCGACCGATCCCACGCCGACGACCTTGCGCGCGAAGTCGACGAAGCTGTAGCGGCTGAGCACGATGCGGCGCTCGGGTGACAGCGTGGCGCCGTAGTCCGCGAACGCCTGGGTGATGATCGGCTCGAGGGCCTCGATCTGCTCCGCGGGGACCGGGACGACCACCGGCGGGTCGGGCTTGATCCGGTAGCCCTCGGCGGTCTGCTCCGCGAACCGCGCGAGCGCCCCCAGGCTCGTCCGCCGCTGCGCCCTGGTCAGCTGCTTCTCCATCCGGCTGACGAGCTTGTCACCGGCACCCGCGGACAGCTCCTCCTGCAGCGTGTCGGCGTCGAGCCGCGCGTACCAGACGTCGAGGAACGGCAGCGGGACGAACTCGGCCATCAGTCGCTGGTACTCGCGCACCGCCGTCCGCGTGACCTCGCGCTGCTGGGTCCGCGTGAACCCGTTGTCGCGTGCGGCGATGACGAAGCTCGCGGCCAGGCGCTTGACGTCCCACTCGAACGGCGCGGGCAGCGTCTCGTCGAAGTCGTTGAGGTCGAAGACCAGGCGGCGGTCGGGCGCGGCGAAGACGCCGAAGTTCAGCAGGTGCGCGTCGCCGCAGGCCTGCACGCGCAGTGACGTCGTCGGCGTGTGCGCGAGGTCCCAGGCCATGATCGCCGCGCCGCCGCGGTAGAACGTGAACGGCGAGACGGCCATCCGCCCGTAGCGGATCGGCACGAGCTCGGGCACGCGCGCGGCCGCCTGGCGCTCGAGCACCGCGACGGGATCGGGGCGGTCCGCCGGCGGTGCCCAGACGGCGTGCGCCTCGCGCGGGACGGCGTCGCGCTCCGCGCGGCCCGCGTCCCGGCGGGCCGCGGTCGGCGCTTCAAGATCGGCCATCAGCCGATTCTCGTCGCTGCGCGAACGTAGGCGGTGATCGTGGCGACGCTCGCCTGCGGCCCGAGCCGCTGGGACCACAGCACGGTCGGCTGCCCGGTCACCGGATCCAGGGCGACCGACGGCAGGCGCAGCGCACCGTCGCTGACCAGCTCCGGAGCCCCGAACGCGCCGCCCGCGGGCCGCACCGCGGCCCACACGTCCTTCACGAGTTGCTCGCCGTCAAGCCCCGACCAGGTGACTGCTGCGGTGCCGTCCGGGAGCGCCGCGAGGTCGCCGAGCAGGGCGTCGGCCCCGGCGGCCGACACGGTCTGCGGCGCGCCGAACGTGCCGTTCGCGCCGCTGCGGGCGACGCGCACGCGCCACGCGGTGTCGTGTCCGGTCCATGCGATGAGGGCACGCGTGCCGGCCAGCGCCAGCACCGGAGCGAAGCGCGGCAGGAACACCGTCCGCGTCGCGATCCGCTCCAGCGTCGTGGCGGTGCGGAACGAGCCGGCGCCCGCGGGGCGCACCGCGACGCTCACGCGGGCCGCCAGCCCCGTGCTCTCGGAGATGTTCTGTGCCGCCCAGGCGACGTAGGCGCGGCCGTTCTGCGCGACGGCCGTCACGACCGGCCCCGCGACGCTCCCGGTCCCCAGCGTCGCGACCGGACCCCATCCGTGCCCGGCCGGCCGCACGCGGGCCTCGATGCGCGTCTCGCCGTTGCCGACGCGCCGGGACCAGGCCACCAGCAGATCGCCACCCGCGCCGACGGCGACCGAGGGCGCCTCCGGCCGGCCGCTGCCGCGGAGCGTGAACGGCGCGCCGAACCCCGAGCCGCCCGGGCGCCGGATCGATGCCTGGACGATCGAGCGCTGACAGTCGGATCCCGGGACCGCGCCCCAGGCCGCCAGCACCACGCCCGTGCCGCTGGCGGCCACGACCGGCCTGCCGTCGCCGCCGGGCCCGCGCGAGGTCACGATCGTCCGCGGGCCGTCGAACGTCCCGCTGGACGTGCCGAAGCGCGCGCGCAGCGTCGTGCGCTCCCCGCAGCGGTTCCAGCCCAGCGAGCGCTGGTCCAGGCCGACGGCGCGCGAGACGCCATAGAGGACGGGGCCGGACGCGAAGACCGGCGCGACACGCGGGGCGCCGAAGCCCCCGGCCCCCGGCGCGCGGGTCGCGGTGCGCCAGCCGCCCAGGACGTAGTGCCCGTGCGGGGTGCCGCTCTGCCAGTTCCAGAACGGCCAGGCGGCCAGCGCGCGGCCGTGCGCGTCGATGCCGATGTCCGTCGTCGCGAGGTCGTTGGCCGCCTGGGACACGTTCGCGGGCGCCGACCAGACGGCCGCCCCGGCGGCTCCGGGGACACCGGCGACGACGGCGACGACGGCGAGGGCGGCGGTCAGGACCAGGGCGCGGCGGAACATCCCCGAAGCATGACTCGCGGCCGCGGCCCGCGCATCAGCAGCCGCCACCGACTTCTCCGCGGGCCGGCCGCAGCGCGTCGCCGGTGCGCCGTCTGCACGCGCATGGGCGCTGACGGCTACCCTGGAGGGCACAGCTGAGCATTCCGCTCGGCACAAGCAGTGCAAGCGCCGCAGTCGTTGCCTCACAGCATCCTCCGCGTTTCGCCCGCACAGGAGGAAGCATCACATGGCAACTGGAACCGTGAAGTGGTTCAACGACGACAAGGGCTTCGGCTTCATCACGCCGGACGACGCGGGCAAGGACCTGTTCGTCCATCACCAGGCGATCAACGGCAGCGGCTTCAAGTCGCTCGCCGAGGGCGCCAAGGTCTCGTTTGATTCCGAGGCCGGCGACAAGGGCCCGAAGGCCGTCAACGTCACGGTCATCTAAGACCGCTCGACTTCAGCAGTCGCAGGATCCGTCGGCCCGCGCAAGCGGGCCGACGTCGTTCCCGGGCCACGATCGGCGAACATCCGCAGATGAGTGACGCCCACGCGCCCGGTAGCTTCGCCGTATGACCCGCGCTCGCTCGTCCGTCATCGCCGCTCTCGCACTGCTCGCCGCAGCGATCGGGGCGCCCGGCGCGTCCGCGAAGACGATCCAGCGCCCGGTCATCGCGCCCGCGTCGCCGCGGGCCACCGACGCGCTGAGCGTGACCTTCCGCGCCCCGGCAGACCTCGCCCGCGACGAGCGGGTGGCCGTCAGCGTCGACGTGCCGAGCAACGGCCTGTGCGCCGCCCGCATCGTCGTCGTCGTGCCGCGCGCGCAGGTGCGCGCCGGCGGCCTGGTCACCGCCCTCGTCCGGCCCAACCAGGGCGGGCGGTTCGCCGGCTGGTGCTCCGGCGCCGCCGAGGTCACGGTCGCGCGCCTCAGCCCGATCGGCTCGGGCTACCCGGGGTATGCGAGCGTCGGGCGGGTGGCCCGCAGGCGCATCACGATCCACCGTGCGCCGGGCTTCCACCCCGAGCGCCCGTTCGGAACGCAGGTCCGCATCGGGTTGCTGCCCGAGAGCACCGCCACGATCAGCGCGCCGGGCCGCGCCGACCGCGTGCTCGGCCTCGGCGGCGCGATCGACGGCTGGATCCCCGGGAAGTTCGCCCTCAACTCCGACTACACCATCGGCCTCGGGTTCCAGTCGCAGCCGAACGTGCAGCCGGTGACCAACGACGAGATCTTCGTGCGGTCACTCGTTCCCGACCCGCTGTGCTCCTCGCCGTCGATTCTGACCGGTGCGCGCGTCGCGCCGGACGGGGGCTCGAACATGACCTTCCTCCGCGACGGCCACGTGACGGGCAAGCTCGTTTTGGCCGCCGACCCGACGGTCCTCGCCGGTTGCGCAGGGCCGGCCACCGGCACCACCAGCATCGACCTCGCGGCCCTGCTCGGCGTCAAGAAGCTCGCCGACCTGACCGTCACCGGCACGATCTCCGGCGTCCCCGTCGGCGGCGGCGTCACGGGCACCGTGGCCGTCGCACTGCACCTCAGGGTCGAGATCCTCGACTGACTGCAATCGGGACGGCCGGATTCGAACCGGCGAAACCTCCGCGTCCCAAACGCGGCGCTCTACCAGGCTGAGCTACGCCCCGAAGCGACGCACTGTACGGCGTCCCGTCGTCGCCACGGCCGCCGCCGGTAGGTTCGCGCCCTTGCCCACGCCCACCCCGACCCCCGCCGAGTTCGCCGCCGCCGCGGCGCTGCTCGCGCCCTGGCGCGCGCTGACCGACCCGCGCATCGAAGGCTACGAGCACCTGCCCCCGGACGGGCGCTATCTGCTCGTGAGCAACCACACCACCCTCGGCGTCTTCGACGTGCCGTTCCTCGTGCTCGGCATCCACGACCGCACCGGGGTGCTCGTGCGGTCGCTGGGGGAGCGCCACCACTTCCGCGTGCCGCTGTGGCGTGACCTGCTCGGGCGGTTCGGGACCGTCGATGGCTCGCGCGAGGCGACCCGTGCGCTGATGCGCGAGGGCCAGGCGATCCTCGTCTTCCCGGGCGGCGGCCGCGAGGTCGCGCGGCGCCGGGGCGACCACTACCCCCTCGTATGGCGCGAGCGGATCGGCTTCGCGCGCCTGGCGCTGGAGGCCGGGTACCCGGTGATCCCCGTCTCGATGATCGGCGTCGACGACATGTGGGACGTCGTCGTCGACCCCGGCGACCCGCTGCTGCGACCGGTCCGCGCGCTGGCCGAGCACCTCGACATCGACCCCGAACTCGTCTGGCCCGTCGTCCGGGGCCTGGGCCCGACGCCGCTCCCCCGCCCGCAGCGCATCTACGGCCGCATCGGCGAGCCGATCGACGCCGGCGCGTTCGGCACGAGCTGGGACGACGCGGCCGGTGCCAAGCGCCTGCGCGACGCGACGTCGGCGGCGATCCGCCGGGGCATCGACGAGCTGATCGCCGAGCGCCGAGACGATCCCGCGCGCGACCTCGGACCGCGGCTGCGCGGTGAGGCGCGCCGCCTCACGCGTGCCCAGGTGACCGCCGTGCGCCGGCTGCTCGACGGGCTGCCGCGCCCCTGACCGCGCGCCGCGGAAGCGATCATCTAGCGTGCGGCCCATGGCCCACGTGCACCCCCTCCGCGCCCTCCGCTACGACCTTGCGGTCGTCGGCTCCCTCGACGCGGTCTGCTCGCCGCCGTACGACGTCATCGACCCCGAGCAGCGCGCCGAGCTGGCCGCGCGCTCGCCCTACAACGTCGTGCGCATCGACCTGCCGGAGCCGGCCGAGCCCGGCGGCGACCCCTACGCCAATGCCGCCGCGCAGCTGACCGCCTGGCGCGAGGCCGGCGCCGTCGTGCGCGACGAGGAGCCCGCGTTCTGGGCGCTCTCCCAGACGTACGCCGGGCCCGACGGCGTCGCTCGCACGCGCAACGGCTTCCTCGCGCGCGTGCGCGTCGAGGACTACGGCCCCGGCACGATCCGCCCGCACGAGCGCACGCACCCCGGCCCCAAGGAGGACCGCCTGCGCCTGACGCGCGCCACCCAGGCCAACCTCTCGCCGATCTTCTCGCTCTTCTCCGACCCCGAGGGCGACGCCTGGGCCGCGCTCGAACCACACACGCACGAGGACCCGTACGCCACGCAGACCGACGCCGACGGGACCGTCAACCGCCTCTGGCGCGTCACGGACCCGGAGACGATCGGCGACGTCCACGACGCGCTCGCCGAGGCCGAGCTGCTGATCGCCGACGGGCACCACCGCTACGAGACGGCCCGCGTGTACGCCGAGGAGATCGGCGGCGAGGGCGAGCACAACTACGTCCTGATGCACCTCGTCGCGCTCGAGGACCCCGGCCTGATGGTCTTCCCGACGCACCGGCTGGTCAGCGGGGTCAAGGACGACCCGGCCCGCCAGGAGGCGCTCGCGACGACGCTGCGCGAGTGCTTCGACAGCGCGGAACTCGCGAGCACCGACGACCTCCCGCCGGCGCAGGGCGACGGCCCGCTGCAGCTGGGCTACATCGACGCGCACGCCAGGCGCCCGTTCCGCCTGACGCTGAAGGACCAGGCGATCGCGGACCGCGCGCTCGCCGCCTTCCCCGCGCCCTACCGCCGGCTGGACACGGCGATCGTCGAGGCGCTGATCCTCCAGGGCCCGCTGGGCCTGACGGAGGACGACATCTCGCACTTCAAGGGCCTCGGGTATTCGCGCAGCGACGCCGAGGCGCTGGAGCTGGTGATGGGCGGAAAGTTCGACGCCGCGTTCTACCTCCCGGGCGCGTCCGTCGAGCAGATCGGCGAGATCGCGGCGGCGGGCGTGAACATGCCGCCGAAGTCCACGTTCTTCACGCCAAAGGTTCCGACGGGACTCCTTTTCAACCCCTTGTCATAATCGACGGTATGAAGGCCACCGTCACCCGCGAGAGCGGTCACCGCCACGCCGTCCGCATCCGCAACCACGAACTCGTCCTCGACGAGCCCGCCGACCTCGGCGGCAGCGACGAGGGGCCGAGCCCGCTCGAACTGCTCGCCGCGAGCCTGGCCGGCTGCGTCGCCGTCACGATCGAGATGTACGCGGCCCGCAAGAACTGGGACGTCGGCGCGCTGGAGATCGAGTGCGACTTCACGCCGCCGGAGCGCGGCTGCCCGACGCAGTTCAAGCTCGTCTACCGCATGCCGGACACGCTGACCGACGAGCAGGTCCAGCGCCTCACGGCGATCGCCTCCAAGTGCCCCGTGCACCGGACGCTCGAAGGCGAGGTCATGTTCGACGAGCGAGTCGAGCGCGTCGCCCTCGCGAGCTGAGCTCGCGGTGCCCCGGGCCGACCTCGCCGCCCGGCTCGCACCGGTCCTGCTGGACCCCGAGGCCGCGGCTGGCCTGGACGTCCACGGCCGCATCGACGCGGCGGTCCTCGTCGCGCTGTTCGAGCCCGACGGCGGTGGCCTGCACGTCGTCCTCACCAAGCGCCGCGACGACCTGCGCCGCCATGCCGGTGAGATCTCGTTCCCGGGCGGACGCCAGGACATCGACGAGACCGACCTGCGCACGACGGCGCTGCGTGAGGCACGCGAGGAGATCGGCCTGCCCGAGGCGGCCGTCGACCTCGTCGGCGCGCTGCAGCCCACCCCGACGATCGCCACGAACTACGCCGTCTATCCCTTCGTCGGGCTGATCGAGCCCGGGCACATCTGGACCCCGTCGGACGAGGAGGTCGAGACCGTCCTCGAGTTCGCATTGACGGACGTCCGCGACGGCTACGACCGCCGGCGCCTGACCCGCCGCGGCGTGCCGTTCCGGACGGACACGTACGTCGTCGGCGACCACCTCATCTGGGGAGCGACCGCGCGCATCCTCGTCGATCTCTTTGAGCGTCTGGATCGGGCGGAGCTGGTCTGACGGTTCGTGTGGTCGTGGTCGTGGGCGTCCGGCTCGTCCTTCCCGGGGGCGAAATTCCGCGTCGCGGAATTCCGGATTTCCCCGGGAATGCCGCCCGGACGCCCTCGGACGGCGTCGGCGACTGACCACCTCCGCTTCGGCCCGCCGGCACGTGACCGCGAGGCGACCGCGCGTCTTTGGCCGCGTGGGTTCAGACGCGCTGGTCCCGCACGGGTGGCCTGAACCAGGCGATGACGTCGCGGGCGTCCGCACGGCATCGGCGGGGACATCCGGAATTCCGCAGGAATTTCGCCCCCGCAGATGCCGAGGCGGACGCCCGCGGCAACCAGCACAAAGGACCTCAGGCAGCCACCCGACGCGGCCCAGCCAGCAACCGCTCGATCGCCCCCAGCACATCCGCAAGCCAGGCATCACGATCACCCCGCGGGTCGGCCTCGATCACGTCGTACGGGATCTCGTTCGTGCGCTGGGCGCGGGCCATCTCCTCACGGCCCTGCGCGAGCACGCCGGCGGGCACCGTGCCCGTGCCCTCGTAGATGACGCCGCGCACGGTCGTGTCGGTCGTCTTCTCGAGCATCATCCGCAGCCGCGACCCGTGCAGCGCCGAGACCTTCTCGGCGTCGCCCTCGGCGGTGCCGAGCAGCCACAGCAGCAGCGTCACGTTCTCCAGGCCGTAGCGCAGCGTGCCGATCACGTCGGGCGTCCCGATCCAGCACTCGGCGCCCGCGGCCTCGACCTCGGCCCGCCGCCCCGCGTCCCGCGTCACGAGCCGGACGGCGTGACCGTCGGCCACGAGCCGGCGCGTCAGGTCCAGGCCGCGGCAGCCGCCGCCGACGAGCAGGACCCTCATGCGCCGGGTCCCAGGATCTGCCGTTCGAGTTCCTCGCGCGTGAGCGGGGACAGGCCCTTGCGCTCGCGGCGCGCGTTCTTCAGCTCCAGCATCTGCGCGATGTCCTCCTCGACGAGCGCGTCGTCCGCACGGCGGACCTGCTCGCGCAGGGCGTCGGCGATCTCGGCGCGGAGCCCGTCCTCGGTCAGTTCCGCTGCCCCGCGTGCGCGGCGCCGGGCGTTGACGGCCGCCTGCATCTGGGCGAGGTCGTCGATCTCGTTCTGGTGCTCCAGCTCCGGCGACCGCGTCGGGCGCCAGTCGACCTGGTCCGCCCCGGATCCGGGGTAGAAGACGCCGAGCAGGATCACGCCCACGAAGAAGACGGCCGCAAGCCCGATCATGACGGCGAGGAACGGGTCCACGCGGCCGAGTCTACGGGCGCTGCGGTAGCGTCGCGCCCCGATGGCCGAGCTCGCCCCACAACCCCCGGCGGACGTCACATCCCCGGTCGCGATCGCGGCCTGGCACTGGGACGCCGGGCGCCTGGCCTTCCCGGTGACGCCCCACGGCGAACCCGTCTGGCCGCCGCGCGTCGCGGCCCCGGGCACCGGAGCCCCACTCACCTGGCACGTCAGCGCCGGGCACGGCACCGTCTACGCCGCCACCGCGCTCCACGCACGCGACGCGGACCCGCGCGGCGTCGTGCTGATCGACCTCGACGAGGGCGTGCGGATGATGAGTCGTGTCGAGGGCGTCGCGGCCGCCGACGTCAGCCCCGGCCTGCGCGTGACCGCGCGGTTCACCGAGCCCGGCGAGGACGGCTCGCGCATCCCCGTCTTCGTCCCGGCGGACGCGCCGTGAGCCTGCGCGCGAGCGCCGCGATCGCCGGCGCCGCGGAGTCGGACCTCAGCGCCGCCCCGGCCGGCACGCGGCCCATCGACCTGATGGCCCAGGCGTCGCTGCGCGCACTCGCCGACTGCGGTCTGAGGCCCGCCGACGTCGACGGGATCTTCGCGGCGACGACGCAGCTGCCGATGGCGCCGCTCAACCTCGGCGTCGAACTCGGGATCCGGCCGCGGTACACGGACGCGACGAACGTCGGCGGCTCGTCGTTCCTGCTCCACGTCGATCACGCGCGAGCGGCGATCGACGCGGGCGCGTGCGACGTCGCGCTGATCGCCTACGGCTCGACGCAGCGGCTGATCGGCCGCTCGTCGGCGTCCGTTCAGGAGCTCGACCCCTGGGAGGCGCCCTACCGCCCGGCGATGCCGGTCACCGCCTACGCGCTCGCGGCTTCGCGCCACATGCACGAGTTCGGCACCACGCGCGAGCAGCTCGCTCAGGTCGCCGTCGGCGCGCGGGCGTGGGCGGCACTGAACCCGCTCGCCTTCAGCCGCGACCTGCTGACCGTCGCCGACGTGCTGGCCTCGCGCCCGGTCGCCGACCCGCTGACCGTGCGGGACTGCTGCCTGGTCACCGACGGCGGTGCCGCGATCGTGGTCACCTCCGCCGAGCGCGCGGCGGCCCTCCCCCGCCCGCCCGTGCTGGTGCTCGGCGCCGCCGACGCGCACCGCCACCGCCACATCACCGGCATGGGCGACCTCACCACGACCGCCGCGACGGAGTCCGGTGCGCGCGCCTTCGCCGAGGCGGGCCTCACCCCGGCCGACGTCGACGTCGCCCAGCTGTACGACGCGTTCACGATCACGCCGATCCTGTTCCTCGAGGACCTCGGGTTCTGCGGCAAGGGCGAGGGCGGCGCGTTCGTGCAGGACGGCCGCATCGCGCCCGGCGGCGCGTTTCCGCTCAACACGAACGGCGGCGGCCTCTCGTACACCCACCCCGGCATGTACGGCCTCCACGCGATCGTCGAGGCCGTCCGCCAGCTCCGCGGCGAGTCCGGCGACCGCCAGGTCCCGGACGCCCAGGTCGCCCTCGCCCACGGCAACGGCGGCGTCCTCTCAAGCCAGGCGACGCTGATCCTCGGGACCCAGGACACGGCCTGATCGAGCGCGACCGCGCGCACCTATCGTCGCCAGGGCAACCACAGGTGCGCGCGGTCGCGGGAAACGGCGCCCGATTCAGGCGCCACGAGATCCGCGCCGCAGGCACCACCCCTTAGGGTCCCCACCATGGACCTGAACCTGAGCGACGAGCAGCAGCTGATCAAGTCCACGGCGAAGGAGTTCACCGACAAGGAACTCATCCCGGTCGCGGACGCCAACTCGAAGAACCACTACTTCGACCTGGACCTCGTCGCGAAGATCGCCGCGCAGGGCTACCTCGGCGCGATCGTCCCGCCGCAGTACGGCGGCGCCGGCCTGGACTACATGACCTACGGCCTGATCTGCGAGGAGATCGGCCGCGGCTGCTCGGGGATGCGCACCGTCGTGTCGGTCCAGACGTCGCTCGTCTGCTCGACGATCCTCAAGTGGGGCACGGAGGAGCAGAAGCAGCGGTACCTGCCGCTCCTGTGCAGCGGCGAGTGGCTCGGGTCGTTCGGGCTGACCGAGCCCGGCACGGGGTCGGGCGCGGCCAACCAGCAGACGCGCGCGACGCTGCAGCCCGACGGGACGTGGCTGATCAACGGCGCGAAGATGTGGATCTCGCTCGCCAACCACGCGAAGCTCTGCCTGATCTTCGCCCAGACGGGTGTGGGTGAGGGCGAATCACCCCACAAGGGCCTCGCGTGCTTCCTTGTCGAGACCGACCAGCCGGGCTTCCGGCCCTCGCCGATCGAGGGCAAGATGGGCCTCTGGGCGTCGGACACCGCGGAGATCGCGCTCGACGACGTGGTCGCCCCCGCGGACAGCATGCTCGGCGGCGTCGGCGACGGGTTCAAGGTCGCGATGAGCGCGCTCGACTCGGGCCGCTTCTCGGTCGCGGCGGGCTGCGTCGGGGTCTGCCAGGCGTCGCTGGACGAGTCGGTCAGGTACGCCCAGGAGCGCACCCAGTTCGACCGCCCGATCGCCGGCTTCCAGCTGGTCCAGGCGATGATCGCCGACATGGTCGTGAAGACCGAGGCGGCGCGGATGCTGGTCTACAAGGCCGCCAGCGTGAAGGACGCGGGGAAGCCGAGCACGCTGGAGACGTCGATCGCCAAGTACTTCGCCACGGAGGCCGCGGTTTGGTGCGCGAACACCGCGATCCAGGTCCACGGCGGCGCCGGCTACAGCACCGACCACCCGGTCGAGCGGTTCTTCCGCGACGCGCGGGTGACCACCATCTACGAGGGAACCTCGCAGATCCAGCAGCTCATCATCGGGCGGCTCGTGACCGGGATCGACGCGCTGAAGCCGATGACGACGGACCCGACCGCCTCGTGATCATCGGCGTCGCCGGCGCCGGGACGATGGGGTCCGGCATCGCGCAGCTGGCCTGCTCGTCGGGCGCGCAGACGCTGCTCTACGACGCGCTGCCCGGCGCGGCCGAGCGCGGCGCCGAGCGCGTGATGGAGGGGCTCGAGGGCGCGAAGCTGCGCGGCAAGCTGTCGGCCGAGGAGGTCGCCGCGGCCTGGGATCGCCTGACCGCCGTGGACGCGCTCGAGGGACTGGCGCCCTGCGACCTGATCATCGAGGCCGCGCCCGAGTCGCTGGCGCTGAAGCTCGAGCTGTTCGGCGCGCTGACGCACGGGATCGCCGGCGCGGGCTGCGTGCTCGCGTCGAACACCTCGTCGATCCCGATCACCGCGATCGCGGCCGGCGTCCCCCACCCCGAGCGCGTGATCGGGATGCACTTCTTCAACCCGGCGCCGGTGATGAAGCTCATGGAGCTCATCGCCGGGCTGCAGAGCGGCGAGCCGGCGCTGGCGCTCGGCCGCCGGGTCGGCGAGGCGATGGGCCGGCGCGTCATCGACGCGACCGACGGGCCGGGCTTCCTCGTCAACCGCTGCGCCCGGCCGTTCGGCCTGGAGGCGCTTCGTGCGCTGCAGGAGCGCCTGGCCGACGTCGAGATGATCGACCGCATCGCGCGCCTGGGCGGCGGCTTCCGCATGGGGCCGTTCGAGCTGCAGGACCTCGTCGGCATCGACACGGGCTTCGCCGTCGCGCAGTCGTTCGCGGAGCTGAGCTTCGGCGAGCCCCGCTGGCGGCCCTCGCCGCTGAGCGCGCGGATGGTCGCCGCCGGGCGGCTGGGCCGCAAGACGGGCCGGGGTTGGTACCGCTACGCGGACGGGAAGGCGCTGCGCGACCCCGATCCGCCGGCTCCCGATCCCGGCGGCGGCGACGGCCGCGTGCTGGCGATCGGCGGCGATCTGGGGGTCGTCGCGCCCTCCCTGCATGATCTCGCGGCACGCGCCGGCTGGGACGTGCGCGATCCGTCCGACCTCGCGGGCGAGGTGCCCCACCTCGTCGTCGACTGCGGCGGCGGCGGGAGCGACGAGGCGCCGATGGAGGGCGGACCGGTCGCGCTGCTCTGCGCCTGGGGATCGCTCGCGGCGCTCGACGGCGGCGGCTCGGCCGCCGGGTTCCACGCGGTCCCGCCGCTCGCGCCCGGCGGCCTGGTCGAGCTCACGCGCTCGTCGGGCACGAGCGATCTCGCCGCCGCAAGGGCGCAGGAGGTGTTCACCTCGCTCGGCATGCACACCGCCTGGGTCGCCGACGCCCCCGGGCTCGTGCTCGGGCGGCTCGTCGCCCAGCTCGTCAACGAGGCCGCGTTCGCGGTCGGCGAGGGCGTCGGCAGCGCGGCGGACATCGACGCCGGGATGCAGCTCGGCCTCAACCACCCGCGCGGACCGCTCGCCTGGGGCGACCTCATGGGTCTCGACCACGCCCTCGCGATCCTCGACGCGCTCCACGAGGAGCTCGGCGACCCCGCCTACCGCGCCGCGCCGCTGCTGCGCCGCCTGGTCGCCGAAGGCCGGCTCGGCCAACCCACGGGCTCCGGCTTCCACGACCACGACTGACCTCACGTTCCCGTGTCCCCGCGCGTTGAATCGAGCGTGACGCCACCGCCGTTCCAGCGTTTCCTCGACGAGCACCGCACCGACGTGTGGCGGTTCCTCGCGGCGAGCGTCGGGCCCGATGCGGCCGACGACTGCTTCCAGGACACGTTCCTCGCGGCACTGCGGGCCTACCCGCGGCTGCAACCGGACTCCAACCTGCGCGCGTGGGTGCTGACGATCGCGCATCGCAAGGCGCTTGACCACCACCGCGCCCGCGGTCGCCGGGCGATCCCCGTCAGCGAGGTCCCGGAGCCGCGCCGCGAGGCCGCGAGTCCGCAGCGCGACGACGACGCCTGGGCGCTCGTGCGCGACCTGCCGGCCCGCCAGCGCGCCGTGCTGACGCTGCGGTTCGCCGCGGACCTGCGCCACGGCGAGATCGCCGCGGCGCTGGGCTGCAGCGAGGAGGCATCACGCCAGGCGGCCTCCGCCGGCCTGGCCCGACTGCGACAGGAGCTCCGCCCATGACCCTGCTGACCCCGCCCGAGGACTCCGGCCCGGCCCTGCGCGCCGCGGCCCGCTTCGCCGCGACCGCCCACGCCGACGTCCGTATCGGCCAGCTCGACACGCCCGCCGGCCGCGTGCTCGCCGCCATGACCGATCGCGGGCTCGTGCGACTGGCCTACCTCGACACCCACAGTGGCGCCGACGCCGTCGTCGACGACCTCGTCGCGCGCCTGTCGCCGCGCATCCTCGAGCACCCCGGCGCGTTCGGCGAGCTTGCCCGCGAGCTGGACGAGTACTTCGCCGGCTCGCGGCGGTCGTTCGACCTGGCGCTCGACTGGTCGCTGGCGCCCGGGTTCGGCCGGCGCGTCCTGCGCGCGACCGCGCGGATCCCCTACGGCGAGGTCGCGACCTACGGCGAGGTCGCCACGCTCGCCGGCTCGCCCGGCGGCGCCCGCGCGACCGGCAACGCCCTGGGCGCCAACCCGATCCCGATCGTCGTGCCGTGCCACCGCGTCGTCCGCGCCGGCGGCGCGCTGGGCGGTTACACCGGCGGCGTCGAGCGCAAACAGCTGCTGCTCGGCGTCGAGCGGGGAGCTTCCTAGTCCTTGCCCGGCTGCGGGAACTGGCGGCGCAGGAACGCGTCCCACATGCCCGCGGTCATCAGCCGCCGCTGCCCGATCAGCAGGCGCGCCGACGGCGTGACGCGATAGCGGATCTTCGGGCGCCCGGCCGTGATCGCCCGCTCGATCGCCTTGGCGACTGCGTCAGGCGGGCCGCCGAGCTTCGCCAGCGGCCCCTTCTCGTAGACGTCGGTCGTGGACTGCGCGACCTGCGCGTTGAACGCGCCGTACGGGCCGTCACCCGCAGGCTCGGCCGCCAGCGACGCCACGGCCGCATCACCGAAGCCGGTGCGGATCAGCCCCGGCTGGATGATCACCACGTCGATGCCGAAGCCCCTGACCTCGAAGCGCAGCGCATCGCTGATCGCCTCCACCGCGTACTTCGTCGCGTGGTAGAAGCCACCGCCGGGGAACGTGAAGTTCGCGCCCATCGACGAGACGTTCACGACCTTCCCCCAGCGCTGCTCGCGCATCTTGGGCAGCACGAGCTGCGTCAGTCGAACGAGGCCGAAGACGTTCGTCTCGAACTGCCGCCGCACGTCCTCGATCGCCACCGACTCGATCGCGCCGGACTGCGAGTACCCGGCGTTGTTGATCAGGACGCCGACCGCACCGTGCTCGTCCTCGATCTGCTCGACGGCCGCCCGCATCGACGCCTCGTCGTTGACGTCGAGCGCCAGCAGCCGGCAGCCGGCGGCCTGCAGATCCGCGATCGCCGCGACCCGCCGCGCCGTCGCGTAGACCGTCCAGCCCGAGCGTGCCAGCCGCTCCGCCGTCGCGCGCCCGATGCCCGATGAGCAGCCTGTGACGAGCACGGCCTTCGAAGGACTGGATGCGTCTGCCATGAGCGGTCTCCTGCCGTCGGTGGGAACGGCGCAACCCTATCCCCACGCGGCCGGTAGGCTCCGCGCGCAGTGGCGACGACGCAGCAGCACCTCGACGTCCTCAGTGCGCTCGACACGGCGTTCCTGCTCCAGGAGGGTCCGCGCGCGCAGATGCACCTCGGCGGCATCGCGATCTTCGAGGGACCGCCGCCGCAGTTCGAGGAGATCGTCGAGCACATCCGCGGCCGGCTGGACCGCGTTCCGCGCTACCGCCAGAAGGTCGTGTTCCCTCCGGGCGGCATCGGCCGCCCGCACTGGATCGACGATCCGACCTTCCACATCGGGTACCACGTGCGCCACGAGGCACTGCCCGCGCCGGGCGGCGACCCCGAACTGCGCCGCGTCCTGGCCCGGCACTTCTCCCACCGCCTGGACCGCGCCAAGCCGCTCTGGGAGGTCATCGTCGTCGAGGGCCTCGCGGACGACCGGTTCGCCGTCATCTCCAAGACCCACAACGCCGTCGTCGACGGGTACGCCGGGGTCGACATCATGAGCGCGCTGTTCGACCTCGAGCGGTCGCCCGCACCGGACCCCGCGAACGGCCCGTGGGTCCCGCGACCCGAGCCCTCGGCGGCGGAACTGGCGGCCGCCGCCTGGAGCGGCGGCGTGCGGGGCGCGCTCGCGCTGCCGGCCCGCGCCCTGACGGCCCTGGCGCCCAGCAGCGTGCGCCGCCTCGTCGACGGGGCCGGGGAGGCGACGCTCGCCGTGCTGCGCCCGGCGCCGCCCTCGCCGCTCAACGTCCGCATCGGCCCGCACCGCCGTGCCTGGCTCGCCTCTGTCCCGCTCGAGGACCTCAAGCGCGTGAAGAACGCCTTCGGCGGCACGGTCAACGACGTCGTCCTGGCCCTCGTCGCCGGTTCGCTGCGGCGCTGGCTGCACGCGCGCGGCATGAAGACCGAGGGCACCGAACTGCGCGCCGGCGTCCCGGTCTCCACGCGCGCCGCGTCGGACGAGGGCGCGATGGGCAACCGCATCGCCCAGCTCGTCGCGCCGATGCCGGTCGACCTCGCCGATCCGGTCGCCCGGCTGATCGCGATCCAGGAGGCGATGCGGTCGGCGGTCGGCGGCAGGCAGGCCGTCGGCGCGGAATCGATTGCCGGCGCCGGCGACTTCGCGCCGCCAACGATCCTCGCCCAGTCGGGCCGCCAGAACTTCTCGACCCGGCCGTACAACCTGCGCGTCACGAACATCCCCGGACCGCAGGTGCCGCTCTACCTGCTCGGCCGCGAACTCGAGGAGGTCTACCCCATCTCCTTCCTGACCGGCGACCGCGCGCTCGCCGTCGCGGTCATGTCCTACAACGGCCGCGCCAACATCGGCCTGATCGCCGACTACGATCACGTCCCCGACATCGACGTCATCGCCGACGGCCTGACCGCGTCGCTCGACGAGCTCGTGACCCTCGCAGCGCGCCGCGAGAAGCGCGGCCGGCCCGTCGTCACGACCCGCTGATGCTCGCCGTCACGTTCGAGGCGCCCGGCGAGGTCGCCCTCAGCGAGCGGCCGGAGCCCGAGCTCCAGGCGCCCGACGACGCGATCGTCCGTGTCCTGGCCAGCGGCGTGTGCGGGTCGGACCTGCACATCTACCACGGGCGGGTCCAGATCGAGCCGGGCTTCACGATCGGTCACGAGTACGTCGGCGAGGTCCTCGCCACCGGCCCGCAGGTCACGAGCGTCGGCGTCGGCGACCGCGTGCTCGGCTGCTTCCAGGTCGCCTGCGGGGTGTGCTGGTTCTGCCGCCACGGCCACTTCCACAAGTGCGACGGCTCGCGCACCTTCGGCCACGGCGCGACGCTCGGCGATCTCCAGGGCACCCAGGCCGAGGAGGCGCTCATCCCGCACGCGAACCTGACGCTGCGCCGCGTTCCCGACGGGATCAGCGACGACGTGGCGCTGTTCGCGGGCGACGTGATGGGCACCGGCTACCACGCCGTCGTCGAGGGCGGCGTGCGCCCCGGCGACGTCGTCGCCGTGCTCGGGCTCGGCCCCGTCGGCCTGTGCGCCGTGCAGTGCGCGCTGCTGGCGGGCGCCGCCCACGTCGTCGCCGTCGACAGCGTGCCGGAGCGCCTGGCGATGGCCCGCGCGTTCGGCGCGGAGGCCGTCCACCTGACCGAGGAGGACCCGCGCGCCGCCGTGAAGGCCGCGACCGCCGGGCGGGGCGTCGACGTCGCGGTCGACGCGGTCGGCGACCCGCGGGCGCTGGAGCTCGCGATCCGCCTGACCCGCAAGTGCGGCACCGTGAGCGCGATCGGCGTCTACGCCGAGCGCTGCGAGGTCCACATGGGCCTCGTCTGGATCAAGGCACTGACGCTCCGCACGGGCCACGCCAACGTCATCGCGCATCTCGATCCCGTGCTCGAACTGCTCGCCACGGGCCGGCTGGATCCTTCGCCGCTCGTGACGCACCACATGCCGCTGACGAGCGCACCCGAGGCCTATGAGCGCTACGCCGCACGTGAGGCCCTGAAGATCGTCCTGACGCCGTAGGACCGCGCGGAAACAGCCTGCTGCGCGGCGACGGGCGGACTGGAGGCGGGTGCCGCGGCTCGCGGCCGCGGCACCCACTCCAGCATCACTGCCGGGACCAGCCTGCGGGGACTAGACCCCCATGAGCTCGCAGGGGATGGTCTTGCTGTCCGAGACGACCTTGCCGTTCTTGAACGTCGCATCGAACGTGAACGGGAAGCCTGCTCCCTTGCACTCGGTCGGCGCATCGAGGTACGAGATCTGCTTGCCGCCCTTCTTGATCCGCTTGCCGACCAGAACGTCGAAGTTCTGCACGGCGGCGAACTCGTTGTCCGACAGCTGGATGTCCGGGATCGGGAAGTTCGCGTCGAAGCCCGAGCTGACCTTCTTGATCGTGCCGAACACGGGCACGTCCACATCGATCCCGCCCTTGAGCAGACGCCCGTAGGTGATCACGGAGCGCTTGCTGTCCGTGCCCGGGCCGTTGAAGACGAACACCGGCACGTTGTCGAACAGGATGCCGATGCCGTACGCGGTCGCGGTGCCCTTGCCGATCTGCGTGTTGGCCGGGCATGCCGCGGCGTGCTTGGCGATGAAGTCGGTCTTCGTGGCCTTGCAGACCGGGAACTTCGACGCGTTGAGGCCCGCCTTGGGGAACTTGAAGTGGTAGTTGGTCGACTGCGGCAGCTCGACCGGGTCGACCTGGTCGATGAGGTCGGCCTTCAGGTGCAGGTCGATGGACCAGGGCTGGCCCTTGGGCTGGTTGACGAGCACCGCGCCGACGGTCAGCTTGTTGGCGAGCTGATCCGACGCGAGCGCGGATGATGCGGAAACGGCGACGACGGCGAGCGCCGTCACCACGAGAGCGACGAGGCGTCGCCCGG
>JBKJRO010000062.1:0-54124 GCA_046594555.1 Solirubrobacteraceae bacterium
CCCTGGATCCGGCTGACCGAGAACCCGCGCACCTCGGCGCGGTACAGGGACTCAAGAACGTCGTTGGCCTTCTCCGGCCGGACGATGCCGATCACGAGCTTCACAGTCTCCGCCTCTCCCGTTGACGTCGGATCCGGCGTGTGAGCGAGCGCCGGCCACGTGGCCGGACGCCCCGCCGGGCGGTCGCGAGACTAGCCGAGCGGCCCGCCGCGCGGGTGCCAGGCCGGGTCGTGGGAACTACGGACGCCGACGCGTGTCGCCCCCGATGCGCCGACGGTCCGGGGCGCTAGCGTGCCCGCAGGCGACGAAGCGAGGCGGCGATGAGCGAGCAGCTCACGATGCTGGACACGATGTTCCTGGAGCTGGAGCAGTTCGACGAGAGCGCGCACATGCACATCGGCGCGGCGCTCGTCTTCGACCCGCTCCCCGGGGGCGGGGTGCCGCAGATCACGGCGATGCGTGAGCACATGCGCGCCCGGGTCGGCGTCCTGCCGCGGTTCGCGCAGCAGCTCTCCGGCACGCATGCCGGACCGCTCACCTGGCTCACCTGGGAGCCGGCGCCCGAGTTCGACCTCGACGCCCACGTGCTCCACGCGACGCTGCCGGCACCCGGTGGCGACGCCGAGCTGCACGAGTGGCTCGGGGACTTCTGGTCGCACCGGCTCGACCGCCACCGGCCGCTGTGGGAGATGACGCTCCTCGACGGCCTGGAGGGCGGGCGCTGGGCACTGGCGAGCAAGACGCACCACTGCCTCGTCGACGGCGTCGGGTCGCTCGACATCGGGCACGCGCTGCTCGACGCGACCCCGGACGCCGAGCCGATGCCGCCGCAGCCGCTGCCCGTGCAGGACGCCGAGCAGCACGGCGACGGCCGGTTCTGGCTCTCCCCCGGCCTCGTCCTGCGCGGGGCGCGCGCGGGCGTGGGCGCCGCGACCCATCCGCGCCAGTCCTTCGACCGCGCGCGGGCGGCCGTCGAGCTGGTCGTCAAGGACGAGGTGATCGGTGCGCCGCAGTCGAGCCTCAACAGGCCGCTCAGCGGGACGCGGCACGTCGCCAGCGTCCGGCTGGACCTCGACGACGTCAAGGCCGTCAGGCGCCGCCGCGGCGGCACGGTCAACGACGTCGTGCTGGCCGTCTGCACCGGCGCGATCCGGCAGCTCCTGCTCGCGCGCGGCGACGCGCTGCCCGAAGGCGGCCTGCGGGCGCAGGTCCCGGTCAACATCCGCGCGCAGGACCGTGAGCACGCGCTCGGCAACGAGCTGACCTCGCTGTTCGTCGAACTGCCGGTCGCCGAGGCCGACCCGATCGAGCGCCACCGCCGCGTGCGCGAGCGCGCCGAGCAGCTCAAGACCGGCTCGCAGCGGGCCGGGGGCAAGACGATCGTGGACCTCGCGGACCTGGGGCCGCCGCTCGCCGGCGCCATGCTCGCGCGGTCGATGTTCGGCGGCACGCGGATGTTCAACCTGACGATCACAAACGTCCCCGGCCCGCGGGAGCGGCTCTACGCGTTCGGCGCGCCGCTCGTCGAGGTCCTGCCGCTCGTGCCGCTGTTCGCCGGGCACACGATCGGCATCGCGGTGCTGACGTACGCCGGGCAGATGGTCTTCGGCATCAACGCGGACCGCGTGGGCGCGCCCGACCTGAGCGTGCTCGCCGAGGGCATCGAGCGCTCGTTCGCCGAGCTGCGCTGACGAGCTTGCCGATGCGGGTGCTACCGCACCCAGGATGCGGCGGGAACGTGCGGGTGGACGGCATCGGCGCCGCCGAGCGGATCGGCCGGGTCCAGGCGGCGCTCGCGGCCCGCGAGCCAGACGCCGTCACGGAACGCGACCTCGCAGAACAGCTCGGCGTAGGGCTCGTCGGGAGCCTGCAGGCCGAATCCGTAGAGCAGCTCGGGGCCCAGCACGGACGCCGCCTCGGCGCGCCCGCGGACCAGGCGCTGGAACGCGCCGCGCGCGACCTGGCTGCGGTGCTCGGCGAGCGCCGCGAGCTGGTGGTCGAGCAGCTCCTCGGTGAACGGGAACCACAGCGTCGGGCGCGGCAGCGTCCCCCAGATGCTCCACAGCCACAGGCGCCGGTCCACCCCCGCGGCCTCGATCGCGCGCGCGGTCGCAGCGGCGATCGCCTCGTGCGCGGGATGCACGTCGCGCGGTGACGGGCCGCTGACGACGTCCACGCCGTCGAGGTGCGGAGGCAGATCGAGCGCGAGCTGCGCCGCGGCGCCGCGCAGGTCGTCGTGCTCACCGGAGCTCATGTCGAGCGGCGCGACGTCGATCAGCCGCAGCCCGGCGACGCGGCACGACCGGAGGAGCTCGTCGTGGCGGCGGACGTGATCGGCGTGACGCCCGAGCGTCACGGGATACACGGCGACGTCGTGACCCGCGCGGGCCAGCGCGATGTGCGCGGCGCCGGCGCCGATGATCTCGTCGTCGGGGTGCGGTGCGAGGACGAGCATGCGCATGCGATCGGCTCCTACGCGGGCTCGGGGTCCTCGACGTCGATGCTGACGAGCGTGACGTCGAGGGCGTTCGGGTCGGTCAGGTCGTCGGACAGGACGGTGGTCAGCGCCGCATCCGCGGCGATCGAGCCGGCCGTGGCCACGTCCCAGTGCTCGCGGAAGTGCTCGGGGGACATCTGCGAGAGCGCGCCGAGGCGCACGGTCACGGCGGTCACGCGCGTGGCGTGCTCGGCCGCGGCGATCTCGTCGATGCGGCGCAGCAGCGCGCGCAGGAACGTCGCCTCATGCATCGCCGCCTCCCGCGAGCCGGTCGAGGACCTGCTGCGCGGCGCCGTCCAGCGCGGCCAGCACCGGGGCGGACAGGACGTCCCCGCTGCCGTCGTCCCCCGCCTCGATCCCGACGACCGCGATGTACGCGGGCAGCCGGCCCAGCGCGCGCCCCAGCTCCAGCGCCTCCGCCAGTCCGAGCCCGTGCGTCGATGCGCTGCCCGTCCGCGCGGGCAGCGGCGCGCTGCTGGCGTCGAAGCAGTGGACCGTTCCCGGAGCGCCGCCGGTCCGCACGGCATCGACGACCACGACCCGCTCCAGGCCCTCCCATGCGTCGAGCAGCGCCGCCGGTTCGCCGTGGGTGTCGAGCAGCTGGACACCCGCCGGCACCCGGCCCGCGAGCCGCGCGAGGACGGCGGCGCCCGCGCCGTCGTCGGCGCGCAGCGGATTGCCGACGGCGATCACAGCGGCGCGCGGATCAGCCACGGTCGACCTGCAGATCGAGGAAGTGCGTCGCGCAGGAGATGCACGGGTCGTAGTTGCGGATCGCCTGCTCGCAGACATGGCGCAGCTCGTCGTCCGGGAGGTCGAGGCGGTCGGCGACCACGAGCGTCATGTCGTCCTCGATCGCGGCCTGGTTCTGCGACGTCGGCGGGGTGATCTGGACGCTGACGATCGACCCCTCCTCGTCGATCTCGTAGCGCTGGTAGAGCACGCCGCGCGGAGCCTCGGTCGCTCCGTGCCCGACTCCGGCGCGCGGGACGACCGTGGCCGCCGGCGGGTCGGGCGGCTCGTAGGCGTCGATCAGCCGCACCGCCTCCTCGCACGCGTAGACGAGTTCGGCGCTGCGCACGATGATGCTATGGAACGGGTTGCGGGTGCCGGGCTGCGCACCCGCGGCGAGCGCGCCCTCCAGCGCATCGGAGCACAGCCGCCCGGAGGCGTTCGCGAAACGCGCCATCGGCCCGACGAGGTAGTGCCCGCCGTCGCGCATGTGCGCGTGGAGCGCGGTCGACTGCGGGACCTGCTCCTCGACGAACGCGTCGTCGAACTGGGCGACCGCGATGTCCAGGCCGCCCGTCGAGACGATCCGGCCGCGCTCGATCGGGTAGTCCCCGCCGTCGGGCAGCAGCGACACGAGCGTGATCTCCCGCTCGAGCTCCGGGTAGTCGAGCGTGGCGGTCCAGTGCAGCGTCGCGAGCGACTCGTCGCGCGCCCGCGCGAGCGCCTCGCGCACCGGCGCGAGCTCGACGGGCGTCGGCGCGCGGTAGAAGCCGCCGACGCGCACGTTGACCGGATGGACCGAGCGACCGCCGACGACGCGCAGCAGCTCGTTGCCGGCCTGCTTGACGCGCAGCCCGCGCTCGACGATCTCGCGGTGATCGCGGGCCATCTCGATGCCGCCCGCGTAGCCGAGGAAGTCCGGTGCGTGGAGCATGTACACGTGCAGCGCATGGCTCTCGATCCACTCGCCGCAGTACAGGAGGCGCCGCAGGTCCAGAACCTGCTGTGACACGGTCACCCCGCAGGCGTCCTCCATCGCCGCGACGGCGCTCGTCTGGTAGGCCACCGGGCAGATCCCGCAGATCCGCGCCGTGATGTCCGGCGCCTCGGTGAAGTCGCGCCCGCGGAGCATGCCCTCGAAGAAGCGCGGCGGCTCGTAGATGCGCAGCGCGACGTCGCTGACGCGCCCGTCGCGGATCGTCACGCGCATCGCGCCCTCGCCCTCGACCCGGGCGAGCGCGTCGACCGCGATCGTGCGGGTGCGCGGCGGCGGCGGCTGGTCGTCAGCCATCGTGGGCGTCTCCTTCGGCGCGGAACGGCGCGGCCTCGGCGTTGAACGTGCGGTAGACCTGGAGCAGGCGCCGGTCGTCGGCACCGAGCTCCTTCCACTGCGCGCTGAGCGAGGCGGTGTTCGGCGTCTCCTTCGGCCCGAAGCAGCCGTAGCACCCGCGGTCGTACGCGGGGCAGATCGCCCCGCAGCCGGCGTGGGTCACCGGTCCCAGACACGGCGTCCCGCGGGCGACCATGACGCACACCGTGCCGCGGCGCTTGCAGTCCATGCAGACGCTGTGCGGGCGGACGTCGGGGCGCCGGCCGCGCACCATGGCGCTGACGACCTCCAGCAGCTGGCCGCGGTCGATCGGGCAGCCGTGCAGCTCGAAGTCGACCGCGACGTGGGCGCTGATCGGCGTCGAGGTGGCGAGCGTCGAGATGTACTGCGGCGAGGCGTAGACGGCCGCCATGAAGTCGCCGATGTCGTGGAAGTTGCGCAGCGCCTGGATCCCGCCCGCGGTCGCGCAGGCGCCGATCGTGACGAGGCACTTCGAGACGCGCCGGATCTCGCGGATGCGCTCCTCGTCCGCCGGTGTGGTGACCGAGCCCTCGACGAGCGACAGGTCGTAGGGCCCAGGCTGCACGGCACTCGTCGCCTCGAGGAAGTGGGCGATCTCGATGTCGCCCGCGAGCGCGAGCAACTCGTCCTCGCAGTTGAGCAGCGACAGCTGGCACCCGTCGCAGGAGGCGAACTTCCAGACCGCGAGTGTCGGGCGCCGGCTCACAGCGACCGCACCCGCATCCACTGCGCGATCGCGGCGTACGGGTAGACCGGGCCGTCGCGGCAGATCAGCGTCGGCCCGAGCTGGCAATGGCCGCAGTGGCCGAACCCGCACTGCATGTTGCGCTCCATCGACACGTGGATCCGCTCGGCGGGGATGCCGCGGTCCAGCAGCGCGGAGGCCGAGGCGCGGATCATGATCTCCGGCCCGCAGACCAGCGCGACCGTGTTCGCCGGGTCCAGCTGCGCGCGGGCGATCAGGCCGGGGACGACGCCGACGCGGCCCGGCCAGTCCGGCCCGGCGACGTCGACGGTGACCGCCACGTCGAGGTCGCCGCGGGCGCGCCACGCGTCGAGCTCGGCGCGGTAGAGCAGCTGGTCCGGCGCGCGGCCGCCGTACAGCAGCGTCACGCGGCCATAGCGCTCGCGGGCGGCGAGCACGTGCAGGAGCGCCGGGCGCAGCGGCGCGAGCCCGATGCCGCCGGCGACGATGACGACGTCCCCGCCCTGCGCCTCGGCGACCGGCCAGGGACGCCCGAACGGCCCGCGGGCGCCGAGCACGTCCCCGGGGTGCGACGCGCAGATCGCCTGCGTCAGCGGACCCAGCGCGCGCACCGTGTGCACGAGCCGCCCGCGCTCGCCGGGATCGCCGGAGATCGAGATCGCCGCCTCCCCCGTGCCGAACACGTAGACCATCATGAACTGGCCGGGCGCGAACCCGAAACCCTCGCCCGGGTCGAGCTCCAGCGTGACCGTGTCCTGCGTCTCGCGGCGCGCCGCCAGCACCTCGAGCATCCGCGGCGCCAGCGGCTGGACGGGATCGAGCAGGGCCTCAGGCGCCATGCGGGGCTCCGTAGACGTTCAGCAGGCGCAGCCGCGTGGCCTGCAGCCGCTCGACGATCACCGGAACGAAGCGCTGCATCAGCACGTACCCCAGCGCCGGGTCGGCGGCGCATTTTCCGCGCAGGCAGGCGCCGTCCATCGCGACGGCGGCGGTGGCTTCGACGGCGCGGCCGTCGAAGGCGCTGCGGTAGGGGGGCACGAGCCAGGACCAGCCCGCCACGTCGCCGTCGTGCAGCGTCTCGATCACCAGCGGCGGGCGCCCGGCGGCAGCGATCTCCAGTGCGACGGCGCCATGACGCAGGACGTGGAACGTGTCCGCCGGGTCGCCCTCGCGGAACAGCCGCTCGCCCGCGGCGAACCGCACGTTCCGGCCGCAGCCCGCGAGCAGCGCCAGGGTGTCGTCGTCCAGCCCGGCGAACACCGGGCAGTCCGCCAGCAGCTGCGCGATCGTCCTCACGACGCGTCCTCGCGGCCGTCGGTCGCGCGGATCGCCGCGACCTCCTCGGTGATGTCGATGGCGACCGGGCACCAGGTGATGCAGCGCCCGCAGCCGACGCAGCCCGAGCTGCCGAACTGGTCGAACCACGTCGCGAGCTTGTGCGTCATCCATTGGCGGTAGCGCGAGCTGGTCGTCGGCCGCACGCTGCCGCCGTGCATGTGCGAGTGGTCGACGGTGAAGCACGAGGTCCAGCGCTGCTCGCGCTCCGCGGTCCGGCCCGCGGCGTCGCCCGTGTCGGCGACCTCGACGCAGAAGCACGTCGGGCAGGCCAGCGTGCAGTTCGCGCACGAGAGGCAGCGGTCGGCGACCAGCTCCCAGCGGGGATGCTCGAGGTTGCCCAGCAGCAGGTCGCGCAGGTCCGTGGTGTCCAGCGTGCGGCCCATCTGCGCCGCGGCCCGCTCGGGCCGCTCGCGCGCCGCCCGCGCCTCCTCGGGGACTGCCGGCCGCACCGGCAGCCCCTCGAGCAGCTCGGCTCCGGCGGGCGAGCCGACCTCGACGCCGAACCAGTGCTCGCCGTCCTGCAGGACCTCGGTGAGCGCCAGGTCGAAGCCCGACTCCGCGCGCGGCCCGGTCCCCATCGAGGTGCAGAAGCACGTGCCCCCCGCCTCGCCGCACTGCACGGAGATGACGATCGTCTCGTCGGCCGGGGCGCTCGACACGGCGCCGCTGCGCAGCACGGTGTCGAGGATGCCCGTGGCGTGCAGGTCGCACGAGCGGACCCCGAGGAACGCCAGGCGCCGCGGCTCCTGCTCGTGCGGCTCGACCGTCACCTCGCCGTCCGGACCGCGGCGGGCGGAGAAGACGTGGAGCGACGGCGGCAGCGTGAACCGCTTCAGCGAGTCAGGCCCGACGACGTGGCCGAAGCGCGCGGCGTCGTCCCGGCGCCGCAGCCGGTATGTGCCGGCGTCCTGCTCGTCGGTCCAGCCGGCCGGCAGGTCGCCGTCGCCGGTGATCTCGCCGAGCACGATCGCGCCGTCACCGAGCACGGGACCGATCACGGTGTAGCCGCGACCGCGCAGCAGCGCGATCAGCGCGTCGAGGCCCTCGAGGGGCAGGTGCTGGTAGTGGCCGGCCGCGGTCGTCATCGGTCCCGGGTGCGACCATAACCCGCATCCGATCCTCCGGACTCCGTTGTTTCCCACAGTCCGGGGCCGGAGATCTCTGGCAGACTCGGCCCCGACCGGAGGTGCATATGTGCCTGGCGATTCCAGGGCAGGTGGTGGAGATCTACGAGCGCGACGGGATGGGGTACGGCCGCGTCGACTTCGGCGGGATCCAGAAGGAGGTCTCGCTCGTCTACGTGCCCGAGATCGCCGTCGGCGAGTACGCGATCGTGCATGTCGGGTTCGCCATCAACCGCCTCGACGAGGCCTCGGCGCAACGGTCGCTCGAGCTGTTCGAGCGGATCGGCGTGATCGAGGAGGAACTCGGGGGCGACGCCGCCGCATGAGCGCTGCGGAGCGCCGGCTGGTGCGCGTCCGCGGCGTCGTCCAGGGCGTCGGGTTCCGCCCGTTCGTGCACGGCCTGGCGACGGAGCTGGACCTCGCCGGCACGGTCGAGAACGACGGTGCCGGCGTCCTCGCCGAGGTCGAGGGCGACCCGGCGGCGCTCGCTGCGTTCGTGGCCGGGCTGCGCGATCGCGCGCCGGTGGCGGCGAAGGTCGAGGCGGTCGAGGTGATCGACGCCGCGCCCGTCGGCGGGCGCGGGTTCCGGATCGCCGCCGGGGTCCGTGCGCCGGGAACGCGGACGGCGATCCCGCCGGACCTCGCCACCTGCGCGGACTGCCTGCGCGAGCTGCGCGACCCGGGCGACCGCCGCCATCGCCACGCGTTCATCTCGTGCACGGCCTGCGGCCCGCGCTTCACGATCCTCACCGGTCTCCCCTACGACCGCGCGCGCACGACGATGGCGGCCTTCCCGCTGTGTGCCGCCTGCCGCGCCGAGTACGAGGATCCGCGTGACCGGCGGTTCCACGCGGAGACGATCTGCTGCCCGGACTGCGGTCCGGCGCTGCGCCTGGTGCACGCGGACGGCAGCGCGGGCCCGGCGGGCGACGGGGCCGTCGTCGCGGCGCGGGACCTGCTCGCCGCCGGGGGAATCGTCGCCGTCAAGGGCCTCGGCGGCTTCCACCTGGCCTGCGACGCCGCCGGCGGGCCGGCGCTCGCCCGGCTGCGCGCCGCGAAGGGACGCGAGGCGAAGCCGTTCGCCGTGATGGCCGCGGACCTCGCGGCTGCCGGGGCGCTCGGCGAGACGTCCCCCGCCGAGGCCGCGCTGCTCAGCTCCCCGCAAGCACCGATCGTGCTGCTGCGCCGCCGCGCGGACGCGCCGGTGCACGACCTCGTCGCGCCGGGCAGCCCGTGGCTCGGCGTGCTGCTCCCGTACACCCCCGTCCACCAGCTGCTGCTGGGCAGGCCGGGAGCGCGGGCGCTCGTGATGACCTCCGGCAACCGCGCGGACGAGCCGATCGCGTTCGAGGACGGCGACGCCGCTGCGCGGCTGGCCCCGCTCGCCGACGCGCTGCTCACGCACGACCGGCCGATCGCCGCGCCGTGCGACGACTCGATCGCCCGCGTCCACGCCCGCGGGACGCTGCCGCTGCGGCGCTCGCGCGGCTTCGCGCCGCTGCCGCTGCCGCTGCCCGTCGCGGCCCGGGCGCCGATCCTGGCCGTCGGCGGCGAGCTGAAGGCCGCGGTCGCGATCGCGGTCGGTCGCGAGGCGGTGCTCGGCCAGCACCTGGGCGACGTCGGCGACCCGGCGACCCTGGAGGCGCTCGAGCGCAGCACCGAGCACCTCACCGCCCTGCTCGACGCCGCCCCGCTCCAGGTCGCATGCGACCTGCACCCCGGGTACCGCTCGTCGCGCTGGGCGCAGCGCCACGCCGGCACGCGGCGCGTCCATCGCGTCCAGCACCACCACGCCCACGCCGCCGCCGTGCTCGCCGAGCACGGGCGCGGACCGGACGACGAGGTCGCCGCGATCGTCTTCGACGGCAGCGGCTACGGCACCGACGGCGCGATCTGGGGCGGCGAGGTGCTCGCCGCCTCGTGCCGCGGCTTCCGGCGCATCGCCCACCTGTCGGCGGTCCCGCTGCCCGGCGGGGACCTCGCGATCCGCCGGCCGGCCCGAATGGCGCTCGCGCACCTGTGGGCGGCGGGGCTGCCGTGGGACGACGACCTGCCGCCGGTGGCCGCGCTCGGCGCCGACGAGCGCGCCGTGATCCGCCACCAGCTGGAGACCGGGCTGAACGCCCCGCCGACCACGAGCGTCGGCCGGCTGTTCGACGCCGTCGCCGCGCTCGCCGGCGTCTGCATGGTGGCGCGCTACGAGGGTGAGGCGGCGACGCTGCTCGAAGGCCTGGCGGCCGGCATCGACGCGCCGCCCTACCCGATCGAGCTCGCCCAGGGCGACCCGGTCGTCATCGCGGCCGCACCGATCATCGCCGGCGTCGCCCTGGACCTGCGGGCCGGAGCCGCCGCCGACCACATCGCCGCCAGGCTGCACGCCTCGGTCGCCGCGGCCGCGGCCGCCGGCGCCTGCGCGGCGCGTGAGCGGCGGGGCTTGACGACGGCCGCGCTGAGCGGTGGAGTCTTCCAGAACGTGCGCCTCCTGGACCTGACCACCGAGCGGCTGCAGGCGGACGGCTTCACCGTCCTCGCGCACGGCCTCGTGCCGCCGAACGACGGCGGGCTCGCGCTCGGCCAGGCGGCGATCGCGGCCGCCGCACCGGAGGCCCATGCGCTACCTCGATGAGTTCCACGACCCGGCCCTCGCCATGCGGCTGCTGGACGAGATCGCTGCGACCGCCACGCGGCCCTGGGCGATCATGGAGGTCTGCGGCGGGCAGACCCACGCGATCGTCCGCAACGGCATCGACCAGCTGCTGCCCGACCGCATCGAGCTGATCCACGGGCCGGGCTGCCCGGTCTGCGTGACGGCGGTCGAGTCGATCGACCGCGCGCTCGCGCTCGCCGCGCGCCCCGAGGTCATCTTCTGCTCGTTCGGCGACATGCTGCGCGTGCCCGGCAGCGAGCGCGACCTGTTCGCCGTGCGCAGCGAGGGCGGCGACGTGCGCATCGTCTACTCCCCGCTCGATGCGGTCGAGCTCGCGCGGGCCAACCCGGACCGCGAGGTCGTGTTCTTCGCGATCGGCTTCGAGACGACAGCGCCCGCGAACGCGATGGCGGTCCGGCAGGCCGATCGCCTCGGCGTCACGAACTTCTCGGTCCTCGTCTCGCACGTCCTGGTGCCGCCGGCGATCGAGGCGATCCTCGACTCCCCGTCCTGCCGCGTGCAGGCGTTCCTCGCCGCGGGGCACGTCTGCACGGTGATGGGGACGGCCGAGTACGAGGACATCGTCGCGCGCCGGGGCGTCCCGATCGTCGTGACGGGCTTCGAGCCGCTCGACGTCCTCGACGGCATCCGCTGCGCGGTCGCCCAGCTCGAGAGCGGCCGCGCCGAGCTCGAGAACGCCTACCCGCGCGCGGTGCAGCGCGCCGGGAACACGCATGCGCAGGCGGTGCTCGCCGAGGTCTTCGAGGTGGCGGACCGGCGCTGGCGCGGCATCGGGCCGATCGCGCAGAGCGGCTGGCGGCTGCGCGAGCGCTACCGCGCCTTCGACGCCGAGCACCGCTTCGCGCTCGGCGACATCCGGGCGCAGGAGTCGGCGGCGTGCCGCAGCGGCGACGTGCTGCAGGGCCTGATCAAGCCGCCGCAGTGCCCGGAGTTCGGCACGCGCTGCACGCCGCGGACGCCGCTCGGCGCGACGATGGTCTCCGGTGAGGGCGCGTGCGCCGCCTATTACCGCTACCGCGGCGCGGGGGCCGCGACCGGTGCCTGACGCCGATCCCGGCGAGCGGCTTCAGGCACCGGCGTGCCCGGCGCCGGTGCCCCATGCCGGCCGCGTCGTGCTCGGCCACGGCGGCGGCGGGAGCCTGACGGCCGAGCTGATCGAGCAGGTGTTCCTGCCCCACCTCGGCGGCCCGGCGCTCGCCGGCCTGGCCGATGCGGCGGTGCTCGCGCCGCCCGGCGGGCGCGTCGCGGTCAGCACCGACGCGTTCGTCGTCTCGCCGCTGCTGTTCCCGGGCGGCACGATCGGGGAACTCGCCGTCAACGGCACGGTCAACGACCTGGCGATGCGTGGCGCGCACCCGCGCTGGCTGACGGCCGGCTTCATCCTCGAGGAGGGCCTCGAGCTCGCGACGCTCGCCCTGGTGGCCGAGTCGATGGGCGCGGCCGCCCGCGCCGCGGGCGTCGAGATCGTCGCCGGCGACACGAAGGTCGTCGAGCGCGGCCACGGCGACGGGCTCTACATCACCACCGCCGGTGTCGGCGTCGTGCCCGACGGCGTCGAGGTCGGCGCCGAGCGGATCCGCGCCGGCGACGTCGTGCTGGTGAGCGGCCCGGTCGCCTGTCACGGCATGGCGATCCTCAGCGTCCGCGAGGGGCTCGAGTTCGGCGGCTCGATCGCGTCCGACACGGCGCCCCTGAACGGGCTGGTCGCCGCGATGCTCGCCGCCGCGCCCGGCGCCGTCCACGCCCTGCGCGACCCGACCCGCGGCGGCCTGGCGACAGTCCTCCACGAGCTGGCGCAGGCGTCGGGCACCGGCATCGAGATCGAGGAGCGCGCCGTGCCCGTCCCGCAGGACGTCGCCTCCGCGTGCGCGCTGCTCGGGCTGGATCCGTTCTACGTGCCCTGCGAAGGGCGCCTGGTCGCGATGGTCGACCCGGCGGCGGCCGAGGCGGTGCTCGTCGCGATGCGCGCGCACCCCCACGGCGCCGGGGCGGCGCGGATCGGCGCCGTCACCGCCGACCGTGCGGGCACCGCATGGGCCCGCACGGGGATCGGCGGCGCACGGGTGCTCGACCTCCAGGTCGGCGAGCAGCTCCCGCGGATCTGCTGAGCCCGGTCAGCGGCCTGCGCCTCAGCAGGCCGCGTGCGCCGGCTCGCCGTCGTCCGCAGCCGCTGAACCTAGTCGCTCCCCGATCCCGGGGCCTCCGGAGAGATCACGGACCGGCCCGCGGGGGTTCCCCGCTTCCGCGCCGGGCGCTCGCGCCGCTCGCGCATGTGCCGCGCCTGCGCGAGCAGTTCCGCCATGCCGCGGTCGATGCCGGCGCACAGCAGGTCCAGGTCCGGCGCCACGTCGTCGTCGCCGGTGACGCCGAAGCCGAGCGTCCCGTCGTAGGAGTAGATCGCGATGCCGACGCGGACGTGGCCGGCGAGCGGGACGTACGGGAACGCCTCGAGCATGCGCCGTCCAGCGAGGTACAGCGTCCGCTGCGGGCCGGGGACGTTCGTCGTGACGGTGTTCACCGCGTGCTGCGGCGTGCGCGTCGCGATCCGGGCGCCGCGCGACAGCAGGAACTCCGGCGCGAACCCGCTGAGCGCCGTCAGCGCCTGCCCGGCGACCGCCTCGTGCGTGCGCTTGAGGTGCCGCAGCTGGGCGCTGATCGTGTCCAGCCGCGTGATCGGATCGTCGAGCTGGACCGGCAGATCGGCGAACATCGCCGAGACCTGGTTGTCGTAGACGCCCCGCTCGCCGCGCACGCGGACCGACACCGGCACCAGCGTCCGCACCGGAGCGACGACCGGCCGCCCCTCCTCGAGCAGGAGGTCGCGCAGCCCGGTCGTGACCGCCGCCAGCACCACGTCGTTGACGGTTCCGCCGAGCCCCGCGCGGATCTCCTTGACGTCGGTCAGCCGGGCCGCCGTCCAGGTCCAGCGCCGATGGGGACCGAGCGGGCCGTTCAGCACCGTCGGCTCCGGGGCGCGGGCGAGCCCGGCATACGCCGCCAGGCCGCGGAGCGCGTGGGCAGCGTACTCGAGCGTCGCCCCCGGAGCCCGCAGCGCGCGAGCTGCCGCCTCGGCCTCGCGCACGGGGAAGCGCAGGCGCTCGGCGAGCGCATCGGCGACCAGCTGCGCGCCGCCCGGAGCAGGGACGGCGGCCCACGGGACGGGCCGGGTGACCGGCGCGTCGCGCTCGGCGTCCATCAGCACGGTGATCAGGCTCGACCCCGAGATGCCGTCGACCATCGCGTGGTGGAGCTTGGAGATCAGCGCCCAGCGCCCGCCGGAGAGCCCCTCGACCACCCAGGCCTCCCACAGCGGCCGCGCGCGGTCGAGCTGCTGCGACATGACCCGGCCGACCAGCGCCCGCAGCTCGGCGTCGCCGCCGGGCGCCGGGAGCGCCGTGCGCCGCATGTGGTACTCCAGGCGGAAGTGCGGGTCGTCGGCCCAGACCGGGCGCCCCGCATCGAGCGGGACGAAGCGGACGCGCTGGCGGTAGCGCGGCGCCAGGTGCAGCTTTCCGGCGATCGCCGCGAGCAGCTCGTCATGCGGCGGCGGCGGGCCCTCGAAGATCCCGATCGAGCCGATGTGCATGTGACTGACGTCGTCCTCGACGTGAAGGAACGTCGCGTCCAGCGGACTGAGGCGATCCGCCATCAGGCGGGGACGACGACGAGGTAGCGCTCGGGCTCCTCGCCCTCGGCGTGCGCCCGGACGGCTGGACGCTCGAGCAGGCGGTCGTGCACGACGCGGCGCTCGCAGGCGGTCATCGCGGGCAGCGCGATGATCCTGTCGGTCCGCTCCGCCTCGTCGGCGGCGGCGTCGGCCTGCAGCCACAACTCGGCGGTGCGCTCGCGGCTGAGGCGGTTGCGCAGACCGGCCCGGGGCGCCGGTGCGGCCCCATTCGGCACGTGGCTGCTCACGGACGTCATCATCGTCGCCCCAGGCTACCTCCGCGCCACCCCTTCGCGCATCCGTACTTCTCCCGGATCGACAGCCGCGAGGACGCCGGTAGCCTCGGCGCCATGACCGCGACGACGACGTTCACCATCGACGATGCCCGCGCCGCCGGCGAGCGGATCGGCATCGACTGGGCGACCTCGACGTTCGACGCCGAGCTCGCGAGGATGGCGTCCGAAGCCGAGGCGTACTGGGAGTCCCGGAAGTCGTAGGCGATTGCGGACTGCTCAGCGCTGGCGCTCATCCGCGAGCGCACCCGCGGGCCTCCGCTGACGTGTTCGTGGTGCGTTTCTCGGGCTCTGTCCGAGAAACGCACACCCACGGCGATTCGAGCGCCCGCCTTGCGCCGCCCAGCACGCGGATCGTCACGCGAGCGTCAGACCACCAACGCACGCACAACCCTCCCCCCGGCCAGCCACGCCACAACGCCGGACGGACGACCGCGAACACCGCGACCGCAGAACGACGCGACGCTGCGCTAGACCCAGCCGCGCCAGCGCACGCCGGCGCCGGCACCGAGCAGCAACAGCAGCAGGCCCGCCGCGGCGAAGCCCGCGACCATCGGCTTCTCCGCGTGCCTGGTGCCGATCTGGCGGCCGAGCCGCTGGTAGACCTGCTTGAGCGCGCCGAGGTTCTCGGCCGTGAACGCCTCACCGCCGGTGATGCTCGACATCTCGCGCAGCGTCTCGGGATCCGGCGGCGCCGGGACGGGCTGCCCGAGCTCGTCGAGGACGAAGCCGTCGGGCGTGCCGAGCGCGACGGTGTAGATCGGGACGTGGAGCTTGGCGGCCTGCCGCGCGGCGTCGCGCGGGTCGCGGCCGTTCGTCGCCTTGCCGTCGGACAGCAGCACGATCGCGGCGGGCGGGCGCCGGCGGCCGGCCAGGCGCTGCTTGGGCTTCAGCGCCTCGAGCGCGGCGACGACCGCGTCGCCCGTCCCGGTGCCGCCGCCGGCCTGCAGGTCGTCCAGCGTGACGGTGACCTGCTCGCGGTCGATCGTCGGCGCGACGACGGCGTACGGCAGCGAGGAGAAGCCGACCGCGCCGACCCGCAGCGACGCCGGCACCTTGTCGAGGAACGTCTTCCCCGCGGCGCGCGCGGCGTCCAGCCGCGTGGGCTTGACGTCCGTGGCGGCCATCGAGCCGGACGCGTCCGTCACGAGCATCACGCGCGCCTGCTCGACCGGGACGGCGACCGTGCGCTGCGGCTCGGCGAGCGCGACGATCAGCGCCACGGCCGCCAGGGCGAGCAGTGCGGCCGGGAGCCGGCGGCGCCACGACGGCGACGTGGACGCGACGGCGGCGACGGTCGCCGCGGCGGGGAAGCGCATCGCGTGCGCGCGACGCCGGCCGCGCGCCGCGCGCATGACGAGGAAGGCGAGCGGCAGCACCAGCAGCGCCAGCAGGAAGGTCGGGCTGGCGAGGCTCATCCGAGCGCCCGCCCCAGGTCGCGCAGCCAGTCGCGGTCGGTCCGCACGATCGCGTGGGTCGCCCCGGCGCGGCGCAGCTCGCCGGCGACCCGCTCGCGGCGCGCCGCCTCGGCCGCGGCGAACGCGTTGCGCAGCGCGGGTGAGCGCGTGTCGGCCTCGGCCGCGCGGCCGGTCTCGGGGTCGATCACGACGACGATCCCGGCGTCGGTCAGCTCGAGCTCACGCGGGTCGAGGACCTCGACCGCGACGGCATGCTGGCCGGACGCGACGAGGCCGCGCAGCGTCCGCGGCCAGGCGCTCTCCTCGCGCAGGTCGGAGACCAGGACGACCAGGCCCGGGTCGTGGACCAGGCCGTGGACACGCACGAGCGCGTCGTGCAGGCTGACCGGCGCGGCGGTGGCGTCGGCGGCGACGCCGCGGGCGAGCAGCCGGTCCACGGCGCCGAGCGCGCGGCGCCCGCCGGCGGGCGGCAGGACGTGGCACCTGTCGGCCCCGCAGGTGACGACGCCGACACGCCCGCCGCGGCGCGCGCCGAGCCGCGCGATGACCTTCGTCACGCCTTCGGCGACATCGCTCTTGAGCCTGTCGGCGCTGCCGAAGGCCATCGAGGACGAGATGTCGATGACGATCCAGGTCGTCAGCGCGCGGTCGGGCACGTGCTGGCGCACATGCGGCACGCCGGTCCGGGCGCTGGCAGCCGGGTCGATCTGGCGCACGTCGTCGCCGACCTGGTAGGGCCGCAGCTGCGCGAGCTCGGTGCCCACGCCGACGCCGACGCCGCGGTGCTCGCCGGGCAGGCGCCCGCCGCTGCGCCGCACGAGCGCCAGGTCGAGCGCCGCGACGGCGGCGGCCGGCATCGGCCCGGGGCCCTGACGGCCGGGCGGCGCGATCAGCCCGTGGCTCACGCAGCGTCCTCGTCGCGCACGGCCGGCGCGGGGACGGCGTCGAACACGCGGTCGAGGATCGCGTCGGGGGTGATGCCGTCGGCGTGCGCCTCGTAGCTCAGCACCAGGCGGTGGCGCAGGACGTCGGGAGCGACGTCACGGATCTCGCGTGCGGTGACGTAGCCGCGCCCGCGCAGGATCGACAGCGCCTGCGAGGCCTGGATCAGGCCGATCGGCCCGCGCGGGCTGGCGCCGACCTCGATGTGCGGGGCCAGCTCCTCCAGGCCGTACGTCGCGGGATGCCGGGTGGCGTCGGCCAGCGCGACGGCGTACGCCATCTCCTGCCGGGCGACGGCGACGCTGCGCGTGGTCTCGCGGTGGCGCAGCAGGTCCTCCAGCTCGAGCACGCGGCGCACCTCGGGCTCGCCGGCGATCACGCGGGCGACCACGTCGGCCTCGTCCTCGACGCTGGGGTAGTCGACGACGATCTTCAGCAGGAAGCGGTCGACCTGCGCCTCGGGCAGCGGGTAGGTGCCCTCGGACTCGAACGGGTTCTGCGTCGCCAGGACGAGGAACGGCGAGGGCACGGGGAACGTCTGGCTGCCGATCGTGACCTGCTGTTCCTGCATCACCTCGAGCAGCGCCGACTGCACCTTCGCGGGGGCGCGGTTGATCTCGTCGGCGAGCAGCAGGTTGCCGAAGACCGGGCCCAGCTCGACGTCGAACGCGCCGGTGTCCGGGCGCCAGACGCGCGTGCCGACGAGGTCGGCCGGCACCAGGTCGGGCGTGAACTGCACGCGCTTGAACGTGCCGTGCATGACCTGTGCGAGCGTCTTCACGGTCAGCGTCTTCGCCAGGCCGGGGACGCCCTCGAGCAGCACGTGGCCGCCGGCGAGCAGCGCGACGAGCACGCGCTCGAGCATCGCGTCCTGGCCGACGATGACGCGCTTGGTCTCGTGCAGGACGTCCTCCAGCGCGGCGGCGGCCTCCAGCGCCGCCTCGCGGTCCGGCGGATGCGGAGCCTCGGGCGGCGCGGGCGCGGGCAGCTCGTGAGCGGGCATGTCAGATGTGGTCATGGTCGGTTCCGGTCGGTGGTCGGGTCGAAGATCAGGGCAGGCGCCCGAAGCTGACGAGCGCCAGGGCGCCGCCGGCCAGCAGGAGCAGCAGGCCGCCGCCGACGAAGCTCGTCGTCACGTCGCGCTCGGCGCGCTTCGTGCTGATGCGCGAGCCGAGCTCCTGGTAGACGGACTGCAGCTGCCCGGCGTCTCCGGCGGCCCGGAAGTGGCCGCCGGAGATCTGGGCGATCGTCTGCAGGCTCGACGCGTCGGAGGTCGCGGTCTTGCCGTTGGGCAGGACGCCGCTGGCGGTGCCGAGTGCGACGGCGTGGATCGGGACGCCGGCCTGCTTGGCCTCGCGCGCGACGGCGAGCGGGTCGCGGCCGTTGGAGGAGCGCCCGTCGGTGAGCAGGATGATCGCCGCCGGCGGCGGCTTGGCGCCGGGCAGCGCCGGGCCGCGGGCCGCGGCGAGGCCGAGTGCGAGGCCCTCGCCCGTCGCGGTGCCGCCGAACGGCTGCAGCGCGTCGAGGCCGCTGCGGACCGCCGCGCGGTCGGTCGTCGGAACCTGCAGCAGCTTGGCGTGCTGGTTGAAGACGACCGAGCCGACGCGCACGCTCCGAGGCACGTCGGTGAGGAACCGCGACGCGGCGCGGCGCGCGGCGGCGAGGCGGCTGGGCGCGATGTCGGTCGCCTGCATCGAGCGCGAGTGGTCGGTGACGAGGATCACCGTCGCCTGCTCCACCGGGACGGTGACCTTGCGCTGCGGATGGGCGAGCGCGAGCACCAGCGCAGCGGCCGACACGGCGTACAGCGCCGGCGGCAGGTGCGAGCGCACGCCGCCGGGGCGCGGCAGCGCCGCGGGAAGCAGCGCCGGGCTGACGAACCGGTCGCGCGAGCGGCGGCTCGACCGGCGCGCGAGGACGTACAGGACGATCGCCGCGACGACGACGAGCAGGCCGAGCAGCCAGGCGGGCGAGGCGAAGCTCACGCCCACCGTCTACGGCCCGCTCTGCGGACGCGCTTCGAGCGTCACGTCGAGGTTGAACCGCTGGCCGTCGCGCTCGACGAGCAGCGCCACGACGTCGCCGGGCTGGTGGCCGCCGACCGCCTTGACCAGGTCCCCGGGGCTCGCGATGCGCGTCGTCTCGACGCCGAGGATCGTGTCGCCGCCGCCGACGCTCCCTGCGGCCTGCAGGCCGGCGACGTCGGCCGGGCTGCCCCGGACGATGCGCTGCACGAGCGCGCCGCTGCCGTTGGGGACGGCGGCGGCCTGGACGCCGAGGTAGGCACCGGCGACGGTCTGCCCGGTCTCGATCAGCGGCAGCACGCGCTCGATCGTGGTCGACGGGATCGCCAGGCGGGCACCCGTGCCGGCGATCCTGGCGTCCGGCTGCGCGATCATGCCGATGACGAGGCCGGTCGTGTTGACGAGCGGGCCGCCGCGGTCGCTGACGGCGTCGGTCTGCAGGACGTCGGTGCCCAGGCCCGCGATGATGCCGGCCGCGACGGTCCGCCCCAGGCCGGGCCGGTAGCCCATGGCGACCGCGGGATCCCCGACCTTGACGGCGTGCGAGTCGCCCAGCTGCAGCGGGTGCAGCCGCGGCGTGTCGGACGGGTTGACGCTCAGGGCGGCCAGGCCGCTGGCCCGGTCGCTGCCGAGCAGCGTCGCGGTGATCGGGTGGAGCGGGTCGTCAAAGACGACGCGGAGCTTCGTCCCGCCCTGCACGACGTGGAGGTCGGTGACGATCGTGCCGGTGTCGCGGACGACGAAGCCCGTGCCGGTGCCCTTGGACGAGCGGATCTGGACGACGCCCGGCGAGAGCGCGTTGTACAGCGAGGTGACGCGACCGGCCGGGAGCCCGCCGCCGCCGGCGGCCTTCACGGAGCCCGCCCGGGCGGGCTTCGCGTCATCCCCGCTCAGCGCGGCGCCCGCGAACGAGGCGGCCACGAGCGCGGCGAATCCGAGCAGCACCGCGAGCGCGATGCGGCCCCACGGACGCCCGCGGGGCGGCTCGTCGCCGCCGTCGGGCGGCGTGGCCGGCGGAGCCGGGGAACGCTCGAACCACCCGCGCTGGGGTTCGCGGGCGGACGGGTCTGCCCACAGGGAGCGCGGTTCAGGCACCCCGGGAGAGTGACGAATCCGGATAAACCGGGCTTATGGACGTGCTGAGATGCACCTGTCGCCCCGCCGCGCTCGGCGCCGTCGGACGACGTCGGACGACGCACCTGGGTCAAACGGCTCCCGGCCGACGGCGGCGCCCTATCCTGTGGGGATGGCCACTCCCGAAAAGCGACTCTCACCGCAGGCCGCGCGCGCCGTCGAGCGCCGCGAGACGCGGCTGGCGGAGATCGCCTCGCAGGTCAGTGACGGGTCGCTCGTCGTGCGCAAGATGACCGCCGCGGAGCGCAAGCGCTTCGCGCAGCGTCGCGCCGAGCGCCCGGTCGCGCAGCGCCGGACCTCGCGCTAGCGGGTCGCGCCGCATCCGCGCGCGTCCGGGCCGCGCCGCACGCGCCGTGCGCGCCGTGCGCGTCACTCGACTTCGGGGACCGCGCGGTACAGCGCGTGCAGCACCTCGTTCGCGGTCGCCGGCGACAGGGCCGAGAACACCTCGGCCATGGTCCCGAAGCGCGGGCCCACGCTCTCAGCCCGCGTGCGCAGCGCCCGGCCGATCAGCCCGCCGGCCTGCTCGGGGCTGAGCGCCGGCATGCTCGCGTAGGCCGCGGTGGGCTCGATCATCGGCGTCCGCACGAGCGGCATGTGGACCGTCGAGAAACGCACGCCGTCGCCCAGGCACTCTGCCGCCGCGACACGCGTGAACGCCTCGAGCGCGGCCTTGGACGCCAGGTACGCCGCGAATCGCGGCGTGCTCGTCTGCGTGCCCATCGTGCTGACGTTGACCACGTGGCCGCGACGGCGCTCGCGCATGCCCGGCAGCAGCGCCATCGTCAGGTGGACCGCGCCGAAGTAGTTCAGCCGCATCGTGCGCTCGAAGTCGTGCGGGCGGTCGTAGCTGTCGGCCAGCGACCGGCGGATCGACCGGGCGGCGTTGTTGACGAGGACGTCGACCTCGTACCCGTCGTGGTCGAGCTGGGACGCCAGCCGGTCGATCGCGGCCATGCGCGACAGGTCGGCCGCGTAGGGCCGTGCCTCGCCGCCGCCGGCCCCGATCTGCGCGACGAGCGCGTCGAGCGCCTCGGCGCCGCGGGCCACCACGAGCGTCGTCGCCCCGGCGGCCGCGAGCTGCAGCGCGGTCGCGTGGCCGATCCCGTGCGAGGCACCCGTCACGAGCACGGTGCGCCCGCTGACCGCGTCGCGCAGCGACCGCGTCGGGAGCAGCGGCGACGCCGTGGCGCGCGCCACGCGACCGACCGACCGCGCGACCTCGGACGGCGACACGTGGACCGGGCCGACGGGCAGGCCGGGCAGCGGGATGCGCAGGGCGGACATGCGCCCGATGCTACGTGCCAGGATGGGGACATGAGCCTCCCCGCCCCGTCACCGGACTCCGCCGTCGTCGTCACCGGCGCCTCGTCGGGCATCGGCGCCGAGCTGGCGCGACTGCTGGCCGCCCGCGGCCACGACGTCGTCGTCGTCGCTCGCCGCTCCGACCGCCTGGAGGACCTCGCCGAGGAACTCCGGGCCGCGCACGGGCGCGAGGTCCTCGTCCACGCTGCCGACCTGACGGACCACCAGGCCCGCGTCGGGGTGCTCGGCGCCGTCGCGGACTGGGGCCGCGCCGTCAGCGGCCTGTGCAACAACGCCGGCTACGGCCTCGCGGGGACCGCCTGGGAGCTGGACCCCGAGGACGCCCAGGGCGAGGTCGACCTGAACGTCGCGGCGCTCCACCACCTGACGCTCGCCGTCGTGCCCGACATGGTTCGCCGCGGGTCCGGCGCGGTGCTCAACGTGGCCTCGGTCGCGGCATTCCAGCCGCTGCCCGGGTTCGCGACGTACGCCGCGACGAAGGCGTTCGTCCTGAGCTTCTCCGAGGCCCTGCACGCGGAGCTGAGCGGCACCGGCGTCTCGGTGACCACGCTCTGCCCCGGTCCCGTGCCCACGGAGTTCGGCGCCCGTGCCGGGCTCGACGGCGAGAGCATGATGCCGGCGTTCATGCGGGTCGAGGCCGGCGACGTCGCCCGGCAGGCCGTGGACGCGATGGCCGCCGGGCGGCGCTCGGTCGTGCCCGGCACGCCGACCAAGGTCGCCAGCCTCCTGGGCCGCCACATGCCGCGCAGCATCCTGCTCCCGGTGATGCGCCGCGGCGCCTCGCGGATGGGTCGCTGACCGGCACCCGCGGGCACCGCAAACCAGAGTCTTGGCGGGCCGCGGAATCCGTGGTTATGATCGCGCGCACTGTTGCGCCGGGAGGGTGCAGCGTGTCGAGGAGGCAGCAATGCGGCGGTTCAGGGGTGTCACGGGGCTGGTCGTCCTGATCGCGATGGCCTTCGGGTCGTTCGCGGGTTCCGCGGCCGCCGGGAACGCCTCGGCGAAGCAGAAGGTCCGCGCGCAGCTGCTGCGCCAGATCAAGAAGAACCCGCGCGTCGTCCTGCGCAAGTCGTTCCTGCGCAAGGCCGGGCTCGTGCACTTCGTGCTGCCCGTCACCGTCCGGCTGCGCGGCTCGAACAACAGCACCTCCGCCAGCCCCGTCTACGACGACCGCAACCCCAACTCGGCGACCGTCGACCTCGGGACGTCACTGGGCAACCGCACCGTCAACATCGGCGGGTCGCTGCCGGCCGAGGTCGAGTTCAACGACCAGTACGACGGCGGCGCGCTCGGCAACGTGCGCATCAACCTGTCCCCGGGCGGTCAGGGCCTGACGTCGACGTCGATCCCGTTGCTGTGGAACAAGAACGTCTCGACGCTCGGCTCGACCCATTCGTGGTGGGGTCCGGCGTACGACGGCTTCGGCTACAACAACCCGCTGACCGGGACCAACACCATCGGCGACTACAACGACGGCTGCGGCGACTTCGTCGGCAACTCGAACCTGCCCACGCCGCTGACGGCCGCCGGCACGACCTACGGCATCCCGGCGATCGCGCAGCCCGGCACCCCGTACTTCGCCGCGACCGTCAACCCGCCGTCGGAGGCCGACCCGAGCGGACAGGCCGGCAACGCGCTCGCCTTCACCGCCGCTGAGGCGCTGGCGACCAACACGCCGGCCGGGCCGACGCAGGCCGCGGCCTACGCGACCGCCGCGACCTACGTCGCCGGCTTCGTGCCGGTCATCCCGGGCGTCGACTCGCTCACGCAGCTGCGCGTCTCCGGCGAGACCAGCCCGTACGCCGGCAGCACGCATCCGGCAATCGAGAACATCGGCCTCAACCCCGATCCGTTCCCGACGACCGACGACCCGAACTTCGATCCGTACAACTCGGCGACCGGCCCGAACGTGCTCGACACCGTCGCCCGCGCGGCGCCGCTGGTGATCAAGGTCGCCGCCGCCGGCACGCAGGTCTCGCAGGTCGACGACACGGTCGGCGTGGACGGCTCGCAGAACATCGTGCTCGGCCGCTCCGGCGGTCAGGCGAACCTGTTCGGCAACATCCCGGGCAAGACCACCGCGATCGACGTGACCGTCTCGCTCGAGGCGAAGCTCAACACGATCTTCCGCGGCGTCGACTCGGACTGGTACCCGATGATCGCCGGCCAGGAGCCGCCGCCCGGCGACTTCCCGTGCCGTCAGGCGTTCACAGGGTACGTGCAGAACTACTTCCCCGGCGTGCGGCTCAACGGCTCGCTGCAGATCTCACCTGCCATCACCAAGGACGGCAAGCTGCGGATCGCCAAGGCGCAGCTCTCCTCGGAGCAGAAGACGCACTTCGCGGTCGCCGCGTGCCTGTACCCGCACAGCCTGTACGCGGCCGAGGCGAACAGCTCCGACACGACGGCGCCCGTCCTGCCGAACCTGCCGTTCCTGGAGACCAGCCGCCACCCGGTCCCGAGCGTGCCGTGCAAGAGCACGCCGGTCGAAGAGATCCGCGTCGCCGGCCTGGGGGCCCAGAACGTGTCGACCCTGACCGACGGCATCGGAACCGGCTACACGACGGCCGCCGACGGATCACGCGTGTCGATCGCGGCGCTGCTGAACGTCGACAACGTCTCGGCCGACATCCTGATCGGCAAGAACCAGGGCTGAGCGGGGCGGTCAGCCCTCCTTCACGGTCGCGTACATCACGCGGTCGGCGACGGCGACGATGGCGTCCGAGATCCGCGTCAGGCGGCGGTACAGCTCCTGGCGGCCCAGGACGTCGCGCAGGTCCTCGCGGCCGATCAGCTCGGACATCGCGGCGCGGTAGGTCCGCTCCAGGTTCCGCTGGGCCTTGATCGCCGCCGCGGCCTCGACGTTGGCCGCGTCGGGGTCGCGCCCGAGTGCGCCGAACGCGCCGCGCAGATGCTGCACGCCCTCGGCGATCTGCGCGCACATCGTGCCCATCGTCGCGTCCGGCAGGATCGTCAGCGCATCGGCCTCGCGGACGGTGTTCTTGGCGCCGTTGATCACTTCGTCGAGGCCGCGCGAGAGCTCGAACAGGTCCTCGGGGTCCAGCGGCGTGGTGAACGACTCGCGCACCGCGGCGATCAGCGCGCGCTTGCGCTCGTCGGCGTCGTGCTCGGCGGTGCGCACGGTGTCGCTCTCCGCGACGTCGCCGGCGCCCCATCGCGCGAAGGCGTCCATGCCGGCCGACGTCACGGCGATCTGCTCCGTGAGCAGCCCGAGCACGTCACCGTTCTCCGGCAGGAACCAGCGTCTCTTTCCCTGTGTCACAGCGCAGCAACTCCCTTCCAGATGTAGAGCACGACGACGGCCAGCAGGCCGGCCGCCGGGATGGTCGTGAGCCAGGCGATGCCCATCTCGCGAACGATGCGCCAGCGGACGTGGTGCCAGCGGCGGCGTCCGCCGCCCGTGCCGACGACGGACGCCGCGACGACCTGCGTCGTGCTGACGGGCGCGCCGATGAGCGACGAGCCGAGGATGACCGCCGTCGACGACGACTGGCTGGCCAGCGAGTCGAGCGGCTTGAGCGTGAAGATCTTCGTCCCGATCGTCTTCACGATGCGCCAGCCGCCGAACGCCGTTCCCAGCGTGACCGCGACGCCCGTGGCGAGCTTGACCCAGAGCGGGACCTCGAACGAGGTCGTGTGGCCCGTCGCCAGCAGCAGCGCGGCGATGACGCCCATCGACTTCTGCGCGTCGTTGGACCCGTGGCTCCAGCTGAGTGCCGCCGCGGACGCCCATTCGGCACCGACGACCGGGCGCTCCCAGCGGCGGGTCGCGCGGTGCATCCGGCGGCGCAGCAGGCGCAGCAACCCGAAGCCGAAGGCGAAGCCGATCACCGGCGAGACGAGCAGCGCGACGAGCGTGCCGATCAGGCCGACCGGCCGCCAGCCGTCGAATCCGCCGATGTTGACCGCCGCCCACCCGCCCTGCGCGAGCGCGGCACCGACCAGACCGCCGACGAGCGCGTGGCCGGAACTCGACGGCAGGCCGCGCCACCACGTCAGCAGGTTCCAGACCGTCGCGCCCGCGAGCCCGGCGCCGATCGTCTGGACGGTCTGGCCCGGGGCGACCTGCACGATCTTGCCGATGGTGTCCGCGACCGCCGTGCCCAGCGCGACCGCGCCGATGAGGTTGAACACCGACGAGATCGCGATCGCCTGCGCCGGCGTCGCCCCGCGCGTGGCGACGAGCGTTGCGATCGCGTTGGCGGCGTCGTGGAAGCCGTTCGTCAGGGCGAACGCCAGCGCGAGTGCGATGGCGATGACGAGGCCGGCGTCCACGGGGCCCATTCAACCGGAGCCGTGAACGCGATGTGAAGGGTGGTTCTCCGCAATCCGGCGCGAGCGGCGCAGCGCGTCAGCCCTTGGCGCGCTTCTCCAGCTCGCGCCCGAAGGCCCGCTCGACGCCGCGGCTCATCCGCTGCTGGAACACGCCGACGAACGCGTCGCTGACGAGCGGGCGCAGGTCGGCGAGCGTGTCGCGGACCCCGGGCCAGTCGGCCTCTGGGCGCCCGGCCTCGTCGAACGGCTTCCAGACCTGCTCGAGGAACAGCTTGACGAACGTGCGGCTGACCTCGTCGGCGTTCTTCGTCAGGCGCTCGGCGATGTCGAGCAGCTTGTCGAGCGGGACGCCGAGCGCAAGCACCTGCTCGCCGGCGCGCAGGACGGTCGGGCTGGGCACCTCGAAGCGATCCTCGCCGAGCGGGACGACGATCCCCAGGCGCACCGCGCGCTCGAGCGGCCGCCGGTCCTCCCCGGCCCCGAAGCGCTCGCGGAGCTCGGCCAGCTCGACGACCTCCGGCTGCTCGGCCGCGACCGGGGCCAGCAGCGTGTCGGCGAAGCGCAGCAGGTCCTGGGCCGAGGTGTCCGACCGCTCCAGCAGGTGCTTGATCGCGGCGAGGTTGTACCCGTTGCCCTGGAGCTCCTGGATCAGCTGCAGGCGCGTCACGTGGTCGGGCCCGTAGAAGCCGGTGCGCGCGCGGACCTCCGGCGCGGGCAGCAGACCGCGCGACTGATGGGCGCGGATGTTGCGGACGGTCATGCCGCTGGCGCGGGCAAGCTCGTCGATCGTCATGTCGGCGTCGGGCACGCCGCCATCCTACGTCGTTCCATGTGACGCCGATCCGTGTAACATCGACTTATGCAATCTTCTGATGGCGACGATGTCCGTGTCGTGGACCTGCACGGCCACCCCGTCACCTACCGCAGCCTCGGCTCGGGGCCGCCGCTCGTCCTGCTGCACGGCATCACCTCGAGTTCGGCGACGTGGGACGCGGTGCTGACGGGCTTGGCCGAGCGCCACACCGTCATCGCCCCCGACCTGCTCGGCCACGGCGCATCGGCCAAGCCTCACGGCGACTACTCGCTCGGCTCGTTCGCCAGCGGCGTGCGCGACCTGCTGCTCACGCTCGGCCACGAGCGCGCGACGATCGTCGGGCATTCCCTCGGCGGCGGCGTCGCGATGCAGTTCAGCTACCAGTTTCCGGAGCGCACCGAGCGCCTGGTCCTGGTCTCCAGCGGCGGGCTGGGCCGCGAGGTCCACCCCGTGCTCCGCGCCGCCGCGCTGCCCGGCGCCGACTGGGTCCTGCCCGCACTGGCCCGCACGGGCGCGCTCGGCGCCGGCGCGGCCGCCGGCCGCCTGCTCGCGCGGATCGGCCTGGACCCGGGCGCTGACGCGCAGGGCATCGCCGACGGCGTGGCGACGCTCGAGGACGCGGACACCTGCCGCGCGTTCCTGCACACCGCCCGCTCGATCATCGACCTGGGCGGCCAGCGCGTGAACGCGAGCGACAAGCTCTACCTCGCCGCCGACCTGCCGGTGCTGATCGTCTGGGGCGCGCGCGATCCGATGATCCCGGTCGCCCACGCCCGTGCCGCGCACGAACTGCTGCCGCACGGGCGCCTGGAGATCTTCGAGCGCGCCGGCCACTTCCCGTTCCGCGACGAGCCCGCGCGGTTCGTCCGGGTCCTCGGCGAGTTCCTCGCGGCCACCGAGCCCGCAACCCTCGACGCGGCCCGGGTGGCGGGGATGGCCGCATGAGCCAGCTGAGCCTGCACGAGCGCCTCGGGCAGCCGCGGCTGCGCGGCGTCTCGCACGCGTACGCGTTCTGGGCGGCGAGCGCGACTGCGGCGATGCTCATCACGTTCGCGCCGGCCGGCGTCGCGCGCCTCGCGGCGCTGATCTACGGTGGCGGGCTGTGCGCGCTCTTCGGCGGCAGCGCGCTCTACCACCGCTGGCGCTGGGACCCGCGCTGGCGCCCGCTGCTGCGCCGCATCGACCACAGCACGATCTTCGTCTTCATCGCCGCGAGCTACACGCCGATCGCCCTGCTCGTCCTGCACGGCACGACGCAGGCGATCGTCCTGATCGGCGTCTGGGCCGGGGCGCTGGGCGGGGTGCTGCTGAGCGTCTGCTGGATCGACGCCCCGCGCTGGCTCGCGGCGGCCACCTACCTCGCGCTCGGCTGGGTCGCGGTGATCGCCCTCCCGCAGCTGCTCAGCGGCCTGCCCGTCGCCCCGCTCGTGCTGCTCGCCGGCGGCGGCGTCCTGTACTCGGTCGGAGCCGTCGTCTACGCGACCGGGCGGCCGGACCCGTGGCCGTCGACCTTCGGCTTCCACGAGGTCTTCCACGTCTTCGTGATCGTCGCCGCCACCGCGCACGCCGTCGCGATGGCCGGCTGGGTGCTGGCGCCCGGCTGAGCAGGCGGCGTCGGCGGCGCGGGACTCCGGTCAGCGCGAGGCTGCTGCGGTCCGCGGCGGCGCCAACCGCACAGCCCGCGGGCGTCGTGCGGGAACGTCCTGACGGCCCCGCGGTCAGTGCAGGACGTTCACCGCACGCGCCGCGACCAGCAGGATCGTCACGGCCGAGATCCCGCCCTGGGCGAGCATCAGGGCCTTCGCGCGGCGGCTCAGCGGCATCGCGTCGGTCGGGCTGAAGGCCGTCGCGTTGGTGAACGAGACGTAGACGTAGTCCAGCAGTCGCGGCCGCCAGCCGGGCGCGGCGAGGCCGGGGTTCTCCATCTGCGGGAACTGGAAGTCCGGTGGCGGGGGGTCGGGCAGGACGCGGCGGCGCGGGCCGCCACGATCGAGTTCCCAGTACGCGAGGCCGAAGGCCACGACGTTCGTCAGCCAGACGGTCGCGGCCTCGAAGAGCAGTTGCCCGCCGCTCGTCGGGTGTGTGGCGATGAGCGACACGAGGAGCGCGACCAGCGCGAGGCCGTTGAAGACCCCGAGCACGCCGAGCAGCACGAGCACGATCCGCCGCCGTTCGCCGGCCTGCGCGTCGCCGGCGCGGCCCAGGCGGGCCGCGAGGACGACGAAGATGCCCAGCTCCCACGCCGCCGGGATGAACCAGACCCAGCCGGGGATACCCGCCAGCGTCCATCCCTCGAGGAGGCTGACGACCCCGAGCGCGACCTGGAGGACGATGACGGCGCCGACGGCGAGACCGGCCTCCAGGTGCGACTCGCGGTGTTCGGCCCGCAGTTCGCCGGCGTCGGGACTCAGCATCCCGGCGCCACGACGATCAGGCGGCCCGGACGCGGCGCTCGTCGAGTGGACATGCCGGCGATCGTACGCCGTCGCCGCGGCACACCGGAAGCCGGTCCGATGCATCGACCGTGCCGATTCCGCCGCGAGCCCCCGATCTTCGGGTAGCATGCCGCCGGACTCGCACGCGCGCCGGCGAGTTGGCCGGCGGTGCGCGATGGGGTCGGACGCCGATGGATCGGTGCCGGGGGGCACGCTGGCTCGCGAACGACCGACGCCGAACCAGATCAGGAGCCTGATACCGATGGTCACCACGCGCAACCGCCTCACGCTCGCCCTCGCCGGAGCCCTCGCCGCCCTCTTCGTCCTGTCCGCGCCCGCGTGGGCAGCCTACAAGCCGTACTCCGTGGTGATCTCGAACGCCGACGGATCGACGCCCGCGACCCTGGCCGGCGGAGCGCCGGGCAGTCTGCGCGCGACGTACACCAACCGCACGAGCCAGCAGCAGCTCGGGTCGTCGGACCTGACCGTGCCGGCGGGGCTGCACGTCACCGGTGCCTCCGTCGCTCCCGGCGGGAGCGCGACCGTCGTCGGCGACGTGATCCAGCTGCGCAACCTCAACCTCGCACCGGGCGCGAGCGCCGCGGTCTCGGTGCAGGTCGCGCCAGACTGCCCGAGCGTGTCGTACACGTGGCCGGCACCGACCACCAAGCAGGCCAACAACTTCAGCGGCACGCCCGGGAACGACCTGAACCTGGACGCCGCGACGAGCGATCTGCGGACCGTCGTCGTCGGCGGCTGCATCCTGCGGTTCGCCGCGCAGCCGAAGAACGCCCGCGTGACCCAGGCGATCAGCAACAGCCCGTACAACGCGAGCGGCCCGCCGGTCAGCGTCGAGGTCGTCAATGCGACGGGGCAGCGCGTGACCTCGTCGAGCTTCGCCGTCACCGTCAGCATCGGCGCGAACCCGGGTGGCGGCACGCTGTCGGGCACGCGCACCGTCTCCACCGTCGGCGGCCTGGCGAGCTTCTCGACGCTCAGCATCGACCAGCCCGGCTCCGGCTACACGCTGGTCGCGGCAAGCCCCGGAGCCACGTCGGCGACCTCGGACGCGTTCTCGATCGACCAGGTCGCCGTCGTCTGCACCGAGGACCTCGACTGCAGCGGATCGCTGCCGCTCAAGCAGACCGACCAGACGCTCGGCGGCTCCTCGTCGATCGGCGTGACGGCGTTGCAGGGTGCGGGGACGGACGTCGACGCCGGCTTCCTGACGCTGTCCCTGCGCGTCGGCGGCCCGCTGGACTGCGCGAACTACGCCGAACTCAGCGCGACGCTGGACGTGATCGCGGTCGACTACACCGCGCTGGATCGCGAGAAGGTCGTCGTCGCGACGATCGACAAGCGCGTCATGAACGCGACATCCAACAACGGCGCCGCGTTCCTGGAGAGCTGCTTCGGCGCGCCGTACACGTTCGCGACAAAGCCGGGGACCGCGCTCGAGGTCAACACGAGCTACACCCCCGGGCCCTACGCGGCACCCGAGTACAAGGGCCTGCTCCCCGACTGCGGCGGCAGCGCCCAGCTGGACGACCCGAACACCCCCGGCGTCAGCGGCGCACTGGTCGGGAACGCCGGCGCACCGTGTGTCCTCAAGCGGCGCAAGAGCGGCGCCGGCGACGGCATCATCGAGTCGCGCTGGCCGTCGGGCCGGCAGGTCGGCATCGGCGACCCGCGCGGGCGCTTCTAGGACGACCGGCGGTCAGGGAGCGCGACGGCGCCCCCTGACCGCCCGGACGTTCAGCTCCCGGTGCGGCGTGCGGCCGGCTTGCGCGCAGCCGGCTTCTTCGCCGCGGGCTTGCGCGCCGCGGGCTTCGCGGCCGGCTTGGCCGCGGCGGTCTTGCGGGCCGCCGGCTTCGCGGCCGGCTTCTTCGCCGCCGGCTTCCTCGCGGCCGGCTTCCTCGCGGCCGGCTTCCTCGCGGCCGGCTTCTTCGCGGCCGGCTTCCTCGCCGCCGGCTTGGCAGCGGGCCGGCGCGCCGGTGCGCCTGCCAGCTTGCGCAGCGACGCCTCGAGGTCGGTGAGCTGCTTCTGGAGCGGCTTCAGCCGCGCCTCCAGCTCCTTGCGCTGCTTGTCGAACTCGCTCCGCAGGCGCTTGAGCTCAGCCTGCGCGCGCTTGGCCTCGGCCTCGATGTCCTTGATGGTGCGGTCGACGACGTCCTGGGCACGACTCATCCGGCACGCTCCTCAGCATGGGGTACGGGTAACGGCTGCGACGCAGCCTCGCCGCTCAGCGGCGGCGGCGCAACCGTACTCGCCCGAGCGGGGGCGCTACATCCCGGGCAGCGAGCCGGACCGGACGCGCTCGGCCATCGCGTCCGACTCGTCGCGGTAGGCGGTGCCGTCCGGCAGCTCGATCACGGGCAGCAGCTTCTGCCCGCTGAGGGCGACGACCTCGGGGCGCCCGCCCTTGCCGTAGCCGTGTTTGACGACGTCGTAGGCGATGCCCTGTTCGTCGAGCGCGCGCTGCACCTTCCAGCACGCGTCACGGTCGGTGTGGAGGAAGGTCCAGGAGCAGCGGTGCAGCTTGATGTCGGCCATCGGCCAACCCTACGCCTCCGGCGTGCCTAGAGCCCGACGACGTCGCGGCGCCGGAACGCCGCCAGCGCGGCGAGCGCGGCGAGTCCGCCCGCTGCGAGCATCGCCAGCGACGCCGTCCAGTCGAAGACCTCGCTGGGCACGAGCGCGAGCCAGTGGAACGGCGAGACCGCGAGCACCCACTCCGGGGCCTTGACGATCGCGCCGGTCTGCTCCCACAGATACGCGCCGCCGACCATCCCGAAGGCGATCGCCCCGGTGTGCCGCGGGACGAGCGCGAAGCCCAGCAGTGCCAGCCCCGCGAACAGCGCCACCACCGGGAGCAGGTTCGCCGAGGCCTCGAGCATGTCCGGCAGCGTCACGCTCGCGCCCTTGAGCGCCGCGCCGGCCCAGGCCGCGACGGCCATGGTCAGCGCGAGCAGCGCGCTGGCACCGGCCGCGGCAAGCAGGCGCCCGCCCAGCCAGCGCTCCCGCGCGAGCGGCTGGGCGAGCAGGGTGTCGAGCCGGCCGGTCGCCTCCTCCTCTCGCGCGGCGGTCGCGTGCGTGACCGCGTAGAGGCTGAGGGCGACCGCGAGGAAGATGAAGACGAGCGACAGGTACCCCTGCGCGCTGGCGATGTCGATCCGTGCGCTCGTCGTGCTCTCGACGTGCTTGCGGATGCCGGCCGAGTCGCGGGCGAGGTCGGCCACCGCGCGCGAGATGAAGCCGAAGACGAACGCCGTGATGCCCAGCCCGAGCCCCCAGCCGAGCAGACCGCCGACCGACTCGCGCAGGGCCAGGCCGGTCGCCGAGCCCAGGCCGACCCGGCGGGGAGCGCGGGTGTCGCTGCGGGCCAGCCGCGCCGAGCCCAGGTCGCGCCCGCGCGCGATCCGCACGCTCAGCGCGGTCAGCAGGACCGTCCACGCGAGCAGCGGCAGCAGGGCGAGCGGCTGCGCCCCGGTGAGCGGGCGCAGCTCCTCGATCCAGCCCAGCGGCGTCAGCCAGCGCAGCCAGCCCAGGCTCGCCGACCCGTCGGCGGCGACCTTGACGAGGAACGTGGCCGCGAACACGCCGCCGGCGAGCGCCGCCGCCTCGCGGCGGTTCGGCGCGAGCTGCGCGGTGAGCGCACCGACGGCGGCGTAGGCCGGCGCGGCGCTGCACAGCGCGACCGCCAGCCAGAGCGCTCCGGCGACCCCGACGTCGCCGGGGAGCGCCGCCGCGAGCAGCACCGCCAGGGCGGTCGGGACGAGCAGCAGCAGGCAGCCGGCGCCGACGCCGACGAGCGTCGCGAGTGTGGCGCCGCCGCGGGTGATCGGTGCCGCGACGAGCGTCTCCCAACGGCCGCGGTCCTCCTCGCCCCGCAGCACGCGCGTGGCGACGAGCAGCCCCCAGATGCCGGCGACCATCGGGAGCAGGCTCAGCGTCCGCCAGGCGAGAAAGCCGCCGACGGTGTCGATCTGCCGGGCCGGGCCGAACAGCGCGCGGATGCCGCTGTTCGCGGTGATCCCCTTCAGCAGCTGCGCGCGTTCGGCCGGCGTGCCATAGGTCGACTTGTACGCGATGACCGACGACGCCACGGTGAGCGCGAAGACCGCGCCCCAGATCAGCGCCCCCCGCGCGACCTGGCCGAATGCGAGGCGGCCGACGAGCGCCCCGGGGGACGGCGGGCGATCAGTCGTCGTCGCCATAGCGCGCCAGGAACAGGTCCTCGAGCGACGGCTCGCGGCTCGTCAGCTGCAGTGGCCGCGCTGCGGCGAGCACGTCCAGCACCGGCGCGATCGGGCCCTGCACGTGGAACCGCAGGCGGTACCCGTCGATCCGCACGCCCGTGACGCCGGGCATCCCGGCGACGTCCGGCGGCGACCCCTCGAAGCTCGCGTCGACCTGGACCGCGCTGAGGTGCCGCAGCTGCGCGAAGGTGCCCAGCTCGACCAGGCGCCCGCGGCGCAGCAGCCCGACGCGATCGGCGCTGGCCTCGACCTCGACCAGCAGGTGCGAGGAGAGGAAGATCGTCTGACCGCGAGCCCTGGCCTCCGCAAGGCACTCGCGGAACACGACCTTTCGCAGCGGGTCCAGGCCGCTCGTCGGCTCGTCGAAGATCAGCAGGTCCGCGCGGGTCATGAACGCGGCGATCAGCGCGACCTTCTGGCGGTTCCCGGTCGAGAAGGCGCGGACCTTCTTGTCGGGATCGAGGTCGAAGCGCTCCAGCAGCTCGTCGCGGTACGCGCTGTCGCAGCGGCCGTGCAGACTGCCGAGCAGGTCGAACGTCTCGCGCGCGGTCAGCTGCGGCCAGAGCGCCGGGTCGGCGGTGACCACCGCGACGCTGCGGTGCGCCTTCACCGGAGCGGTCCAGGCGTCGGCCCCGTTGATCCGCGCCGTGCCCGACGTCGGCCGGATCAGGCCCAGCAGCAGCCGGATCGTGGTCGTCTTGCCCGCGCCGTTGGGACCCAGGAATCCGAACACCTCGCCGCGCGGGATCTCCAGGTCGAGCCCGTCGACGGCGGCCACGGCGCCGAACCGCTTGGTCAGGCCCGTCGTCTCGATCACCGGGGGCATCAGCGAGCACGGTAGTCGCGCCGGGTGACGCGGCGCATCACGGGTTTCCCCGCGGCGGCGCGCCAACAACCGCGGACGCTTAGGGCCGGGAAAGCTCGCGGCGTAGCGTCGGATGACACTGCAACCCACGGCGAGAGGATTGACATGGAGATCGGAATCGTGGACCCGGTGATGTACGACGCGCTCCTGGCCGACGCCCTGGCGGAGGCGCGAAGCCACGCCGATGCCGAGACGGCGTGCGCCCGTGACGACGACGATGCGCTCCGGGCGGGACAGCTCCGGCGCATGGTCAGCGACCTCGAGAGCGACCTCGACGGGCGCCTGATGGGCGCGGCCGGGCAGATCGCCATCCCCTAGGCGAAGATCCGCCAACCGTCGTGCCCGCCGGCTCGTACCGTCAGGCACGTGGAACTCGACGGATCTCGAATCATCGTCGCCGGTGCGACCGGCGTGCTCGGGGCGGGCATCGCCCGCGAGCTGCACGCCCGCGGTGCCCACGTCGCGCTGGCGGGACGCGACGGCGCCCGGCTTGACGCGCTGGGATCCGAGCTGGGCGCGCCGACGGCGCGGTTCGACCTCTTCAGCCCGGCGGGGATCCCCGCGGCCCTGGCCGCCGCGACGGCCGCGCTGGGCGGACTCGATGCGCTCGTCGTCGCCACCGGCGTCGTCGCGTTCGGCGCTGAGCCCGAGGTCGCCGACGACGTCCTGCGTGATCTGTTCGTCATCAACGCGACCGGACCGATGCGCCTGATCCGCGAGTCCCTGGCGCACCTGGACGACGGCGGCACCGTCGTCGGGCTGACGGCCGTCGTGGCCGAGCACCCGACGGCCGGGATGGCGGCCTATTCCGCGAGCAAGTCGGCCCTGTCGGCCTACCTGACCGCGCTGCGCCGCGAGCGCCGGCGGTCCGGCCTGACCGTTCTGGACGTCCGCCCATCCCACCTCGACACCGGCTTCGAGACCCGCGCGCTGGCCGGCGAGCCGCCGGACCTGCCGCCCGCCGGCGACCACCTCGCCGTCGTCCGCGAGATCGCCGACGCGATGCGCGACGGCCGCCGCGAACTGGCATACGACCTGCGCGAGCGGACCCTCGTCGCCCGGTGACCGCGCCGGAGCCGCTGACCGTCCTGTATGACGCGGACTGCGGCTTCTGCCGCTGGTCCGTCGCCGGCCTGCTGGCCGCCGACCGCGGCGCGCGCCTGCGGCCCGCGGCGATCCAGTCCGGCGAGGGCGACGTGCTGCTTGCGGGGATCCCGAGCGATCTGCGCCTCGCCAGCGCCCACGTGGTCGCGCCCGGCGGCGCCGTGACCTCCGGCGGGGATGCGGTCGCGGCCATCGCGGCGGTGCTCCCCGGAGCCGCCGTGACGGTGCCGCTCGCCCGCGCCGCGGCACCCCTGTCGCGCGGCGCCTACCGCCTCGTCGCGGGGAACCGGATCGCCCTCGGCCGCCTGGTGTCGCCGGCGATGCGCGGCGCCGCCGACGAGCGGATCGCCGCGCGCCGCGCGCTCGTTGGCTGGCCCCTACGCCGCCCCGGGCAGCAGCTCGAGCCGTAGCTCCCGGCGCGCCAGCCCGGCGTCGCGCGTGCTCAGGTGCGTGGCCCCGGCTCCGCGGCGCGAGGCGACGGCCTCGATCAGGCGCCCGCGCGGCGTGAGTCGCAGGATCGCCCCGTCGTCCAGGCACCAGCCGGCGGGGACCGCGCCGGACGCGACGGCCCGCTCGTGCGCCGCCGTCTGCTCCGGCAGCAGGTCGGCGTGGCAGGACAGCGACGCCGGGACGAGGCCCAGCCCCGCAGCCGCGCGCGGGCGCCCGAGGCCGTTCGCCCAGCGGAACACCGGCGCGGTGCACAGGCTCAGCGCGGGTGCGCAGACGGCCGCGATCGTCGCGCCGCCGCGCAGCGCCTGGCGCAGCACCGGCAGCCAGCCCAGCTCGCGCAGCACGCCGGTGAGCGCGGCCGTGTTGCCGCCGACCATGTAGATCAGATCGGCCTGCAGCAGCTCGCGCCGCGGGTCGCCGGCTCCGGGCAGCAGCGAGAACACCGGCGCCGCCGACAGGAAGCCGCTGCGCCCCATGTGGTGCACGAACCCCGCGTACTGCTGCCCGCTGTCGCCCTGGCCGGCGGCGACGAGGCAGATCCGCGGGCTGCGCCCGCGCGTGTGTCGCAGCAGGTACGGATCGGTCGCGCGGTCGGCGCCGCCGCTGTAGTGCCAGCCGCCGCCGCTGACCAGGATGATCTGGCCGCCGGCCGCGGGGACGCTCACGGGGCCAGGCGGACCGGCAGCGTACGCAGCTGGTTGACGAAGCCGGAGACGACGTACTTCGGGTCCCCGTCGAGCGCCATCGCGGGATACCGCGCGAGCGTCTCCTCGATCAGGATCTTCAGCTCCAGGCGCGCCAGCGCGGTGCCCAGGCAGAAGTGCCGCCCGCCGGCGCCGAAGGCCTGGTGCTCGGGATTGCGCGTCACGTCGAAGTGGTCGGGATCCTCGTAGCGGGTCTCGTCACGGTTCGAGCTGACGTACCACATGACGACCTTCTCGCCCTCGCGGATCGGCTGCCCCAGCAGCTCCGTGTCGTGCGTCGCGGTGCGCCGGAAGTGCGCGAACGCCGGGAACACCCGCAGCGCCTCCTCCACCGTGGACGGGACGAGCGAGAGGTCCGCCAGCAGCAGCGCCCGCTGCTCGGGATCTTCGAGCAGCGCGCGCATCGCGCTGCAGTACGTCGCCTTCGTGCTGTCGTTGCCCGCGGCCATCAGCAGGAAGAAGCCCATGACGATCTCGTGCTCCTCGAGCCGCTCGCCGTCCACCTCGGCGTGCACGAGCACGCTCGTCAGGTCGTCCGTCGGGTTCGCGCGGCGGTCGGCGATCAGCTCGGCGCAGCGGCGGAAGACCTCCGGCACGTCGCGCTCCATCACCGTCTGCACGCCCTCGGGGTTCACGTCGGGGTCGTTGGCGCCGAGGATCGTGTTCATCAGGTCGGCCCAGATGATGTCGTCGCCGGGCGGCAGGCCCATGAAGCTGCCGATGACGCGTGAGACGACCGGCTGGGCGACGTCGGTGACCAGGTCGCAGGTCTCGCGGCCCTCGAGCTGGTCGAGCACGTCGCGCGTGATCGTGCGGATCTCGTCCTCGTGCTCGGCGATCCGCTTCGGCGTGAAGCCGCGCTGGAACAGCGCCTTGACGCGGTCGTGCTTCGGCGGGTCCATCCCGATGAACATCGCCCGCGTGAGCTCCAGCGGCAGCGCCGCGTTGGTCGCCGCGGTGATGCCGCCGAGCTCGGACGAGTACGTCTCCCAGTCGCGGCTGACCTCGTGGACGCCCTCGGCCGTCGTGATCGACCAGTAGCCGTCCTCGCCGGGGAACTCGGGCATCGTCGCCGACCAGTGGACCGGGCACTCGCGGCGCAGCCGGCCGAACAGCTCGTGCGGCGGGCCGTCGATCCACTTCTCGCGTTCGAAGACGAGCTCGTCCGTGACCGGGCGCTCGATGGGCGTGGCGGGCTCGGAACCGGGCATGCGCAAACGGTACCTCGCACGGCGCCCGCGCGTCCCGGCCCTAGCGCGAGGCGCGTGCCGCGCGGACCTCGCCACCGCCCGCCATCGGCAGCACATGCAGCAGCGGCCGTTCGGCCGCGCCGTCCGCGAGCCTGCGCAGCAGCTCATCCGCGTGCGCGCGGAAGCGCGCGACGTTGCGCAGCTTGATCGCCTCGTAGCCGCGGACGATGTCGGGCAGCTCGGCGACCGCGACGACCTCGGCGGCCGTTCCCGGCGAGAGCATGGCCAGCGCCTGGGCGAGCAGCTCGTCGTACTCCGCGATCAGCCCCCGCTCCAGCCGCCGGAGCCGCGTGTGGCCGAACGGGTCGGCGATGCTGCCGCGCAGCCGGCGCATCGCGCGCAGGACGCGGAACGCGGGGAAGATCCACGGTCCCAGCCGCAGCTTGCGATCGACGCCCAGCGCTCTGAGCAGCGGCGGATGCAGCAGCACGCGCACCTTCGCGCCCCTGCCGAACTCGGCGGTGACCCGCGCACGCTCGGCCTGGTCCAGGTAGAGCCGCGCGACCTCGTACTCGTCCTTGTACGCCATCAGCTTGTGGAGGCCGCGGCCGTAGGCCACGGCGACCGGCGTGGCGCCGGGCCCGGTGCGCTCGCACTCGGTCGCCGCGACGGCGAGGACCTTCGCCGCGTAGGTCCTCGCGTACGCCGCGTTCTGGTACCCGGCGAGGTCGGTGACGCCGAGTTCCAGGACCTCGCGAAGCGCGCCGGCGGTGCCGGTGGCCGCGAGGATCGCGCTGACGGCACGCGTGGGCTCGCGGCGCACCGGCCCGCCTGCGGGGACCAGGGCCGCAGCGACCCCGGGGGGATCGGCGGCGGCGGCGCGCCCCCACGCGAGGGCGGCGAGGTTCGACTCCACGGCCGCGCCGTTGAGGCGGATCGCCGCCTCGATCGCCTCGAGGCTGAGCGGCAGGCAGCCGTGCTGGAACGCGGCGCCGACCGTCAGCATGTTGGCGGGCATGTGGTCGCCGAAGAGGCGCTCGGACAGCCCGCCGGCGTCGAGGAAGAGGTTGTCGCGGGAGCGCGTGGCGCGGTTGATCGCGGCCCGCGCCAGCACCGGCGCCGGGAAGTGCACGTCCGGGTCGGTCACCATCGCGGCGGTCGCCACCTGCGCCGTGTTGACGATCGCGATCGTGCGCTCGGGATCGGCGGCGGCGAGCGTCCCCTGCGCCGCGGCGCCGAGGATGTCGAAGCCGATCAGGACGTCGGCCGACGCGGCCTCGGCACGCACGGCTCCCGTGATCGGCGACGCGGCGATCCGCAGGTCGCTGAGCACCGGGCCGCCCTTCTGCGCGAGACCGGTCTGGTCGACGCCCGCCGCGCTCAGGCCGTCGATGTGCGCGGCCATCTGCAGGATCTGCGAGATCGTCACGACGCCGGTGCCGCCGATGCCCGGCATCCGGACGAGCACGCCGTCGCGGGCGCTCACGCGCGGGATCGGGTCCGGCAGGGTGATCGTCAGCTCCGGCGGCGTGACCGGCTCCCGCCTGCCGGGGACGACCTCCATGAACGACGGGCAGTCCCCCTTCAGGCACGAGAAGTCCTGATTGCAGGACCCCTGGTGGATCGCGGTCTTGCGGCCGAACGGCGTCTCGACGGGCACGACCGAGAGGCACGTCGACTGCTCGCCGCAGTCGCCGCAGCCCTCGCACACGCGCTCGTTGATGAGGACGTGCTGCGGCGGCGCCGGCAGCTCGCCGCGCTTGCGCAGACGTCGCTCCTGGGCGGCGCAGCGATCGTCGTGGATCAGCACCGTGACGCCCGGGACGGCGGCGAGCTCGCGCTGCGCGTCGGCGAGCTCGTCGCGGTGACGGACCCGCGCGATCGGGTCGAGCGTGACGCCCTTGTAGGACGCCGGGTCGGCGGTCGTCACGACGATGCGGCGCACGCCCTCGACCGCGAGCAGGCGCGTGATCGCGGGGATGTCCATCCGCCCGACCGGCACCTGGCCGCCGGTCATCGCGACCGCGTCGTTGTAGAGCAGCTTGTACGTCATGTCGACGCCGGCCGCGACCGCGGCGCGGATCGCGAGGGACCCCGAGTGGTGGAACGTCCCGTCGCCGAGGTTCTGCACGAAGTGGCGGCCCCTGGCGAATGGGGCGAGCCCGAACCACTGCGCGCCCTCGCCGCCCATCTGCGGCATGCCGAGCAGCTTCCCGCGGCCGCTCTCGTCGAGCACCACCATGATGTGGCAGCCGATGCCCGCGCCCACCAGCTGCTCGTCGGCGGCCTTCGTCGAGGCGTTGTGCGGGCAGCCCGAGCAGAAGTACGGCGTGCGGGACGCGAGCACGCCGGGCGTCGCCCCGGCCGGGCCCGCCGGCTGCGGATCGAGCTGCTCGAGCCGGCGCAGGCCGGCGTCCGGCAGTGCGGACGTTCCGAGCACGCGGGCGAGCGCGCGCGCCACGTCATCCGCGTCGAGTGTGCCGCGTGATCCCAGCAGGCGCGCCCCGGCGGCGTCCTCCTTGCCGAGCACCAGCGGCGCGTCCGGGCAGCGGTACAGCGCCTCCTTGACCTGCGACTCGATGAAGGGCAGCTTGTCCTCGACGACCAGGACCTGCTCGACGCCGAGCAGCAGCTCGCGGACCTGCTCGCGCTCCAGCGGCCAGGGCATGCCGAGCTTGACGACCCGCAGCCCGGCGAGCTGTCGCGCCGCCTCGTCGAAGCCGAGCTCGTCGAGTGCGCGCTGGACCGCGGCGAAGGCCACCCCGGCGGCGACGATCGCGGTGCGCGGGTGGTCGGGCTCGAACGCGACGTGGTTCAGGCCGGTCCGCCGGGCGTACGCGTGGACGCGCTCCAGGCGGGCGGTCATCGCGTCCTGCTCGGCGTCGAGTGACGACTCCGCGAGCAGGACCGGCGCGGGCGTGGCGACGCGGCCGCCGGGCTCCGGGACGCCCGTCGCCAGCTCGCCGACGTCGATGGTCGCCGAGCCGTCGGCGATCTCGGTGACGATCTTGAGGCCGGTCCAGAGCCCGGACTCGCGCGACAGCGCGACCGCGTGCAGGCCGAGGACGACGATCTCGCGGATGTTCGCCGGAGCGAGCACGGGCATCATCAGGCTGCGGCACAGCGGCTCGCATGCGCTCGGCAGCGTCGACGACTTGGCGGCCGGGTCGTCGCCGATCAGCGCCACCGCCCCGCCCAGCGGAGCCGTGCCGGTGATGCCGCCGTGCCGGATCGCGTCGGCGGCGCGGTCGAGCCCCGGGTTCTTGCCGTACCAGAAGCCGACGATCCCGTCGTGCTCGTGGTCGGGCAGCTCGCCGAGCAGCTGCGTCCCGCTGACCGCGGTCGCGGCGAGCTCCTCGTTGAGGCCCGGGCGGAAGACGATGCCGAGCGGGTCCAGGTGCGCGTGCGCCCGCGCGAGCTCCTGGTCGAGGCCGCCGAGCGGCGAGCCCTCGTAGCCGCTGATGAAGAGGCCCGTGTCGAGGCCGCGCCGCTCGTCGAGCCGGCGCTGCTCGAGCAGCAGCCGGACGATCGCGTGGATCCCCGACAGCAGTGCCCGTCCGGACGCCTGCTCGTAGCGGTCGGCGAGCGTGACGGGCACGCGCCCGGCGGTGACCGGGGCGTCGGCGGGCCTGACCTCGACGGTGCGCATCGGCGAAGACAAGCGCGAGACCAGCGTGTGTGACAGCGCACACGCCGCGTTTCACGCCCACGACGCACGAATCGGCCGGCAGACGGGCGATGTCGCGCATGATCGTGCGCGGCTGGCCGGTCGGAGCCGACGGGCGTAGGCTCCCGGTCATGGGGACCGTCTCGCTCGATGGCACGGACTACGAGATCCTCGGGCTGCTGACCGAGGACGGGCGCCGCACGATGGCCGACATCGCGGGGCGCGTCAGCCTGTCGCCGGCGGCGACCAGGCGCCGGGTCGATCGGCTCCAGCGACTCGGCGTCATCACGGGCTACACCGCCGTCGTCGACTACGCGCGACTCGGCTGGCCGCTGGAGGCCTTCACCGAGCTGCGCTTCGCCGGGACGGCGCAGGTCGAGGACATCGAGGCGACCGCCGTCACCGCGCAGGAGATCCAGGCCGTCTACATGATCGCCGGGGATCCCGACGCCCTGGTCCACGTCCGCGCCCAGGACGTGCGGCACCTCAAGGACGTGATCGACCGCCTGCGCCATTCGGGCAAGGTGACCGGGACGAAGACGCTGATGGTGCTGAGCACCGCCGCCAAGCCGGGCTCGACCCTGCCGCGCCCCGACTAGCCGCGCGCACGTTTCCGCCGCGGAAGCCGCCCTCGGCGCGAGCTTCGTGCGCGCCGGGCACGATCTCCGCCTCCGTCGTGGCATCCGGCGGGCGCGCGCGCTTCGCTGGTCCGATGGTTCTCCACACCCGCCGTGACGCATCGGTCGGCCTGCACGCCGTGATCGCGATCGACGACACGACCCTCGGACCGGCACTGGGCGGGGTGCGCTGGCGGGCCTACGGCTCGGAGTCGGACGCTGTGCGCGAGTGCGGTCGCCTCGCGGCGGGCATGACGCTGAAGCACGCCGCCGCCGAGCTCCCGTACGGCGGCGGGAAGGCCGTGATCGTCGACCACGGGACGCCGGTCGATCGCGAGGCCGTGCTGCGCGCCTTCGGGCGCTTCGTCGCCGAGCTCGAGGGTGCCTACATCCCGGGCGTCGACATGGGGACGGCGATCGAGGACCTTGCCGTCATCGGCACGATCGCCCCCGACGTCGCCTGCAGCACCGAGGACCCGTCGCCGTGGACGGCGCTGGGAACGTGGGCCGCGATCCGCAGCGCGGTGCGGCACGCCGACGGCGCCGAGACGCTCACCGGCGTCACGGTCGCCGTGCAGGGCGCTGGGCACGTGGGTGCGAACCTCGCCAGGCTGCTCGCCGCCGACGGCGCCGAGGTGATCGTCTCCGACGTCGACGCGCAGCGCGCGGGAACCGTCGCCGCCGAGGTCGGCGGCCGCGTGGTGGCCCCCGCCGACGTGATGGCGACGCGGTGCGACGTCCTGGCACCGTGTGCCGTCGCCCGCGTGGTCGACCGCCGGACCATGCCGATGCTGCGATGCCGGATCGTCGCGGGCGCCGCGAACGACCTCCTTGCCGACCCGGCGTGCGCCGCCGCGCTCGCCGCGCGCCGCATCACCTACGTCCCCGACTTCATCGCCAACGCCGGCGGCGTCGTCCACATCCACGCGCTGCGCTCGGGATGGCCGCAGGACCGCCTGCGCGACGAGGTCCTGCGGATCGGGGACCGGGTGACCCGGACGCTCGCCGAGGCCCACGGCGACGACACGACACCGCTCGCGGCCGCAGAGGCGCTCGCGCGACGGCGGATCGCGGCCGCGACACCGGCCGAGCGCGGACTTCCCACCCGCCGCAGCTCCCGCGGCGCGCGGACCGGCGCCCGCGCCACGTCGGCTGCATAGCGCCGACTGCGGGGCGAAGTTCCACTGCCAGGTCTGCTGCGGCACCGACGGGTCGCCGCGCCCTCGCCGACCCTTCTCCCTCCGGGCGTCCACCCGGCCGGGCTCAGGCGGCCGGGTCCCCGCGCCGATGGAGCGGGCATGCCGGCGCTCACACCGACCCCGCCCGCGGTCCGCCGTGCCGGCCAGTTCGGCCGCGAGGAGGTCCGCCGCGTCGCGCGGCGCGGGCTCGTCCAGCTGGCTGCGATCGTCCTCGCCGGCCTGCTCGCGGGTGCGGTGATCGGCTTCACCAGCTGGGCGTTCGTCCCGATCGAGATCTGCGGGATCGGGCTGATCGTCCGCCTCGACCGGCGATGCACGACCGAGGTCGCGCGCCGCGAGCGCGGCGCCGAGGCCGAGGAGCGCGTCGGAGCGATCATCGACGGTCTGGCAGCGGACGGGTGGCTGTCGCTGCACGACGTCACCGCCGGCGAGCGGGGCAACATCGACCACGTGATCGTCGGCCCGGCCGGCGTGTTCACGGTCGAGACGAAGAGCCACCGGGGTCGCATCGGCATCGACCGCATCGATCGTGCCTGGCTTGCGCAGGCGTACGCCCAGCGCATGGCGATCGAGCGCATCACCGGCCGCCGCGTGGAGGCGCTGCTTGTCTTCAGCGACGCGTACCTGATCGGAAAGGCCGTCGCCCGCACCCGCGGGGTCCTCGTCCTCCCGGCGCGGATGCTGCCCGGGCACCTCGCCCGCCGCGCGCCCAGCCTCAGCGCCGACGAGGTCCAGGCGCTGCACGGGCGGCTCGCGCAGGCGCTCCGCTGAGCGCCCTACCCCCGCGCCAGCGCCTGTGCCGCGGCGCGCTGCACGGCCGGCTCGCGCAGGCGCTCCGCCGAGCGCCCTACCCCCGCGCCAGCGCATGTGCCGCGGCGCGCTGCCCGGCGCCGATCGCGCCGTCGATGTAGCCGCCCCAGCGCTCGGCCGTCTCGGTCCCGGCCCAGAGGACCGGGCCGCTCGGATCGCGCAGCGCGCTGCCGCCGGCGGAGAGCGCGCCGGGCGGGGCGATCGCGACCGGCCCGCCGCGACTCCAGCGCTCGGCCGCCCAGGCGCGCTGGGTCCAGGCCTGCGGGCGCAGCGCGCGATCGCCGAACAGCCGCGCGAACCCCCGCAGCACGACCTCGCGGCCCTCAGACTCGCCGGCCTGCGCGTGAGCGCGCGCGTCGTCGCCGCCGATGAACCCGACGAGGACCCCGCAGGATCCGTCGGGCGGTGAGACGTCGAACGTCAGGCTCGCTGGAGCGCAGTCGCTCAGCGCCTCGCCACTGACACCGTCGGCGCGCCAGAACGGCTCGTCGTAGACGGCGAAGCACTTGGTCAGCGCACCCATCCGCCAGCGCGCGTCGAGCGCGCGCCGCGGTGCCGCCTGCGCGATGTCGATGTCGATCGCCGCGCAGAGCGGCGGCGGCAGCGCGACGACGACCTGCCGCGCGCGGACGGTCGTGCCGGTCGCGGACACGAGCACGCCGTCGCCGTCCGGCACGATCCGCTCGACCGCCGCGCCGTGGACGACGCGCGGGCCGAGCTCCGCGGCGACGCGCGCGGCGATCTCGTACGCGCCGCCCGCATACCGCTCGTGCTGCGCGCCGCCCTCGGTGTCGAGCAGCGCGTCGAGCCCGCCCGCGCCGCTGACGTACCCGAGCGCGTAGAGCAGCGAGAGCTCGTGCGACTCGGCGCCCCAGATCGTCTTGCCCGCGATGCCGAGCAGCGTCCGCGCACGGCGACCGTGATGGCGGGCCCGCAGCCAGTCGTCCAAGGTGATCGCGTCGAGCCGCGCGGCGTGGCGCGCGTCCCACGGCGCGTCGGCGCGCACGCGGCGCGCGGCCCGGGCGACGCCGAGCTGCAGCCGTGCGAGGTCCAGCAGCGCAACGACGCCGACGCGGGGGATCGTCCCCCCGTAGCGGCGCACGCGGCCGTCAAGATCGACGAGGTTGTCGCCCGTCGCGTACTGCTCGATCGTCGCGACGCCGACCTCCGCGGCGAGCGCTGCGATGCGATCCTGACCGGGACCCGACCAGGTGCCGCCGAGATCGACCATCAGACCGTCGCGCGGCGACTCGCGATCCACCCGGCCGCCGACGCGGTCGCGCGCTTCGAGCACGACGACGTCGGCCCCGCCCGCGACCAGGGCCCGTGCCGCCGCCAGCCCGCTGAACCCGGCACCGACGACGGCGACATCGGCGTCACGCGCCGCTTCGCCGTTCATGCCCCGACGCTACCGGCCCGCCGGCCCGCGGTGTTGCACGATTCCCGCACACCTGGTCGCGTTGTGCATGACATACATGCGCCGTGCGACCCGGCCGAAGGACGCCTCAGGCCGGCGGGCCGGAGCTGCCCGGGGGCGCCGGCGAGTCAGCCGGCGGGTCGGGGACCGGCGGCGCGACCGGCGGCGCGAACCCGCCGGGAGCCGGCTGCGACGGGACGACCGGATTCCCGAACGCGTCGGTTCCGGCGTCGCCGGCTGCGGGGATGCGCGGCGGCGCCGACTGCGCGACGGCCGGCGGCGAGGTCGGCATGGAGGGCGGCGCCGGCGACGCGACGGGCGCGCCCTCGCCGTGAGCCGCGAGCAGCGCGAAGTACAGGACCGCGGAGGCCAGCGCGTAGACCGGCGCGATCGCGACGTTCAGCGCCAGCTGGACGATGAAGGTCAGGACGAACGAGTCCGAGATCGCGCCGATCGAGCCGACGACGATCGCGAGGACGAAGAGCCCCGCGAAGATCACGACGATCAGGCCGAAGACGGTCCAGCCGTTCCCGCGGACGAGCGCCCGACTGCGCCTGAGGGCCTGCAGCGCGTCGGCCGATTCGATGACGGCGACCGGCGCGGCGACCGACCAGATCGTCAGCAGGAACAGGCCGGGGACGATGAACAGCACGAACCCGACCCCGATGCCGAGACTCGCGAGGATCCCGAGGACGATCAGCTGCCCGAGCACGGGCATGACCGAGGCGAACAGCTCGTTCAGCGTCGCGTCGACGCGCCCGTCCTGCACGTCCTGCACGGTGCGGGCGACCATCCCCGCGTACCAGACGGACGCCACGAGCGACAGCAGCACGACGATGAAGGCGGCCCCGGTCCCGGCGAAGATCGCGGCCAGCAGCGCGATCGGGAGGAAGACGATCAGCGCCCCGGGGAGCAGCACGCCGGCTGTCGCCGAGTAGGTCTCGATCACGCGGTTCAGGACCGGCCCGATCTCGACCGGCCCGCCCGAGGAGGAGTTCGTCGTCATGGCGGCGATGCTCGCAGACGTCCGGGACGTCTCAGCGGGCGAGGACCAGCGGGTCCTCCCAGACCCGCTGGTCCTCCTGCCCGAGCCGCCACACGCCGAAGCCCATCCCGCGCGCGGCGGCGAGCGCGAAGCGACGCCCCACGGTCGCGGCGTCGGCGTACCAGACCGCGTGCGGGGCACCGTCCGGCGCCGTGTAGGTGAACGACATGCCGTCGCTCACCGCGTCGAGCCGCGGCGTCACGCCCATCGACCCGGCCAGGGTCATCGCGTCGCCGTACTCGTAGCTCGTCGCCGGGTGCGCGGCCCCGCCACCGCTCGCCCAGTCCATCGCGTACAGCTGCGTCCCCATCACGTAGCGCTCGACGCGCGGCAGCGTCGCGATGTAGGCGGTCACCTTCGTCACCCACGCGAGGTCGTCCTGCGCGCCCGGTGCCGAGGTCGCCCAGTGGATGCCCCAGGCCATGACGAACAGGTGGTCGGCGACCTGCGACAGCGCGACGTAGTCGAAGAACGTCGAGCGCGGGTGCTTGGGGACGTCGGCGGTCTTGGCCGACACCGCCACGGTCAGCTGCTGCCCCTGCGCGTGCAGCCGCGCGGCGAGGTCCGTCACGAACGACGTGTAGGCCGCGCGGTCGGCCGCCGCGCCTGCCTCGAAGTCCAGTGAGGCCCCGTCGGCACCGCTCGCGGCGACCTTGTCGGCGATCTGGTCGATCCACGACTGGCGCAGCTCGGAGTCGTTGAGGATCCGGTTCAGCACCGCCGTGCGCTGGCAGTTGAATCGCGACAGGACCTCGACCCGGCGAGCCTGGGCCCAGCCGGTGATCAGCGGGTCGTCGGCCCCGGTCAGCACGGCCTGCGGCGTGCAGTCGTAGGAGGTCGGGTAGACCGTCCCGATCCGCCGGTAGTGCGCCTGGAGGTCGCGGAAGCTCTGATCCGTGCTCGCCAGCAGGAAGGCGTGGACGTGCCCCTGCGTCGGGTCCGGCACCTTCGTCGTCACCTGCAGCGGGGCCGACGCCGGCGACACGGCGCCGAGCGCGTCGACCGCCTGCACCTCGAACGTGTAGCCCCGGGCTGCGTGGAGGTTCGTCGCGCGCGCCCCGGCCGCCGGGACCTGGAACAGCGGTGTGCCGTCGCGCAGGACGCGATACCCCGCGATCCGCCCGCGCGCCGGCGTCGACGGCGACCACTGCAGCTCGACCGCGCTGTCGGTGGTCTCGACCGCCTTCAGCCCCGACGGGGTCGGCGGCGGGCTGTGGCCGGTCACGACCTGCACCGGCTCCGAGGGCACGGACAGCACGCCGCGGCGATCGACGGCGACGACGGTGAAGCTCGCCGTCCGGTTCGATGCCAGCGGAATCGCGAGCGTCGTCGCGAGCGTCTGACGGAACACGACACCCCCGCGCAGAACGCGGTAGCCGGCGACGGGGCTGTCCCCGCTCGCCGCCGGGGCCCAGCCCAGGGTGGCGCTCGCGCCGCTGGTGTCGGACACCGACAGCAGGCGCGGCGCCGCCGGCGGGCGGTACGTGCTCGTCGCGGCGATGCTCGCCCGGCAGCGCGTCGGGTGCCCGTGCCGGTCGACCGCGGCGACGGTCAGCCTGTGGGTGGCGCCGACGCGCACGCTGACGCGCATGCTGTGCCGCGTCGTCTGCCCGACGACCCTGCCGCCGCGGTACACGCGCCAGGCACGGCGCCCGTGGGCGGCGCGCGGCGCGTGCCAGGTCAGGCGGATCGCGGTCTCGCCCGTGCGGCGCTTGAACGCCAGTCCGACCGGGCGGAGCTTGGCGCAGCCGGCCTTGGCCTTCGCCGCCGGCTTCGCGGCCGGGGCCGCCGCCGGCAGCGCTGACCCCACGGCGGCGATGCAGGGCAGCGCGGCGATCCGCCATGCCCGCGCCGCGCTCACGACCGCTCCTCCGCCGGGTCATGGCGGACGAGCCAGTCGTGCAGGTCGTCCGTCGTCGTCGCCGTGTGCAACTCGTAGCGCTCGGCCGGCCCGGCCGGTGTCGTGTACGGCGGGTCGTTCCCCGGCCGCTGCACGAACACGACGGCGAACTGGCTTGCCAGCAGGCCGTCGAGGAAGCGCCGCACGCGCAGCGGTGCATGCTGCCCGTGGTCTCCGAACGGGACCGCGAAGCTCCGCGCATCGAAGCCCTGGGCGCGGAAATCGTCCTGCAGCGCGTAGATGTCGCTCGCCACGCGGCGCGTGTAGGCGGCGAACGTCTCGTGGCCCTGGCTGCGCGTGAAGCGCGGGTTGGCGTAGAACGGGCCCGTCCGCCCCGCGCCGTCGATGACGATCGTGCGGTGCCCGTCGTGCGCATGCGGCTGGACGTCCCAGCGGCCCGACCGCTGCATGCGGTGCAGTTCGTCCCAGCTCAGGTGGAACGGGTTGTGCTCGCGGACCGGTCCGCTGATCACGTAGATCGTCGCGCGCATGTGGTGGTTCGCGAGCACCTGATCGGCGCCGCGGTAGGAGTCCAGGCGCCCGTCGTCGAACGTGATCAGGACCGGCCGCGCCGGCAGCCCGCGCGCGTCGCCGGCCCGGAACCGCAGGTACTGCGCGATCGAGATCGTGCGGTACCCCGTGCGGTCGAGCATCGCGACCTGCCGCGCAAACTCCTCGCGGCTGACCGAGTACCCGTCGTTCTCGGGTGTGATCCCGTGGTAGACGAGCACCGGGACCGCGCCGCTGAACCGTGCGCCCGGCCGGTACCGGGCAAGCTCGGCGGCGCTGAACGCCACCACCGGCGCCGCGTGCGGCGGCGTGTGGAAGCGCCGGTCGAACCGCGCGTGCGAGGCGACGAGCCCCGGCCCGAGCAGCAGCAGCGGGATCGCCGAGACCGGCAGCAGGAGCAGCGCGCCGGTGCGACGCGCTGCGATGCGGATCCGGCTGATCATGACGCCTCGATCCCGCTGGAGATCATCGGCGTCGCCGAGATCTGCGGCGGCGGCATGCTGCGGCCCGCGGCATGCAGCGGCACGACGTTCTGCAGCACCGCCGGGCGCGGCGCGTCCGCGAGCTCGTCCATCCCGGCGGTCGCCGGCCGCGTGCCCCAGGCTGCGGTGCGCGAGGTGAGGATCGCGTAGTAGGTCTGCCAGAGGAGGAAGACGAGGTAGAAGAAGCAGAAGACGATGCCGTAGATCCAGATCCCCGAATACCGCCGCTGGCGCGCCGTGAAGTACAGGCCGTAGGCGACGGCCATCGCGTAGACGCCGGCGAGGTAGACGAGCGGCGCGCCGCCGACGATCGGCGACCACACGATCGCGCGGACCGCGACCACGGGGGCGATCAGCGGCAGGATCATGCCGACGTACGACGCCACCGCCGCGACGGTGTTCTTGCGCCACATGAAGGAGCCGAGGATCAGGCTCTCCCGCGTCCACGAGCGCTTCCAGCGGACCTGCTGCACCATGAAGGTGCGGAACGTGTCGGGAACGATCGTGTGCGAGATCGCCCGCGACTCGTAGCGGACCTTCCAGCCGCGCAGGACGCAGTTCGTCAGCGAGCGATCGTCGCCAAACGTCGATTCGACGCCGAGGAACGTCTGGTTCTCCCACCACTCCAGGTGCGGGAGCACCGCCTCGCGGCGATACGCCGAGAAGCAGCCCGAGCAGCAGGTCACGCAGCCGAACACCGATTCCGCCGCCTTGGAGACCTTGAACGCGACGAAGTACCGGACCGCCTGCATCTTCGTCAGCCAGGTGTCGTGCAGGTTCAGCACCTCGGCGTGGCCGCAGATCGCGCCGACGCGCGGGTCGTGGAACCCCTGCACGAGGATCCGCATCGCCTCGGGCTCGAGCACGCTGTCGGAGTCGACGAAGGCGATGATGTCGGCGTCGGTCGCGCGGATGCCGGCCGCCATCGCCGCGCGCTTGCCGCGGTTGCGCCCGAGGTCGATGACCTCCACGCGCCCCGCGGCGGTCGCGGCCACGGCGCGCATCCGTTGCAGGGTGCCGTCGGTCGAGCCGTCGTTGACGGCGACGATCTGCAGCTTGTCCTCCGGGTAGCCGAGCGCCAGCAGCGACGTCAGCGAGGCCGCGATCGCGGCCTCCTCGTTGAACGCCGGCATGACGATCGCCACGCGCGGCTCGAGGCCATGGTCGGCGCTCGGGCGGTAGAGCAGCGAGAACGCGAACCGCGAGACGATGTACGTGCAGACGACGATGCCGTAGACGCCGAACAGCGGGTCGACGCTGACGATGCCCGCGAACGCGGCCTTGAACGCGACGACGACCGCGAGCAGCGCGCAGAGGTAGAGGACCGCGACGAACCGCGCGAGGTGATCGGTGAGGCGCGGCGGGGTCTGGGGCGGCACGGGCACGCTAGACCGTGTGGCAGCCGTAGCCGGCACCGACGCGGTACGTCGCGTCGAGCAGCGTCGGGCAGCTGTCGAGGAAGCGGTAGTCCCAGCCGGGGTGGATCGTCGCGATGACGACGAGGTCCCAGTCGGCGCCGCGCGGATGGAGCTGCCCGTGCAGGGTGCGCGGGCCGATCCGCAGCGTCGGGACGAGCGGGTCGTAGTAGCCGATCTCGCAACCCGCGCGCTCCAGCGCGGCGAGCACGTCGACCGCCGGCGCCTCACGGACGTCCTGGACCCCCGGCTTGTACGTCACGCCGGCCACGAGGACCCGCTTGCCGAACGGATCGCCGAGCAGCTCGCAGGCGCGTGCCGCCACACGCCCGGGCCGCTCGGCGATCGCCCCCATCGCCCCTTCGATCAGCGGCGTGCCGGCACCCGCCGCGCGCAGGGGATCGAGCAGGTAGTGCGGGTCGCACGGAATGCAGTGCCCGCCGACGCCCGCACCGGGGTAGAACGGCATGAAGCCGTACGGCTTGGTCGCCGCGGCCTCGGTGATCTCGATCGGATCCAGCCCGTAGTGCGCGGCGGCGTCCGCCATCTCGTACGCGAACGCGATGTTCACCGCGCGGAACGTGTTCTCCATGAGCTTCGTCAGCTCGGCGGCCTCCATGCTGGAGACGCGGTGCACGCGGCTCGTCAGCCGGGCCAGGACGGACGCCGCGCGCTCGGCGCACAGATCGGTCGCTCCGCCGACGACGCGCGGCGTGTCCTCCTGGGTGTGGGTCGTGTTGCCCGGGTCGATCCGCTCCGGGCTGAAGGCGACGTGGACGTCCTCGCCGACGTGCAGGCCGCGCTCGCGCAGCGGCTCGACGAGCAGGTCGGCGGTCGTCCCGACGTAACTCGTCGAGGTGAGGATCAGCGTCTGCCCGCGGCGGGCCCGGCTGACGACCGTCGCGCAGGCGGCGCGGAGCGCCCGCAAGTCCGGCTGGTGGTCCTCGTGGACCGGCGTCGGGACGCAGATCAGGACGACGTCGGCGCGTGACAGCGCCCGCGTGCCCGCCGTCATCCGCAGCGCGCCGCTCTGCAGCGCCTCGGTGAGGCGGACGTGGTCGCGCTCCAGCAGGTCGACCTCGCCGCCGCGGATGTGCCGCAGGCGGTCCTCGCTGACGTCGATTCCGATGACGTCCAGGCCGGCGGCCGTCGCGGCGAGGCTCGTCGGCAGCCCGACGTACCCCATCCCGAGCACGGCGAGCGTCGGTGACGAGTGCCGGACTCCGGCATCCAGTGCCGGCGACGGGCCGGGTTCGCGGGTCGGGGGAGCCGGCGACGGCGTGAGGACGTCCGGGGTCATGAGCACCTTCGTGGGGAGAGATTGGTGGGGGGCCGCGGTGGCCGTCCTGGCTCCTGCGGCAGTGCCGCGGACCCGTTCTTCCTCGGGGTCCTGTGCGGCTCGGCCACCCTGCTCGCACATTGCGGGCCGGTGATCCGCGCAGCGCCGTTTGTTCACCCTCTGCGGGGGTTTGCACTACGGGTGCGGCGCTGGTGCGTCGGCCCTCCGTCTACGGCGCCGAGCGGCACGCCATCGGCCGAACGTCCAGATCCGCCGCGCCCTGGGGTCTGGACCCCATGGCGGCGCCGAGCCGTGGGCGACGCCGCCGCTGTTCCTCGCCGCCGCGACCGGGACGCACATCAAGCAGGTCACGCTCGTCGTCCGGCGCAAGGCCGAGGCGACGTTCGACTCCTACAAGGTGACGCTGCAGGACGTGCTCGTCACCGGGGCGCGCGAGCACACGCAGTGCCCGCCGCTACTTCTTCTTCTTGGCCTTGGTGCAGGAGTGGTAGCGGCGCGCGGCGACGCGCTTGTCGCCGTTCGCGTCAGTCAGCGTGACGGTGACGCTGTACGAGCCCCTGGCCGGCAGCTTCGTCAGCAAGATCGGCTGCTGGAGCCCGATGCCCGTGATCGTCTTCACGATCCGCCCGGAGATCGCGATCTGCGCGGTGACGACGGCGGCGCCGCTGAGCTTCTTCAGCCGCAGCGCCAGCTTGCGCGTCCGGATGCACGCCTTTGGCGAGGCGACCTTCGCGACGGTCGTCAGCGCGACCTTGCGGATCACCGGCTTGATCACGAGGTACAGGCAGTTGATGCTGCCGAGATTGTTGACGGTGTCCTCGGCGCTGAGCGTGATGCTGTGCTGGCCCTTCTCGGCCGAGTCGATCGCCTTGGAGACCGACGTGACCTTCGGCCCGCTCGTCGCGTCCGTCACCGACGCCGACATGGTGGCCTTGTCGCCCACGGCGTAGCGCTGGTCGGACGGCTGATCGCACGTCAGCACCGGCGGCGTCGCGTCGCGCTTGACGAACACCGACGTCGACGTGGTCCCGCCGGCGCTGGACGCCGAGCACGTCACGGTCACCCCGGGCGTGTCCTCGGTGATCTCCGTGTCGGCGCAGTTCGACGTGCTGCGGACGATGGACTCGTCGCGGATCGTCCAGCGCACCGCGACGAAGTCGCTCGTGTACCAGCCGTCCGTCGTGTCGCCGAGGATCTGGCCCTTGACGTCGGGCGGCGTCTTGTCCGGGTAGTCGGCGCCTGACAGGAACTGCACGTCGTCGATCAGGCCGCCGAACTCGTTGAACGGCGTCTGCGTCTGGTCGAGCTGCGCGCCGATCACGACCTTGTCGGCTTCCGGGGCCGGGCCCGGAACAGTGTCGACGTCCTGGAACGTGCCGCTCACGCCGGCGGTGATGATCTGCTCGCCCATCACGACGCCGTCCTGGTAGAGCGCGACGCGCCCTGCCTCACGGTCCATGATCAGCACGAGCTGGTGCCACTGGTCGTCGGCCGTCAGCGGCGCGAACTGCGATGCGACGAGGCGCTGGCCGAAGCTCTCGGCCGCGAGCCCGCCGGCGTTCGAATCGCGTACGAAGGCGTAGGCGCGTCCGTCCTTGACGCCGAGCTGCCACGTGGACAGCGAGTTGGACCCGGGCTGCACGGTGTCACGGCAGCGCGGGCGATTGGCGCCGAGATTGTCGATCGCGAGGTCGGCGGCGCCGGCGCACTCGTCCATGCCCATGACGACCATCAGCGGGCCGGTCGTGATCGAGGTCTTGACCCAGGCCTGGACGGTGAACGAGCCCCCCGGGTAGAAATCGGGGATCGGGGCGAGGGTGACGGCCTGGTTGCTCGTGCCGACGTTGAGCTTGAACGCGTGGTCGCTGTTGTGCCCGAGGTCGTAGCTGAAGCTGCCCACCGCTGTGCCGTTGGCGGCCGGCACGATGGAGTCACCGGTCGAGAGTTCCGCCTGCCAGGAGTGCAGCAGCGTGCTCGCCGACGCGCCGGCCGGCACGATCGCGAGCAGCGCAGCCGTCAGGGCGAGAATCGGCAGCGCGCGGCGGGCGCTGCGGAGTGCGGGTGTCGTCATGCCTGGTGCGCGCTCCTGCTTGGGGAAGAGCGGCCCGTCGATGGAACTCATCGCGAGCCGTGAGATCATCCGTGAACTCGAACGATCGAGGATACGCGTCACCTGCCAGCCGCGTCGCAGTCGCTGCCGAGCTGGCACCGCGCCGCTCGCGGCTGGTCAGGAGAAGTCCTCGATCTCCAGCGTCCAGCGCGCGTGGTCGTCGCCGCGACTGATCGTCAGCTGGTAGACGCCGGGGCCACTCTCGATCGTGCGCATGCGGCCATCGCCCTTGTCGAGCGACCACGCGTCGACCCGTTCGCCACCGGGAACGGTTTGCGCCTGGGCGGCGGGGCCGAAGCAGACGAGCAGCAGCGT
>JBKJRO010000051.1:0-25723 GCA_046594555.1 Solirubrobacteraceae bacterium
AGGCCGACCGGCTCAGCGCGCTGCAGGACGGGATCGTGCGCGGCCTCGCGCAAACCGCTGTCAAGGTCGTCGGCATCGAGCGCAGCGACAGCGACCCGTCGCAGATCGGCTGGTATCGCGACCGCGAGCTGTCGACCGTCGACAACATCGACGAGACTGCCGGCCGCGCCGCGCTCGTGTTCGTGCTCGCCGGCGCCGACGGCGCCTTCGGACGGCGCGGCAGCGCGCAGGATCTGCTGCCGCCGGTCGTCGCGACCGCGCCGCGCCGGCCGTGACGCGGGCGCGCCGCGACCGCCCGCGGGCCGGCGACGAGCACGCGTCCGGCGTCCGCAGATTGCGGGCTGGACACGACGGAGACCGCGTTTCGGTCCGCTCACGTCGCTAGGTTGCTCGGGGTGCGGGCACTGCCATTCGTCTTCTCGCTGGTCGTCGCCATCGCCTTGGTGCCGCTCGTCCGTCGCCGGCTCGTCGAGGCGGGCCTCGAGCGCGAGAACTACCGCGGCCGGCGTCTGCCCGTCCCGATCGGCGTCGCGATCGTGCCCGCCGCGCTGATCGCGCTGATCCCGATCGCGCTGCTCGCGCGGCTGACGACGGCCGACGTCTTCCCGACCGACCTGTCGCTCGTGATCGCCTTCGTCCCGGGCGTCGCGCTGCTGGGCTTCGTCGACGACGTGCTTGCCGGCTCCGGCCGCGGCTTTCGCGGCCACGCGGCCGACGCGATGAAGGGCGGCTTCTCCAGCGGCCTGCTGAAGGCGCTCGGCACGCTCGGGCTGGCGTTGCTGGTCGCGTCGTCGCTGCCGGGCTCGGACTCGGACTTCCTGCTCGCCACGGCCGTGCTCGTGCTCGCGACCAACGCCTTCAACCTGCTCGACCTGCGCCCCGGGCGCTCCGTCAAGGCCTTCCTGCTGCTGCTCCTGGGGCTGACGATCGCGACTCGGATCACCGAGCCGCTGGCGGCGCTCGGCCTGTTCATCGGGCCGCTGCTCGTGTGCGCGTGGTTGGACCTGCGCGAGAAGGCGATGCTCGGAGACGCCGGCTCGAACGTCATCGGCGCGCTCGCGGGCGTCGCGCTGGTCCTGACGCTCGACCCGAGCGAGCAGCTGATCGCGCTCGTCGTGCTCGTGCTCATCAACCTCTATGGCGAGTTCCGCTCGATCTCCACGGTCATCGAGAAGGTTCCGGGATTACGTCACCTAGACTCGTTCGGGAGGCCTTCATGATGTCCAGTCGCCACCCCAAGACGCGCTTCATCTTCATCACGGGCGGTGTCGTCTCCTCGCTCGGCAAGGGCATCGCCGCGGCGTCGATCGGGCGGCTGCTCGTCGCACGCGGCCTGTCGGTCGGCCTGCAGAAGTTCGATCCGTACATCAACGTCGACCCCGGCACGATGTCGCCCTACCAGCACGGCGAGGTCTTCGTCACCGAGGACGGCGCCGAGACCGACCTCGACCTGGGGCACTACGAGCGCTTCACGGACTCCAACACCTCGCGGGCGTCGAACGTGACCGCGGGCGGGATCTACAACTCGGTCATCCGGCGCGAGCGGCGCGGCGACTACCTGGGCGCCACCGTCCAGGTCGTCCCGCACATCACCGACGAGATCAAGCACCGCATCCGCCTGATCGCGGAGACGAGCGACGTCGACGTGGTGATCACCGAGATCGGCGGCACCGTCGGCGACATCGAGTCGCTCCCGTTCCTCGAGGCGATCCGCCAGTTCCCGGTCGACGTCGGCCGGCGCAACTGCATGTTCATCCACCTGACGCTCGTGCCGTACATCGGCCACGCCGGCGAGCTGAAGACCAAGCCGACGCAGCACTCGGTCAACGAGCTGCGCCGCATCGGCATCGCGCCCGACATGCTGCTCTGCCGCAGCGAGAGCGAGCTCGCGCTCGACGTCCGCAAGAAGATCGCCCTGTTCGCCTCGCTCCCGACGGACGCCGTCATCTCGGCGATCGACGTGGACAACATCTACAAGGTGCCGCTCTGGTACCACGAGCAGAAGGTCGACGACTTCATCTGCGAGGAGTTCGGCCTCGACGCGGCGCCGGCGGACCTGGCCGAGTGGGCCGACATCATCCAGCGCGCGACCGACGCGACGGACCCGGTCCGGATCGCCCTCGTCGGCAAGTACATCCAGCTCGAGGACGCCTACAAGTCGGTCTCCGAGGCGCTGCGGCACTCCGGCTGGTGGCATGGCGGGCGCGTCGAGATCGACTGGGTCGACTCCGAGACGCTCGTGGACGACGACACGGCCGTGGCGCGGCTGGCCGTGGCCGACGGGATCATCGTCCCGGGCGGGTTCGGCGGCCGGGGCATCGAGGGCAAGATCCGCGCCGTGCGCGTCGCCCGCGAGCGCGAGATCCCGTACCTGGGCGTGTGCCTGGGCATGCAGATGGCGGTCTGCGAGTTCGCGCGCCACGTCGCCGGCATGCCGGGGGCGAACTCGACCGAGTTCGACATCGAGACGGAGTGGCCCGTGATCGACCTCCTGCCCGAGCAGAAGGAGGTCAGCGACCTGGGCGGCACGATGCGCCTGGGCGCCGATCCGGTGAAGCTGCACCCGGACACGATCGCCCGCGAAACCTACGGCGAGGCCGTGGTCTACGAGCGTCACCGCCACCGTTACGAGGTGTCGATCAGCCTGCGCAAGCGGATCGAGGCCGCCGGGCTGGTCGTGTCGGGGACGTCGCCCGACGAGCGCCTCGTCGAGGTCGTCGAGCTGCCGCGCGCCGAGCACCCGTTCTTCGTCGCGTCGCAGTACCACCCCGAGTTCAAGTCGCGCCCGGAGCGTCCGGCGCCGCTGTTCCGCGATTTCGTCGGCGCTGCGCTGGCCCGCGCCCGCACGCGCGGAACCGGCGCGAGCGACGTCGTGCACGCGAACGGCAGCGCCGAGCGCGAGTAGCTGGATGGGTGGTCCCACGACCCGCCCGCACCCCATCCACGCGACCGTGGAACACCCCAGCTAGTGCGGCCGGCCTCCGAGGTCGAGCGCCGGCGGCTGGGTGAGACGTTCGCCGAGCTGTGCGCCATCCCCAGTCCCTCCGGCCGCGAGGGGGCGATGGCCGCGCGCGTCCGCGCCGACCTCGAGGCGCTCGGGATCGAGGTCGCCGAGGATGACGCGGCGGGGGCGGTCGGCGGCGAGGCCGGGAACCTGCTCGCGCGCCTGCCGGGGCGGTCGGATCGGGTGGTGCTGCTGTGCGCGCACCTCGACACGGTCCCGCATGACGGCCCGATCGAGCCGGTGAGCGTCAACGGCGGCTGGGAGAGCGCCGGCGACACGATCCTCGGCGCGGACAACAAGGCCGCAGTAGCCGTCCTGCTGGAACTGGCCCGCCGGGTCGCGATCGAGGGCTCGCCGGTCGGCATCGAACTGCTGTTCACGGTCGCCGAGGAGACGGCGCTCGCCGGTGCCAAGGCCTTCGACGCCTCGGTCCTGCGCGCCGACGTGGGCTACGTCTACGACCATGCCTCGCCGATCGGGGAGATCGTCGTCGCCTCGCCGACCTACGTGCGCTTCGAGGCCGAGTTCGTCGGCAAGGCCGCCCACGCCGGCGTCCGCCCGCAGGACGGCCGCAGCGCGATCGTCGCGGCCGCCCGGGCCGTGGCGGCGATGGAGCTCGGGCGGATCGACGACGAGACGACCGCGAACGTCGCGCAGATCCGCGGGGGCGTGCCCGGAACGAACGTCGTCCCCGAGCGCTGCACGATCGTCGGCGAGGCGCGATCGCTGTCGGATTCCGGGGTCGAGGCGGTCGTCTCGGAGATCATCGACGGCTGTTACGACGCGGCCAACGACCCCTCGTGCGCCTGCGACGTCGACGTGACCGTCGAGCGGCTGTTCGACGGGTACCGCCACAAGACGTCCGCGCCGCAGGTGCTGGCCGCCGAGGCGGCGCTGCGGGCCTGCGGCTACGCCACGAGCCGGATCCTCACCGGCGGTGGCTCGGATGCCAACGTCTTCGAGGCCGCGGGGCTGCCCTGCACGAACCTCGCCAACGGCACCGAGCGCAACCACGAGCCGGGCGAGCGCGTCAGCCACGCGGCGCTCGAGGGGATGCTCGACGTGACGTTCGCCCTGCTCGACGAACTTGCGGCGCAGGCCGGCTGATGCTCGTCCTGCGTCGCGGAGCGGTGGTCGAGGCCGATCCGCCGGGTGGGCCCGAGCAGCGGCTGGTCGTCGACGTGCCCGGGCGCGGAGGGCGTGCCGCGGTCGCCGACGTCGCTCTCGTCGGCGTCTCGGAGGCCGGCGACGAGGTCGTGGTCAACACCCAGGCGGCCGACCTGGAGCTGGGCTCCGGCGGCTTCGACATCGTCCACGTGAACCTCACGCGCGGACTGGACGGCGAGGGTGTGGCCGGGGCGCACGTCATGAAGCTCAACTACACGTCGCTCCAGCACGCCGTGCTGCCCGTCGAGGGCGAGGAGCTCCACGTGCCGCTCGCGCTGCCGGTCGCGGTGATCTCGCTCCACGGGCAGCTCGCGCCGCTCGCCTGGGCGCTGGGCGCGGCGCGGGCGGGCTTCCGGCTGGGCTACGTGCAGACCGGCGGCGGCGCGCTGCCCGGCTCGCACTCGCGGGTCGTGCGCGACTTGCGCAAACGCGGGCTGCTTGCCGGATCGCTCACCGCGGGACCGGCGTTCGGCGGCGAGGGCGAGGCGATCACCACCGCCGGCGCCCTGCACCACGGCCTGCACGACCTTGGCTGGGACGGCGCCGTCTGCGGGCCCGGACCCGGGATCCTCGGGTCGGCCAGCGCCCTCGGCCACGGCGGAATCATCGCCCTCGAGAGCGCGCACACGGCCCGGGCGCTGGGATGCCCGGTCCTCGTCTGCCCGCGCCTGTCGAGTGCCGACCTGCGCGAGCGTCATCGCGGGCTGTCGCACCACACGCGCACCGTCCTCGAGTTGCTGCTCGTGCCGGTCACGGTCGCAGCGCCGCCCGGCGACGCGCACCTGATCCCGCGCGGGCGCGGTCACCGGGTGGTCGAGGCGCGAGCCGACCTCGACGCCTACGCCGCGAGCGGCCTCCCGGTGCGCACGATGGGGCGGACGATCACCGAGGATCCGCTGTTCTTCGCCGGGGCGCTGGCGTCGGGCGCCGTGCTCGCGCGCCTGGGCGAGCGCCGCTCGGCGAACCAGGACTGACGCAGGAACGCTTGCGGCGCGAGGAATCGCGCGGTCGCCCGGCGAACCACCGGGCACATGGCGACGACGATCTCCGGCGCCGCGGCGCGCCCGCTCGCGGACCTGGTCCTCGACTTCCTGGCCTACCTGGATCTCGAGCGGGGGTTGTCGCGCAACACGCTCGAGGCATACCGCTCGGACCTGGTGCAGTACGGGGCGTTCCTCGAACGCCGCGGCCTCGACCCACTGGGCGTCCACCACGCCGACCTCGCGGCGTTCCTCGACGAACTGGCCCAGGGCCGTGACGGCCGCCCGCCCGTCGCTCCGGCGACCCTCCAGCGCAAGACCGCGTGCCTGCGGTCGTTCTACCGCCACCTGCGCCGCGAGGAGCTCCTCGCGCACGATCCGACGGCGGACCTGCGAGGCCCGCGCAAGAGCCAGAAGCTGCCGCAGGTGCTGAGCCGCGAGGAGGTCGCGCTGCTGCTCGCGGCCCCGGAAGGGGACACGCCGGCCGCCCAGCGCGACCGGGCGCTGCTCGAACTCATGTACGCGTGCGGCCTGCGCGCGTCGGAGGCGACGGGGCTGCTCGTCGGCGACGTCGACCTCGTCAGCGGCGTGCTTCGCGCGCGCGGCAAGGGCTCCAAGGAGCGCCTGGTCCCGGTCGGTCGCGAGGCGATCGGCGCCGTCCGCGCGTTCCTGCGCGACGGGCGCCCCGCGCTGGTCGGGATCAACGACGAGCGGCACCTGTTCGTCAACCAGCGCGGCGGCGCGCTGAGCCGCCAGGGCCTCTACAAGATCGTCCAGGGTCACGCCCGGACCGCGGGGCTGGGTGATCGCATGAGCCCGCACACGCTGCGCCACACCTTCGCGACGCACCTGCTCGCAGGCGGCTGCGACCTGCGCGCGCTGCAGGAGATGCTCGGTCACGCCGACATCGCGACGACCCAGATCTACACCCACCTGTCAGCCGAGCGCCTGAAGGACCAGTACTGGGGCGCCCACCCGCGCGCGGGGGCCTAGCGCCGAGTTCCGGCCGGCGAGCGGGCGCGCGGTGCTGCGGGCCAGGACGGTCGCCCCGTCGCGCAGCGTCAGCACGGCACGGGCGAGGACGGCACGGCGCGGGACGGCGAACCGGGCTCGCGACCGGCGGTCGAGGCGGCGCGTCTGGAGCGGCCACCACCCGAAGCGGTCGCGCAGGAGCACCTGAAGCACGACGGTGCCGCCCGGGGCCGCGGGGGTGACATGGACGCGGACCACGCTCCGGCGCGCGCCGCGGACGACGGTCATCCCGACTCGGTGGTCGAGCACCAGCACCTGGATGGCCGGACTGGCGGCGTCGCCGGCGACGGCGCGGTACCGCGCGCTCGTCCGGGGGGTCACCGACGCGGCGAACGTCCCATCGTCGGCGACGGTCGTCTTGGCGACGCGCACGAACCCGGTCCCGTGGTCGGCCTCGATCCCGACGGCTGTGCCGGGCGCACGTGCCGCCCGTCCGCGGAGCGGGTAGGCCGTGTGCGGGCCGGCGGGCGCGCCGGGGGTGTCGAGGAGCACGGTGCGGACGTCGACGGCTCCGGTCATGCCGGCGTGAAGCCGGCAGAAGTACGGGTACGCGCCGGCGGTGGCGAAATGCCGGGTGTACGCGCCGCCGGGCAGCAGCGTCCCGGAGTCCCAGCCGCCTGCGTCGGGCGTGACGGTGTGGCGCCGGACGCTGTCGTTCGCCCACATCACGCTGTCACCGGCGAGGACGTCGAGGTGCGCCGGTGCGTAGACGGCGAAGCCGACCGACACCATCGCGGCGCCGCGCTCGGCCTGCGGCATCGACGTCATCGCGGGGGCGGCGGCGCCGGGGATGGCGCACAGCGCGGCGGCCAGCGCGGCGGTCGCCGCCCGGGCCCGGCGGGTCATCGGCGTTGGACCCGGTAGATGCCGATCATCCCCGCCATCATGTGCTGCTCCACGTGGCAGTGGTAGAGCCACGTCCCGGCGCTCGCCTCGCGCCAGCGGATGCGGAAGCTCTCGGCGGGACCGACGGTCTGCGTGTCGCGGGGTACGCCGCCCGGGGCGTACCACCGGTGGCCGTGCACGTGGAAGGTGTGGTGCTCGGAGCCCATCGCCATCACGTCCCACTGCACGAGCTGGCCGACGCGCGACCGGAAGACGGGCGTGTCGCCGACGAACGCCCGCCCGTCGATCGTCTGGAACGAGCCCATCGGGGCGAGAACCACCTGGAACTCGCGGTCGGGCACGCGGTCCTGCCGCGCGAGGATCGAGAGCATCCCGAACATCCCGCCCGCGATCGACTCCATCATCGACGGCGAGTGGTCGTGGTACGGCCAGACCCCGGCGGAGTCGCGCCCGGCCGTGAGCCGGTAGGTCCACGCGTGGCCCGGGAGCACGTCGGCATCGCCGCCCGAGAACCCGGGGAGGTAGGCGCCGTCGGAACTCGGTGCGTAGTGCACGCCGTGGAAGTGCATCGAGTGCGGGGCGCGGCGCAGCGTGTCCATGTTCTTGAAGTGGACGCGGAGCCGGTCCCCGACCCGGGCCCGCAGCAGCGGCCCGGGGATCTGGTCCTGGTTGCTCGTGTCCGCAGGCACGTTGCGCAGGACGTGCCCGAAGTGCGGGGTGAAGCGCCGGTAGACGACGGTCGGGAGGACGGTGTCCGCCGGGGCGTACGCCATACCGGTGATCGCGTCGCGGCCGTTCGGGACGATGTTCCAGCGGGCGGGAACGGCGCCAACCCAGTAGTCCCGCGTGCGGGCGTCCGCTGCGGGAGCGACGCCGAGCGCCGCTCCCGCGAGGACGGTGGCCACGACGGTGGCCGTCCGGGTCACGTCACCTTCACGGTCCCGTGCATGAACGGATGGATCATGCAGAAGAACTCGTAGGTGCCCGGGGCACTGAACGTGACCTTGGCCGACGCGCCCGGCGTCGTCGCCGGGTCCTGATCCATGGCCCCGCCGCTCCAGAAGCCGTTGCCGTGGAACGTCGGCGTCAGGAGCGCGGGCCCCGGCGGCGTGTCGCTCGGATAGACGGCCCGCGGGTCGAACGCCGGCGAGTTGAGCGACGAGGCGATCACGCCGAGGTAACTCTTGGGCTGCTTCTCCGGATCGCCCGGACCGGTGGTCGCGGTGTGCACCTCGCGCGACGCCTCCGCCATCGAGAACGTCACGGTCGTGCCCGCGGCGACCGCGAGCGTGCGCGGGAAGAACGCGAACACCTCGACGCCGCCGGCGCCGGCCGCTCCGACGCTCACGCTGTTTGCTGCGGGCGTCGTCTTCGTCAGGCCCTTCGCGGTCTTCACTGCGGCGCTGAGCTGGGCCTTGGCGGCGTGTTCTCCGACGCTCGCCGGCGGGATCTTCCGGCGCCTGGCGAGCACCTTGACGGTGCCCTTCATGCCGAAGTGGACGTCGCAGAAGTACGTGAACGTTCCCGCCTTCGCGAACGTCACGGTCATCGCCTTCGGCTTCGCGGCCAGCGGGAGCCCGCTCTCGACGCGCTTGCTGCCGTCGAATATGGCCTTCTTCCCGAACAGGCTCGCGGACGCGAGAACCGGGTTGAACCCGAGCGCCGGCTGGCCGTTGAACCAGAAGGGGGCGCCGGCGGCGTCGACGGAGCCGGCGACAGCAGCCCCGGGCGCCAGCAGCGCAAGCGCCGTCTGGCCGGAGGCGACGAGGTTGACCGTGTGGAAGCCCCTGGGCTCGAACTTCACCTTGTCACCGACGGCGACCGTCGTGGTACTCGGGAAGAACGCGTTGGCGTCTGCTCCCACCTTCTGCAGCTGCTTCGCAGCGGACCCTGCAGGCCCGAGTGTGACGATGCGCGTGGCGGCCTGGGCGGCGGTGGCGGGGATGAACAGTGCCGCCGCGGCGACCGGTAACGCGATGAGTCGCGTGGAACGCACGAGGTCTCCTCCTGATGAGCGTGGATCGCCGTCCGTGGCCTGATGACCAGCGGGACGACTCTATAACTCGCGGTGCGTTGCGTATACCCCTCAGAGGCGGAGTCCGTCAGCCGGCGGGCTCGAGCGCCGGTCCGGCCCCGATCGCGGCGCGGCTGTCCGCGCTGCGCAGCACGGTCAGCGCGACGATGGCGCCGATCGCCGCCATGCCCGCACCGGCCAGGAACGCTGCCTGGAAGCCCTCGTTCAGCGCGGCCGCATCCGGCGGCCCGGGACCGGCGACCGCGCTCGTGCGCGACAGCGAGATCGCGGCGAGGATCGCCATGCCGAGCGCGCCGGAACCGCGCACGGATCGTGGACGCCGCGCGCGCCGTGTTCGCCGAGCACGGGGTCGAGGCCGGGATGGACGAGGTCGCGCACCGCGCGGACCTCGGCGTGGCGACGCTCTACCGCCACTTCCCCACGAAGGAGGCGCTCGTCAAGGCGATCGCCTCGGACCACTTCGCGGAACTCGCCGAGCCGGCCGGCCACGCAGCCGCAGGTGCTGGACCGCGTCACGGGCGCGAAGAGCGCGCCGCCCGAGCGGGTCGACGACTTCGTCGCGCAGGCCGTCGTGAACGGCGAGCTGCGCCACGGCGCGCCGAACGCCTGACGGGACCCGCCGCCCGCTGTGTCAGCATCGGCCCCGATGGCGGCACCCTTCGACCAGCGCCGCGCCTTCGTCGTCGTCATCGACGGCCTGGGTGCCGGTGCCGAACCCGACGCCGCCGCCTACGGCGACGCGGGCGCGAACACGCTGGCCCACGTGGCGCGCGCGGTCGGCGGGCTGGACCTGCCCGCGCTGGAGCACCTGGGCCTGGGCAACATCGAGCCGCTGGAGGGCGTCACGCCCTCGATCGCGCCGGTGGTCCACGGGGCGCTGTCGCATGCCGGTGCCGGCAAGGATTCGACGACCGGCCACTGGGAACTGATGGGCGTGGTGTCGGAGCGGCCGCTCCCGACGTTCCCGGACGGCATCCCCGACCGCGTCGTCGCGCTGCTGGCGGGGGCGACGGGCCTGCGCTTCTGCGGCGGCGGCGCGCTGGACGGGATCGCCGCGATCGACGAGTTCGGCGCCCATCACCTGCAGACCGGCGAGGTCATCCTCTACACCTCGGTCGACTCCGTCGTGCAGCTCGCCGCGCATGAGGACGCGCTGCCGCTCGACCGGCTGCACGAGGCCTGTGCGGCGGCGCGCGCGGCGCTGACCGGCGCGGACGCCGTCGGCCGGGTGATCGCCCGGCCGTTCCGCGGCGTTCCGGGCTCCTTCGAGCGAGGCGAGGGGCGCCGTGACTTCTCGGTCGCGCCGCCGTCGCGGTCCTATCTCGACGCGGCGCTGGATCGCGGCGTGCCGGTCCGCGCCGTCGGCAAGGTCGCCGACCTGTTCGCCGGGCGGGGCATCGACGCTGCACACCCCGGCGCGAGCAACGACGAGGCGCTGACCTCGCTCGACGCGCTGGTGGACCGGCTGGCGCACGGCCTCGTCATGGCGAACCTCATCGACACCGACCAGCTGCACGGCCACCGCAAGGACGTCGCAGGCTTCGATGCCGCGCTACGCGAGATCGACGCCCGGCTCGCCCGCTGGCTGCGCGTCCTGGGGCCGGGCGACCTGCTGATCCTGACGGCCGACCACGGCGTCGATCCGTCGATGGCGCACTCCGACCACACGCGCGAGCGGGTCCCGCTGCTGGCCATGTTCCCCGGACACGGCGGGCGCCGGCACGACGGGCCGATGGCGGACGTCGGCGCCAGCACGCTCGCATGGCTCACGGGCGAGGACGAGCCCGGGCTGCCCGGCAGCTCGTTCCTCTGACGCGTCTACGCTGGCGGCGATGCCCGAGCTGCCCGAGGTCGAGACGATCCGCCGCCGCCTCGCGCCCGTGCTGGAGGGCCGGCGCCTGACGGCGATCGACGTGCGGGACCCGCGCTGGTGCTCGCCGCTCGCGCCCGGCGAGCTGGCCGCCGCGGTCGAGGGGCGGCTGATCGAGCGCCTGTCGCGGCGCGGGAAGTACCTCGTCTGGGAGCTCGAGGACGACATCGCGCTGCTCGTGCACCTGCGGATGACCGGCACGCTGCTCTACGACGCCGATCCGCACGAGCCCTATCAGCGGGTGGTCTTCGACCTCGACGACGGCCACGAGCTGCGGTTCTGCGACCCGCGGCGGTTCGGCACGGGTGAGCTGGCGATCGGCCCGGCCGCGCTGGCGTCGTTCCTCGACGCGCGCCTCGGCGTCGAGCCCCTCGGCGGCGAGCTCGACGGCGCGGTGCTGCGGGGGCTGGCAGCGGGGCGGCGGACGGCCGTCAAGTCGTTCCTGCTGGATCAGCGCAAGGTCGCGGGCGTGGGCAACATCTACGCCGACGAGGCGCTGTACCGGGCGGGGATCCACCCGCTGCGCGCCGCCGGCCGGCTCACGGGTGCGCAGTGCGACCGCCTCGCCGAGACCGTGAAGGAGGCGTTGGAGGCGGGCCTGGCTGCCGGCGGCGCGACGATCGACGACTTCCGGCATCCCGACGGCGTGTACGGCGGCTTCCAGCACGAGTTCCTCGTGCACCGGCGCGAGGGCGAGCCGTGCGACGCCTGCGGCCGCGAGATCGTGAAGTTCGTCGTCGGCGGCCGCGGGACCTACGCCTGCGAGCGCTGCCAGCCACGGCCCCGCGGGGCCCGGCCGGTCAGGCCGCGAGGTCCTCGAGCCGGCCGCTCTGATCCGCGGTGACGAGCTCGCGGAAGCCGCCGAGGACGGACCCGTCGATCACGATCTGCGGGAAGCTCATCATCCCCGTCTCGCCCGCCAGCTTCGCGCGTCCGACCGGGTCCTTCGCCAGATTGACCTCATCGAACGCGATCCCGCGCTGGGTCAGCAGCTCCTTCGCACGGGCGCAGAACGAGCACGGGTCGGTCGAGTAGACGATGATCTCAGCCATTACTTCATTCAGGATAGCGACGCCCTGATGCCCGGTCCGGTGACCACCGAGGCGGTCGTCCTGCGGTCGATGCGGTTCGGCGAGGCCGACCGGATCCTGCATCTGTACACGCCCGGACGCGGGCGGATCGGGGCGATAGCCAAGGGCGTGCGGCGCTCGCGCAGCCGGTTCGGCGGGCGGCTCGAGCCGTTCTTCCGCGTGTCGCTCGGGCTCCACGAGGGCCGCTCGGACCTGATGACCGTGACGAGCGCCGAGACGGTCGCACCGCACCGCGCGCTGCGTGAGCGGGCGGACGCGCTGGATGCGGCGGGCCGGGCCTGCGACGCGGTGTCGCGGCTGTTCGACTCGGGCGAGCCGCACCCGGAGGTCTTCAACCTGCTCTGCACGATGCTCGCGCTGCTCGACAGCGATCCCGCAGCGTCGAACGTCGAGCGGCGCCTGGCGTTCCGGCTGAAGCTGCTGCTCGCCGCGGGCCTGGCGCCGCAGCTGGCGGCGTGCGCGACGTGCGGTGAGGAGGCCGGGCTCGTCGGCTTCTCGCCGGCGGCCGGCGGCGTCGTCTGCGGGGCCTGCGAGGCCTCGGCGTTCCCGCTCGACGCGGAGGCGCACGCGTTCCTCACACAGGCGCTCGGACTGCCGCTGGCCCAGACGCCGTCCGCGGACGCGCGGATCGCCCGCCTGGGCGACCGGGTCGTCAACGACACGGTCGCCTTTCACGCCAACGTGCGCCTTCGCTCGGCGCTCTGAGCGCCGCGACCGGCGCTTCGCGTGCCGCGGGTGCGAGAATCGGCCGCGTGGATCCCCACACCGACCCCGGGCCCGTCGCCCTCGCTCTCGCCGAGCGCTCCGCCGCGCTCGAGGAGCGCATCCTGTCGCCGCTCGCGGCGCGCTCCTGGCCGGCCCGCCGGGCGGTGCCCGAGCCCGACTGCGGCCTGCGCTCGCCGCTGCAGCGCGACCGCGACCGGATCGTGCACTGCAAGTCGTTCCGGCGGCTGAAGCACAAGACCCAGGTGTTCGTGGCGCCCGAGGGCGATCACTACCGCACGCGGCTCACGCACTCGCTCGAGGTGACCCAGGTCGCGCGCACGGTCGCCCGGGCGCTGCGGCTGAACGAGGACCTGACGGAGGCGGTCGGCCTGGGCCACGACCTCGGGCATCCGCCGTTCGGGCACATCGGCGAGGCGATCCTGGACGAGTGCCTGCGCGAGCGGTTCGACGGCGGCTTCCGCCATTACGAGCACTCGCTGCGCGTCGTGGACGTGCTGGAGCGCGACGGTATCGGCCTGAACCTCTGCGACGACGTGCGCGACGGGATCGTCTGTCACTCGGGCCGGGCGCCGCAGCCGCGAACGCTCGAAGGGCGGATCGTGCGGATCGTCGATCGCGTCGCGTACATCAACCACGACATCGACGACGCGCTGCGCGCCGGCGTCATCACGGAGGCCGACCTGCCCGCGGGGCCGATCGCCGTGCTCGGCACGACCGGGCCGCGGCGGATCGACGCGCTGGTGCACGACCTCGTCGAGCACTCCGAGCCGGCGGGCGACATCGTCCAGGGCGAGGAGCTGGGCGCGGCGATGGATGAGCTGCGCACGTTCATGTTCGAGCGCGTCTACCTGGGCCCGCAGGCGCGCACCGAGCATGCGCGCATCGAACGGGTCATCCGGACGCTGTTCGACCACTACGCCTCCGACCTGGACCGGCTGCCCGACGGCGGCGGAGCGCCCGGCGCGCAGCCCGCCCAGCGCGTCACCGACTACCTGGCCGGGATGACCGACCGCTACTGCATCCGCGTGTTCGAGACGCTGACCGTCCCCGAGTCGTTCGCCGCCTAGCACCTGATGGCCCGGTACACCAACGAATCCATCGAGCGCGTCCGCGACGCCGTCGACATGGTCGACCTCGTCCAGGCCAAGACCGAGCTGCGCCGGTCGGGGTCGGCGAGCTTCACGGGGCTGTGCCCGTTCCACGACGAGCGCTCGCCGTCGTTCAGCGTCGACCCGCTGAAGAAGGTCTTCCACTGCTTCGGCTGCGGCGAGGGGGGCGACCTGTTCAAGTTCGTCGAGCTGACCGAGGGCGTCACGTTCCGCGAGGCGCTGGAGCTGCTCGGCGACCGCTACTCGGTCGTGCTGGAACTGGACGCCGAGGATCCCCAGGCCGCCCAGCGCCGCGAGCAGCGCGACCGCCTGCTGGAGCTGCTGGAGCGCACCGCGGCGTTCTACGTGCGCATGCTGTGGGAGTCCGACGAGGCCGCCGACGCACGGGAGTACCTGGCTGCCCGCGGGTTGGAGGAGTCCTACCTGCGCGAGTTCCGCGTCGGCTACGCGCCGAGCGACTGGGGCCGCGTGATGACCGGGTCGCGGCAGGCGGGTTTCAGCGAGCGCGAGCTGTTCGATGCGGGACTGACCCAGCGCAGCCAGAAGGGGCAGACGTACGACCGCTTCCGCCGGCGCATCATGTTCCCGCTGTGCGACGTGCGGGGGCGCGTGCTGGGCTTCGGCGCGCGGGCGCTCGGCGCCGACCAGAAGCCGAAGTATCTGAACTCCGCCGACGGGCCGGTCTACCACAAGGGCCGCCAGGTCTTCGCCGCCGACCTCGCGCGGGCGGCGGCCGCGAAGGCGGGGGAGGCGATCCTCTGCGAGGGCTACACCGACGTGATCGCGCTGCACCAGGCCGGGCTGCGCAACGCCGTGGGCCTGATGGGAACGGCGCTGACCGAGGACCAGGTCGGCGAGCTGGCGCGACTGGCGCCGCGGGTGCTGCTGGCGCTCGATGCCGACAGCGCGGGGCAGGGGGCGATGCTGCGCGCGGCGCAGGTCGCGGCCGGGCGCCGGCTGGAGCTCCGCGTGGTCCCGCTGCCGCCGGGCAGTGACCCGGCGGACATCGTGGCGGCGGGTGGCGGGCAGGCGGTGCGCGACCTGGTCGCGGCGTCGATGCCGTTCGTGCGCTTCCGCGTCGAGCGCGCGCTGTCGCAGGAGGACCTGAGCGATCCCGAGGCCAAGGACCGGGTCGTCGGGGAGCTGCGCCCCGTGTTCGCGACGCTCGGTCCGGGCGCCCTGCGCGACGACCTGCTCGAACTGGCCGCCGGCCGGCTCGACGTCGTGCCCACGAAGCTGGCCGAGTGGCTCGCCGCCGCGCCGCGTGCCGCCGCGCCGGTGCACGCGGCCCGCCCCGCGTCCCGCGACGCCCTGGCGCCGTTGCAGCGCACGATCCTGGACCCGCCGGGCCGGATCGAGCGCCAGTTCCTCGTGCAGTGCCTCGCGCTGCCGCCCGACGGGCGCGAGAAGCTCGCCTTGCTGGACATCGAGCAGGACTTCACAGCGGCCGTCCACCGCCGCGCCGCGAAACTCCTGCGCGACCATCTCGGCGAGGACCGCCTGGAGGCGCCGCAGGACGATGACGAGCTGACGCGGGCGCTGGCGGAGCTCCAGGTCCGCGCGACGCACGCGCGGGGATCGCGCGCGGCGCTCGAGGCGGAGCACCTGCGCCTGCAGCTCTCCCGCGTCGAGCGCGAGATCAAGGCCGCCGCCGGATCGAGCGGCGGCGAGCTCGTGCGGCTCGTCGAACTCCGCGAGCGGCTGCGCGGCGCCGTCGAGCGCGAGGTCGAAAAGACGCTGATCGAGACGCGGCCGGCGGAGGACTGAGGGGCGGCCGCTGCCCGGCGAGAGCGTCACGCCGACCTGCGGAGAAAGCTCGGGGGGTGGGACTCGAACCCACAACGACTCGGTTAACAGCCGAGCATTCTGCCATTGAATTACCCCCGACCGGGTACGACGAGCGGGAGTATAGAGATCCCGGCTTCAACTTCTGCATGGCAGTTCGCGCAGAGGAGAACACACTTCGAGGCCTCCTCACGCACGGTGTCGTAGGCGCGAGCAACGCCCTTCGCGCTGATACTGAAGCGCTTCGCAGACGGGTCGACGTGGTGGAACTCCTGCGCGGCCATACACGCGGAATAGCCGCACAGCACGCACGATCCGCCGGCTTCAGCGACCAGGCGTCGCTTGACCTCACGTCGGTACCGGGTGACGGCGTCGCTGCTGCATCGCCGGCAGCGGTAGCGCGTCCCGCGCAGGACGTGGTCGGCAGGTCCATGCGTCCGGCACTCTCGGACCTCGACCGTGGGCGGGGACGATGCTGGAACGCCCCCGGTGCGCAGGCGTGCCGCTCGGGTCGTTTCGAGACCGTGGAACCGCAGCCAATACCGCACGGTCGTCGGGCTGCGGCCGACACGCGCTGCGATTTCGGCGACGGTGTGACCGCGCTGGACGAGGCCCTCGAGGGCTCGACGCTCGAGTCCTCCGCGTGCAGCATGCCGCGCGTGCCCCGACGCGTGCAGGCCAAACTTCTCGAGCCAGTACGACACGGTCGAGGCGTGGCGTCCGGTGCGACGGCCGATGTCTTCGAGCGAGCAGCCGATTGCGAGCATCTGTTCCAGTTCCGCGCGGTCCATGTCGATACGAACACTAGTTCGTATACCGGACGTCACGTCCGCGCCAAACGCTCCACGAGCTCCACCGCCCGCGCGCCCGCGTCATGGCTCGCGCCCCACGCGGCAAGCTCCCGCGCCCGGGCTCGCAGCGCCGGCTCGCCGAGTGCTCGCTGCACGGCCAGGCGGACGGACGACGGGCCGAGGAACCGCCGCGGGATGCGCACGCCGGCACCGGCCCAGTCCACGCGGGCGGCGTTCTCGTTCTGGTCACCGCCCGCAGGCGCGACGACGGGGACGCAGCCGCTGGAGAGGGCGCGGACGATCGTCCCGTGGCCGCCGTGACAGACGACGACGTCCGCGAACGGCATCGTGCGGGCGTAGCTCACCCAGTCGACGAGCCGCGTGTTCGCCGGGATCGCGGGAGCCGGATCGCTGAGCGGCCTGCGGTTCGTCGTCGCCAGGACGCGGATTCCGTCGAGCTCCCCGAGCCCGGCCAGCGCGGCCCGCAGCAGCGTGTGCTCGACATCCTGCGCGGTCGACGGTGCGACGAGCACGAGCGGGCCATCGCCCGGCGGGAGTTCCACGTCATCCGTCGGCGGCTCCCACTGCAGCGGGCCGACGACGTGCGTGCCCGGGCGCGGCGGCCGCGGGTACTCGAGCTGGGGGAACGTCGCGACGAGCGCAAGCTGCTCGGAGATGCCGCCGTGCGGGCGATCCAGTGCCGGCAGCCCGAGCCGCGACCGCGTCTCGTTCAGCTCCGCGCGGCCCTGCTTCAGACCGCGCCCGATCAGCGGGTCGAGCACACGCCAGCCGGCCCGCCCCAGAGCCGTGCGCGGCAGCCGCGCCCCCACCGAGTACGGCGCGAATCCCGGTCCGCCGCGCGGATCGACGTGGGGGATGAGGGTCGCGCACGGCACGCCCTCGAGCTCGGCGGCCAGCGCCGGTGCCAGCGTCAGGATGTCGCCGACGACCACGTCCGGGGCCAGCTGCGCGACGAGCGGGCGCGTGTCCGCGACGGCGCGCACCACGGCCTCGAACGGCTTCAGCGGGCGCTCGCGCGTGGGGAAGACGTGGTACTCCGGCGCCGGCGCGAATCGCAGGCCCTCGCGCTCGGCGTCGGCCTGCCAGCGCGACCAGGTCTGCAGCGTCACGTCGTGCCCGCCGGCGCGCAGCGCGCGCCCGAGCGCCAGCATCGGGAACGCATGCCCGGGATCGCCGAACGCCCCGAGCAGGAGGCGCAGCGGCCTGCCCGCGGCGGAGCGCTCGCCGGGTGGCACGGCGGCGCTCAGCCCGCCAGCTCGGCGATCGCGCGCAGCTGCTCGATCCGGCCCTCGCGGGTGTAGGCGACGGGCATCACGCCAAGCGTGCCGACGCCCGCCTCGCGATAGGCCGCGAGCCGCTCGCGCACGTGCTCGCGTGGGCCGCAGATGGCCACGGTGTCGATCAGGTCGTCGGGGATCGCGGCCATCGCGGCGTCCTTCTTCCCGTCGAGGTACAGGTCCTGGACCTCCTGCGCCGCGTCGTCGAACCCGTAGCGGCGCACGAGCGCGTTGTAGAAGTTCTTCTCCCGCGAGCCCATCCCGCCGATGTAGAGCGCCAGGAACGGGCGCATCAGGTCGCGCGCCGCGGCGTGGTCGTCGCCGACGTACACCTGGACCGTCGGTGCGATCTCCACGTCCTCGATCGTCTTGCCGCCGCCGGCGCGAGCGACGCCGGTCCTGATCTCGTCCATCATCACCGTCACGTGCTCGGGCGAGAACATCGTCGGCACGATGCCGTCGGAGATCTCGGCCGCCAGCTGCGTGTTCTTCGGGCCGATCGCGGCGATGTAGATCGGCAGGTGCGCCTGCACCGGCTCGATCGTCAGCTTCAGCGCCTTGCCGGGCCCGTCGGGCAGCGGCAGGTCGATCGTCTCGCCGTGGTACTCGAGGCGCTCGCGGGCCAACGCCATGCGCAGCACGTCGACGTACTCCCGCGTGCGCTGCAGCTGCTTGCCGAACCGCACGCCGTGCCAGCCCTCGCTCACCTGCGGGCCCGACGTCCCGATGCCGAGGATCATCCGCCCGCCCGACAGCTGGTCGATCGTCGCGGCCGTCATCGCCGTCATCGCGGCCGACCGGCCCGGAATCTGCAGGACCCCGGACGCCAGGCGGATGGTGGTCGTGAGCCCTGCCAGCCAGGCGAGAACGGTGGCGGCGTCGGAGCCGTAGGCCTCGGCCGTCCAGACCGAGTCGTAGCCGAGCCGCTCGGCCTCCTGGACGATGCTCAGCTGGTCCGCGCTGTCGAGGCCGAGGCCCCAGTAGCCGATGTGGACGCCGAGCTTCACGGGATCGCCAGCTCGCCGCCGGGCTGCTCGAAGCGGATCTCGGGGATCACGCAGCCGGGCGAGGTCTTCAGCAGGTAGCGCACCGACTCGGCGATGTCGGCCGGCCGGATCATCGTCTCGGCCGCCACGTGCTCCTTGACGAAGTCGGTCATCGGCGTGTCGACGAATGCGGGGCAGAGCGCCGTGTTCTTGATCCCCGCTCCGGAGAGTTCCTTGTTCATCGCCTGGGTGAACCCGATCACGCCGTGCTTGGTGGCCGAGTACACGGACAGCCAGCCCTCACCGCGGATGCCGGAGATCGACGACGTGTTGACCACCAGCGCGCCGCGGTGCTCCGCGCCGGCCCGGCGCAGCATCGGCAGCGACTCGCGGTAGAAGAGGAAGATCGCCCGCAGGTTCGTGTTCAGCTGGATGTCGATCTTCTTCGTCGTCAGCTGGTCGGCGACCTCGCCGATGCCGACGCCCGCGTTGTTGACGAGCACGTCCAGGCGCCCGAAGTGGCGCTCGTGGTGGGCCACGACCGACTGGATCGTCGCCTCGTCACCGAGGTTCCCCGCGACGTGCTGGACGTCGTAGCCCTTGGACCGCAGACCGTCGGCAGCCGCCTCCAGCTTCTCGGGGCGCCGCGCGGCGATGGTCAGGCCGTAGCCCTCCTCGCCCAGCATCTCCGCGATCGCCAGTCCGATGCCGCTCGATGCACCGGTCACGATCGCCGCTCGCTCTGCCATCCCACCCTCCAGGTCCGTTCGCAGGACCGCGTATCCCATCACACCTGGCCGCCCGGCCAGTCCGCGGCATCCGGCGCGCCCCGCCGCGTGGCACGCCACAATCCGGTCGTGCCACGAACCCGCCTGATCCGCTCGCTGCCGCGCGCCGTCGCAGCTGCGGCGCTGATGACCGGTGCGCTCGCGGGGAGCGCGTCCGCCGCGTCGTTCGAGAAGTCGATCTGGGGACCGCTCCACACGCCGTCCGGCGGGAACGCCTTCCCCATCTATCACCGCCTCGGCGTCGACACGTTCCAGATCCAGCTGACCTGGGCCCAGGTCGCGCGCTGGCGGCCCAGGGCCGCGACCGACCCGCGCGATCGGGCCTACCGCTGGCCGGCCGACGTACGCGACGCGATCCGCCTTGCCCGGAGATCCGGCATCCGCGTCGCGGTGATGGTCAAGGGCACGCCGAGCTGGGCCAACGGCGGGCAGAACGTCACCGTCCCGCCGACGGCGGACGGTGACCTCGCCGACTTCTTCACCGCGGCCGTCGCGCACTACCCGTCGGTCCGCCGCTGGATGGTCTGGGGTGAACCGTCGCGGCTGCCGAACTGGTCGCCGATCCCCCGCACGCCGCAGCCGCCCCGCGGCGCTACGCGACGCTGCTCGAAGCCTCGTACCGCGCGATCAAGAGGGCGGACCCGCGCAGCATCGTGATCGGCGGCATGACCTTCAGCGCCGGCGACGTCTATCCCTCCGAGTGGGTGCGCTTCATGCGCCTGCCCAACGGGCGCCCACCGCACATGGACTGGTGGGGGCACAACCCGTATTCCCCCCGCAAGCCGGACATCAAGCTCGACCCGTATGCCGAGGGCGTGCGCGACGTGTCCGACATCGACACGCTCGCGGCCGAGATCCGCACGGCGTACCGCGGGGCGCGGATGCACGTCCCGCGGCTCTGGCTCTCGGAGTACAACATCTCGTCGGATCGCAGCAACCGCGCCTTCGGCTTCTACGTCACGCGGCCCGAGCAGGCCATCTGGCTGACCGATGCCTACGCGATCGCGAAGCGCCAGAACGCCGCGGGGCTCGGCTGGTACGGCCTCTACGACGAGCCCGCGTCGGTGAAGGACGGGTTCACGTTCGGGCTGCTCCAGGCCGACGGCAGGCCCAAGCCGGCGTTCGACGCCTACCGGCGCGTGCGCTCAGCGCCGCCGCCGGGCCGCTGACCCGACGCCGCCGGCGACGGCGATGCTGCCGAGCAGCAGCAGCAGGCCGCCGGTCCCGTTCGACCCCGCAGTGGGGGGCGGCGAGGACGAGGGCGCGGCGACCGGCGCGGTCCTCGGCGTCCTGGCCGGGGTGGTCGGGCGCCTCTTCGGGGGGGCGGGGCGCCGCTTCGCGGTCGCGCGGCGGTGGTGCACGCGGACGGTCGCCGGACTCGGCGCCGCAGGGGGCACGACCGACGAGCTGCCGAAGCCGTTCTCCGACTGCAGCGTGGTGCCGTTCCGTCGCCTGGGTGCCGGCCGGCCAGGCGCCGCGTCCTGCCGCGCCGTGTCCACCGGAATCTGGTATTGCGTGCCCGCGGGCGTGCCAGGGCCGGGATCGATGATCGCGTCCTGCCCGAGCGCCGGCGCCGCCGGTCCGACCGACAGCGCGGCCAAGATGAGGATCCGCATGGACGCCCGCACAAGCGACAGGGTACAGGCGCCGGCGGCGGGCGCGGCGCAGTTCGCGGCGGCACCCGGCCGGCTGCGCGAGGCGCTCCCGATGATCGTGACGCTGCTCGCGCTCGGCCTCGCCGACGCGCACTACGGCGCCTTCACGATCGATCGGTGGGGGCCGCTGGCGGTGTTCGTCCTCGTCGTCCTGGCGATCGTCGCGCCGGGCCGGCACGCGCCCGCCGCCGGGCGCATCCCGCTCGCGCTGATCGGCGGGTTCGCCTCGTGGAGCCTCGCGTCCGTCCTCTGGGGGCAGATGCCCGGGGCCGCCTACGAGGGCGGTGCACGCAACGTGCTGCTCGCCGGCCTGTTCGCACTCCCGCTCCTGACGCTCACGACGCGGCGGGCCGCGCGCCTCACCGCCGACCTGCTCGTCGCCGTCCTCGCGGCGATCGTCGCCGGCACGGTGATCGCCTACGTGGCCGACCCGGGAGCGCTGTTCCTCGCCGGGCGGCTGGAGAACCCGATCGCCTACCGCAACGGCAACGCGGTGCTGTTCGCCATGGCGTTCTGGCCGCTGGTCCTGGTCGCGGCGTCCCGGCGCGTGCCGTGGGCGGCCCGGCCGCCGGCGCTCGCCCTGGCCACGGCGGCCGCCTGCCTGGCGTTCCTCACGCAGTCGCGCGGCGTGCTGATCGGGACGGCCCTCGGCGCGGTCGTCGTCCTCGCGCTCGGCCCCGAGCGTCTGCGCCGGGCGCTGACCGCCCTGGTCGCCGTCGCGCCGGTGGCACTGTTCTCGCACCGGCTCCTGCAGCCGTACGACACGTTCAGCGTGAAGAACGAGACCGTTCCCAGCACGCTGACCGACGCGCGCGGGGCACTGCTGCTGGCGGCGCTCACCGCCCTCGGCGCGGGCTGCGCGATCGTCGCCGGGGACCGCCTCCTGCGCGGCCGGGTTCGCCGCGGCGCCCGCGTGCTGGCCGTCCTCGCGCTCGCCGCGGTCTGCGTCGGCGCCGCAGGTTCCGCCGCCGCCAAGGTGGGCGACCCGGCCGGCTACATCCGCGACAAGGCCGACGAGTTCACCGCGCTGCAGAACACGGACAGCGGCAGCACGCGGTTCGGATCGGTCGGCGGGCAGCGGTCCGACCTCTGGCGGGTCGCGCTCAAGGAGTTCGGCGAGCATCCCGTCGCCGGAGTCGGCGAGGGCGGCTATCCGGTCGGGTACTACGAGCACCGCCGGACCGACCGCAACCTGGTCGCCGCACACAGCCTGCCGTTCGGGACGCTCGCGGAACTCGGGCTCGTCGGCGTCCTGCTGCTGCTGGCGTTCGTCGCCTCCAGCGGTGCCGTGATCGGACGCGGGGCCCGCGCGCTCGAGCCCGGTGATCGCCGCCGCCTCGCATCGCTGGCCGCCGTCGCCGTCGTGTTCCTCGGCCAGTCGATCGTCGACTGGTTCTGGACGATCCCAGGGCTGTCGGGGCTGGCCGTGACGGCGCTGGGCATCGCGATCGTGCTGGTCGCCGGCGACGCGCCTGCGCCGGGCGCGTGGTCCCGCGTGCGTCGCATCGTCCCGGCCGTCGTCTGCGGCCTGCTGGCCCTGATGGTCGCGACGCAGGTGCTGTCCGCGCGTGCGGTCGATCGGGCCCGGATCGCCGCCGACCAGCAGGTGCGGCTGGACCGCGCGCGCACCGCAGCGCGGCTCAACCCGTTCGCGACCACCCCGGAATACCTGCAGGCCGGGGCGCTCGAGGCGCTCGGCCGGCCGGACGCGGCGCGCGCCAAGCTGCTCGGCGTGCTGCGGGACCAGCCGCTCGTGTTCGTCACCCCGGCGCTGATCGGCGACCTGGAGACCCGCCGCGGGAACCGCGCCGCGGCGCGCCGCTGGTACGCCAGGGCCGCCGCGCGCAATCCGCTGGACACGGGGCTGCGCAAGCTCGCGGCCCGGTGACCCGGCTGACCGGCGTGTCGCCGCATGGGCGCCGCCTAGACTCCGCGCCGTGCGCCGACCGACAGCCGTTGCCCTGACCCTGCTGGCGACCGCCGGCCTCGCGGCCTGCGGCAGCTCCGAGACGGACCCACCCGCCACCGCGCCCGCCGCTGCCGACGCCGCCGCTCAGACGGCGCAGTTCCCCAAGCCGCAGGGCCGGACGATCTCCGAGCTCCTGGGGTCGATGCAGCGCGGCCTGATCCTGGCACCGAGCGTCTCGGTCGTCCAGCCGGGCACCAACCGCTACGGGTTCGCGATCTTCGACACCGCGCGCAAGCAGATCAACGCGGCGCCGGTCGCGCTGTACGTCTCGCGGCAGGACGGGAGCGGCGTGCGGGGCCCGTTCCTCGCCCGCAGCGAGTCGCTCGCCGTGAAGCCGGCCTTCCAGAGCGTGACGACCGCAAACGATCCCGACGCCGCGAAGATGGTCTACGTCGCCGACCTGCGCTTCCCGCGCCCCGGGCGCTATCGCGTCTCCGGTGTGGCCCGTCTGGACGGGCGCAGCGTCGCGCTGGATCCGTTCACGGCCGAGGTCACCGCCGGCAGCGGCGGCATCCCGTGGGTGGGGGACAAGGCACCGAAGGTCCACACGCCGACGCTGGCGTCGGTGGGCGGTGACGCGAGCAGGATCGAGACGCGGTCGCCCGCCGACAAGGACCTGCTCGACACGGACCTGGCGGACGTCTACGGCAAGAAGCCGGTCGCGCTCCTGTACGCGACGCCGTCGCTGTGCCAGAGCCGCGTCTGCGGCCCCGTCGTCGACATCCTCGCCCAGGTCCGGGCCAAGCTCGGCGACGGCAAGGTCGCCTTCATCCACAACGAGATCTACCGCGACAACGAGGTCGACAAGGGCCTGCGCGCGCAGCCCGCGGCCTACCGCATCCCGACCGAGCCCTGGCTGTTCGTCCTGGACCGCGACGGTCGCGTCTCGACCGCCATCGAGGGCGCCTTCTCGGCCGCCGAGCTCGAGCGCGCGGTCGCCAAGGTCTCTGGCTGACCACGCCCCGTGCGAGGATCCGCCGCGACGGGCCGGTAGCTCAATCGGTCAGAGCAGCGGACTCATAATCCGTCCGATGGAGGTTCGAGTCCTCCCCGGCCCATCAGAAAGAAGCGGCGAATTAGCAGGGACTTCGGTAGCTGGGTGTCTCGGCGCCCTTGACTTCTGTTCCCCGATCCTGTTCCCTAAGTGTCCGTCAGCGGGCCGCGACTGGCCCGACAAACAGATGCCCCGGCGACGCGCAAACGTCCCGGGGCAGACACCGAAGGGTGCTTCGATGCTCACACAGGATACGACCACCACGCGCGCCGAGCTGGCCGCGATGCAAGACCTGCGACAGGTCGAGACGGCGGTAGCCCTCGCCGGCCGCCGGATCCTCACCGAGGCCGCAGGCTACGACCTGGACGACGAGGGTCGCGAGGGACTGGCGATCCAGCTCCGCGCGTGCGGCGTGACGCTCACCGCCGCCGCCGAGGCCGCGGGGGAGCCGACTTCTGAGGACGGATTCGTTGACCTCGCGAACCTGATCCGCAGCGGCGCGTTCCCGGAGATCGCGTTCGCGCTGATGTCCTGCGACCCAACCGCCTAACCCCCCGGACGACGACCAGCCAAACGGGCGGGCGGGGTGATCCCCCGCCCGCCCGTTGAAGCCTTAGGAGGACGGAATGACGACCAAGGCAAGCGAGCCTCGGCTCACCGGCCACGTCCGCATCGAAGACCGCAAGGGCGGCCGTGTGTGGGTGGCAAAGCACGGGCGGGCCGAAGGTGGCTACACCCGCAAGGTTCTCGGGCCGGCCTGGGCGAAGGACAGCGGGCGCCGGACTGCGCGAGGCGCGACCGTCTGGCGCGTCGCCGACGGTCCGAAGCCGGACGGCTACCTGACGCCTCAGGATGCGCGCGACCTGCTTGAAGAACTACTGGCGACGGAGCGGCGCAAGCCGCGAACGTCACGGGCGCGGGTGGGCGGCCGGACGTTCGGTGACGCCTGCCGTGCCTACCTGGACTACGCGGAGAACGAGAAGGGGATCGCGCAGACCACGCTGTACCGCTACAGGAGCATCGTGCGCGCACACTTGGAGCCGGCGTTTGGCGCGGACACACCCGTCCGGCGGGTCACGACGGAACGTATCGAGACGTTCCGCTCGGCGGCGTTGCGTGACGGCAAGCTCTCTCGCGACTCGATCCGTCAGAGCATGGTCGTCCTGAGCGGCGTTCTCCAGCGCGCCCAGCGGCGCGGGTGGATCGCGCATAACCCGATGTTGGACGTTGAGAAGGTCCCGCCGTCCAAGTCGTCCGGCGACTTCAACGTGCTGGACTCGTCGCAGGTGGAGGCGGTCGCCAGGGCGGCTGCGGCGGCGTGGGAGCCGGTCGAGCCGGGGGACCGCCTCAATAAGGCCGGGCGGGTGACGACCCGCATCCCCGCCGACCGCGCCGAACGGCTCACGGCGCAGCGCAAGACGGACGCCGAGCTGTACGCGGCGGCCATCCGATTCGCCGCGTACACCGGTCTGCGCCTGGGCGAGCTGCGGGCGCTGCGCTGGCGCGATGTCGACTTCGCCAACGCGATCGTCCACGTCAGGCAGAACGCGCCAGCGTCGGCGCTGGCCTCTGAGGCGGTGAAGGCGCCGAAGTCCGG